>NZ_CP082276.1:1406922-1758653 GCF_023746615.1 Grimontia kaedaensis | reverse complement strand
GGTGTTGGATCGCGACACACTTTTTATCACGGAGAATATCACCCGCTTCCGAGGTGGCAGCCAGCGCACCTTCATTACGCCTGACAAGGTTTCGACAACCAAGGTCACCAGTAAAGAAGCCTTCACTGAGCAGTTGGAGTGCCGAAGGGATTTACGAATCGGCATGCTCGCATCAGTGACAGAAGCAGTTGATAACGAACCCGGCTCTCTAAAAGTGATTACCCCGAAAGACTCACCCGACATTCACATCGACGGCCGAACCAGCACAGTCAAAGCACGACATTTCAGCCGCACCTCAGATGAACGGCTAAAACAGGACATTAAACCCATAGTTTCAGCCCAGCAGTTACTTAACCAAATCGAAGGCGTGACCTATCGGTGGAAAGATACCCATCAGGCAACCGAGGAGTTTGGCCTGATTGCCCAGCAAGTAGAGACTGTGATCCCCTCACTGGTTGACGAAGACGAAGACGGGCTGAAAAGTGTCGATTACGAAGGCTTGATCCCTTTGCTGCTTGAATCCGTCAAACAGCTCCACGCACAAGTTCATCAGCTTGAAACCCGCATTATTGAGCTGGAATCGGCGTCATCCCAGCCCTAACCCCCAACCCTAAATGGAGGCCTCCATGAGTCAGACAGAACCCATGATCAAATTCGATGACGGTGGCAACGCCAGTCTGCTCCGTTACGACTTACCTGCATCGACAGCATTCACTTATGAGCAGGTTTCTGAACTTGTGATACCAAGCAAATTCAAACGCAAGAAAAGTACCGACAGTACATCCAATCAGGAGAAAAGCCCTAAAAACGTGGTGCCTATGACCATGATGGCCATGAAAGCCCACGCCATAAGCCCACTTTGGCATGCAGTGCTTGCAAACGAAACGGATGAAAAAATAAACGAGCAACTCATTCAACCCGCACCAGTGAATGACGTTATCGAGGACACCTCCATCCAAAACGAAGCGATAGTGCAAACCGCCGTCCAACCACTGGACTACGTCATCAATAAGTATGGTATGGCGCAAGTGCAGAACATGCTTGAGAACGGCTATGTCATCGACAGCTATGTTGGCATTTCAGGCATCCCTAACTATGACCTCTACCTACCCAATTTGACATCAGTTCCAACGATTCGTCTGGTGGAAAAGATAACAGTCAGAAACTATCTCGGTGATTATGGTGCAGGCCGAGTGGTGGATTCCTTCTCCTTGCTACCAGGGGAAGAAGTCGAACTTTCCATCCGCAGCTTTGAGCAAACCAAAACCAACCGCTCGGAAACCCAAAGTATTCTTGATGCGCATAGTTCAGATACCCAATCAGAACTGACAGAATCACTGGATAGGGAGAGTAAAACCGAGTTTTCAGAAGACACGCAGGATAAATGGCGTCTTGAAGGTCGCACCGACTACCGGATGAAAACCAGCGCCAAAGTGGATATCCCTGTGGTGGGTAGTGGTGGCGGCGAGAATGAGCTGAAAGTATCAGTCAGTGGTGGCTATGAAACCCAAACCAATACCCACCGCGCCAACACACAGAAAACCGCAGAAAGTGCACTGAAAAAACACATCGACAAGGTGAATGCGAAACGCGAAGTCAATGTTCAGGTCGATCGCAGTAGCAGCCACACTGAAGAGAACGAGTTCAGTGAAAAACGGACGATTCGCAATATCAACGTCAGCCGCACCCTGAACTTTGTCGCACGACAGATGAACCAGGAATACCTGTCTACTTTCGCATTGACCGGTGCCTATCTTGAAGTCGACTATGGCACGCCCGCCAGTATCAAACGCTACGAGCTTTATGAGCTGGACGCTTTCTTTGAAGACTGTATTGCGGATCAACACTACCGGGAAGATGTCACTAAAGTTCTCTACCGAATGCTGGCCTCTATCCGTGACCACCAAGGAAATACCCGAAGCCTGATTAAACAGGAACACATCAAAACGCCAGAAAAAAAAGCGCTGCTAAGCGTTGATCATCAAGTGACAACGCCCGTATCTGAAATCGGCGGCAAGCTCATTGATGTGCCGGGTATTGTATTGGCGGTTAACCAAAACATCCTGCAAACATCCGGTGTCGTCGTGGAAGCCCTGCTTGGTCAATCCAACGCGCTAGACCCTTACTCTATGGGTCTGCAAGCTAACGAAGTACGACGCCGGGAGCTCGAAAACAGTGGGCGTAAACTGAAAACCCATTTGATCAATGCGCTGATTGATATCGCCAACCAACCCGAGCACAAAGAGAACGCTATTGCAGCGATTTCAGCACTCCAGACCATTCACAACGATTGCTGTGAGGAAGAGAAAGGAGATAGCGAATGACGGACACACTCACCAACTCATCTTCCCTTATCACAGGGTCGACCAACCAAAGTCCGGTTGCCCCTTTGGGGCAATCTTTGGTGACGCCGAAAGAGGCTGCCCCGCCTAATCTCGGCACATCCAAATTTAAATTTCATTTGCTGGATATGGAATATTCCAATGGTTTGCTGACCTTTTCTGTGCTGCTGGCAAACTTTGCTGTTCGCCGGCACAAGCTTTTACCGGGTCAGAAAAAATACCTTGATGAACTGGTTTCTCTTTTTAAAGCCTATGGGGATGCTGCCAGAGTGACTCACCTTATTGGCAGAGCGAGCAAAACTGGCCCTGAAGGTAAAAATAAAGCCTATGCCAAAAAACGGTTGGAAAGTGTTAAACAATATCTGGAGGAACGATGCCCAAACCTGCAAATCCTGAAAGAATTTTCTGATGGTTCATCCTCTCCCACTCACGTGAAAAACGAAGCATCACAATTGGACTGGAACCGTTCGGTAGAAATCCGGATTTCTGTGCTCATTCCAGAGCCCAGGCTTCCCAAACCGAAAAAACGTAAAGTGCCGATAGTAAAAGATGTATGTAGCCAGGGCTCATCTTATAAATGGCGCTTAGAAGTTTCAACCATGCTGAGTTTTGACGTCATTATCGGCGTGGTGCTGCTCGTTGGTAAGCTCCACAGACTAAGTGGCGATGATAAGCCCCTTGAAACGAAAGATGTTTACGTAGTGGGAGCCACGGCGAATATACCTTTACCTATCAAACATCTAAAACACATTAAGAAGCTCAAACACATCAAGGAAGTCAGAAAAATTGTCCCCCTTTTGACGAAACCCAAAAAACTGGCGAGTTACCTGAAACACTCAAAATTAGGTGTAAGTACCAGCGTGACCTCATCAGGGGGAAAGCTCGAATTTGTTACTGGCAACCGTTTTCACTGCTATCGATTTGATGATTTTGAGGGCAGTGTAGGAATGGCATTTGCCTCAGTGGGGTTTATTGCCGGAGGAGGCGATCTATTAACGATGAAACTCCCCTCAAACTTTCCTCAAAGTACTGATTACTGGTTCAAAATTGGCGGTATCGGTGCTGTAAGAGGAGGTTATGACATTCTCAATGTGGGTGCCGGCATTGGTGCTGGATACTTATTTGTTGAGTAAACATCAAAGCAGTCCCTGCTGGTTAGCTTCAAACACCGCCTCACAGCGACTGCTTACTTCAAGCTTGCGGTAAATGGCCTTGATATGGTCATTTACCGTGTAGTGAGAGATGCCCATTGCGCTTCCAATCTCACTGGTTTTTAGTCCCTTTGCCAGTAGCACCAGCACTTCGTTTTCGCGATTAGTTAAAGGATTATTCAGCGGCGTTTGCGTTCCTACCTGAATTTGATTTAACACATGTGCTGCCACCGCCGCACTCATGGGTGCACCGCCCGCCAACTGATTTTCAATCGCTTCTTCAATTTTCTCAAACGGCGTGTCTTTTAACAGGTATCCGCGGGCTCCCGCCTGAATCGCACTTAGCACATTGGTTTCATCACCAAAAATGGTCAGCACCATCACCTCAGTGTCAGGGTGGTTTTTTCGCAGGTAGTGAATCAAATCCCGGCCATTGCCATCGGGCAGGCCTAAATCGACCAGCGCCAAATCGTACTCATTCTGTTCAGCCAACATCAGTGCCTCTGCCAGTGAACCAGCGCAATCACAATGGGTTATCTTATAGGAGGAGGCCAACTGCCCCAGAAACTGCTGATAGGCGGGGATATCTTCCACAATTAATAAACGGGTCACATGCCACCTCTTACTTCGGCAAAACAGAAGGAAAAAGTATCTAAGACTCAAAGCCGGATGGGTGTAATAAGCGCAAGACTGAGCACAATCTTACCTATACGTAGATCACTTAAAGAAATGGATATTTCAGACTAGAAAGTCTCACCCTCTATTACCTTGGGTTTCCTATATCGCGACTCTTTTCAACACGCTAGCATCTATGCTCACGCCTTATAAAGTGAAAACATCTGACGCGAATTGACTCCAAGGAGCCGGCATGTTTTTCACCAAACGATTCTTTCCCTATTTTCTTACTCAGTGCCTCGGCGCGCTGAATGACAACATCTACAAAAACATTCTGTTGTTGATGGTGACCTACAGCTTTATTGATTCACTTCCTGTTTCGGTCGATCTCTTCGTCAACCTTGCTGCTGGCCTTTTCATTCTGCCTTTCTTCCTGTTTTCTGCGCATGCTGGCGCGATTGCCGACAATATGGATAAAGCCAAACTCATTCAGCGTTTGAAACTGGCAGAGCTCGCCATTATGGGCTGCGCCGCTGCAGCCATCTTGACGCAAAATGCGTTACTGATGTTGGCTTTGCTTTTTATGACGGGAACCCAGTCGGCGTACTTTGGGCCTGTTAAGTACGCTCTTTTACCTCAGGCTCTGAAGGCCAATGAACTGGTAAAAGGCAATGCCTGGGTCGAAATAGGCACTTTCCTCTCTATCCTTATTGGTACGCTCAGCGCAGGTCTGCTGCTCGCCATTCCTAGCGGGACATTCATTGCAGCGTGTCTGGTTGTTTCGCTGTCATTGATTGGCTTTTTGAGTAGTGTGAACATTCCATCTTTGCCCGTTTCCAACCCAGAGAAAGTGCGTTTTTCTCCGATTTCAGGCATGAAGAACACGCTTAAAGTCGCCAAAAAACAACGCGGGATCTGGATGTCGATTCTCGCCATTAGTTGGTTCTGGTTTATGGGTGCAACCTATCTGACGCAGTTCCCGAACTTTGCCCGTGAACACCTGCATGCCGACAGTACCGTGGTTTCGCTTCTCCTAGCTCTGTTCTCTGTCGGTATTGCCGCGGGTTCTTTTCTTTGTGAGAAACTGTCTTTCAACAAAGTAGAGCTGGGCATTCTTCCTTTCGGTATTCTTGGTCTGACACTGTTCAGTGCTGATTTGCTTTGGGCAGTTCCTTCCGTTGAATCTTTCCCCGGGCAGTTTTATGGCGTGCAAAGCTTCATCGCTCAATCAAGCCACCTGCGCGTAATGTTTGATCTCTTTATGGTGGGTGTCAGTGGAGGCGTGTTTATTGTTCCGCTGTATGCATTTATTCAGTCACGCGCTAAAGACGGTGAATGCGCACGTTCCATCGCTGCAAACAACATTATGAATGCATTGTTTATGGTGGCCTCGGCACTGGTATCTATCTTGGTATTGAGCGTATTGGATTTATCAATTGTTGAGCTGTTTGCACTAATGGCGGTAGGGAACTTCATCGTGGCGGTTTACGTTTACCGTCAGGTGCCAGAGTTCACCCAACGCTTTGTCAGCTACTTGCTGAGTCATTGTCTGTACCGCGTGTCAGTAAAAGGTCGCCAACACATACCAGAGCAAGGGGCAGCCTTGATTGTCGCGAACCATGTCAGTTATGTCGACGCACTTCTCTTGATGGGAACATCAACCCGTCCAGTGCGCTTTGTGATGGATAAATCCATCAGTGAAATGCCGATACTGAAATACGTTTTCCGTCATGCGGGTGTCATTCCTATCTGCTCACCACGCAAGTGCGAGAAAACCTACAAGGCTGCATTTGAAACCATAGAGCAGGCATTAAACAACGGCGAAGTCGTCTGCATTTTTCCGGAAGGTCGCTTAACCTCTGATGGTGAGCTTGGTGAATTCAGACCTGGTGTGGAGAAAATCCTCGCTCAATCACCGGTTCCAGTGATCCCAATGGCATTGAAAGGGTTGTGGGGCTCCTTCTTCAGTCATAAAAACGGCCATGCACTCACGACCCGTCCAAGACGGTTTTGGTCAAAGATTGAAGTGAATATCGGCGAGCTGTTAAAACCGAACGCATTAAACCGTCACTTACTGCAAAAGGAAGTACAGAGCTTGCTGGTGTAAAAACAAAAAATGCCACCCAGTTGAGGCGGCATTTTTGACCAACAGCTTAAACAGCAGCAGGCATCGCCTGAACACGGAACAGTTTTCGGCAACGCTCCAGGAATGAGCCATACACCACACCCAGCAAACCGGAAAGCAGCGCATTTGAAGCGACGGCTGTTGCGATTTGGCTTGGTTCAGCGCCAACGGTAAACAAAATGGCTGCATACACCGGCGACTGGAAAGCCACATAAGCGACAAAGTCCGCTGCGCGCTTCATGGTTTTGGTCGAAGATAACCGTTGCGAGAACTTCTGCACATTGTCGCGGAATACACCGTAAGGCCAGGCAATCAGGATATTGACTGGAATCGACAACAGTCGCGAAGCCAAAGATTGTTCGAAAGACATACCAGACACGAAGATCTCGACCATCATGCCAGTGACGAAGCAGAAAACGACCATGGCAAACATATCAGCCACGACACTGCGAACGCGGTTAGCGCCACCCATTTACTCACCCCAAAATCGCTAAATCAAAACGGCTAAAACAGCCAAAAATTCAATAAAAAACGGATGGGAGAAGTGCCGTTCACGCCGACTTTTTCACCTCCGTCATATCGGCTATTAGAACAAAACTCTGTTGGATTTAGGCGCTATATTTAAAATTAAACCCAGTGTTTTATTCTAATTATTGAGACAAAAAAGGCTCATATGACCACAATGAATCTGGCGCATGTTAAGCTCATTTAATCACTATTAGTCTGGCTTTCGGGAGAGGTCTCTGGCCATGATAAGCGCGAGGCCGAGGATCTGGAGGAACAGGGCGAGGTTTCGATAGTTAGAGATACTGCTCACAATTTCACGGTAGGAGTCTGCTAACTGTAGATTATCGAGATATAGCGTATCTATCTTATTTCGCAGAAGATCTTGCTGCTGGTCAATACCAAGCATAATTTTGTTGATGTTGACCATATCTAAGGGTGTGTCCGTCATATCAGAAAACGGTGAAAGCAGTTGGCTAACGAGCATCTTAGGCAGTTCTCTACCCTCTTCTTGGGTGGTAAGAATGATGAGCAAGGTTTCCCTTCGGCGCTCGAGGGCATCGACTTGCTGCCAGGTCAATTGAATTAGCTGATTGTTGCTGCTCTGGGTTTCCTCCACCACCGCTGCTTTCTCTCCCAAACCATCAATCACAAAGTTGGTCATCAGCGCGGCGATCACATTCATGACCAGTCCTGTCGCAACAATTACCCAAGTTGGCAGCCCTATTTGCACCTTGTTACTCCCTCAACACAACGCTAACGCTATGCATTCATGTATAGCGCAAAAACAATATGTTAGGGGTCTCACTTCTACCTAATGACCAGAGAAATTCGCTTGAGGGCGCTACAAATGAAAAAGGCCAGCATTTCGCTGACCTTTGGCGTTGGATTTAAATATCGCTTACGCGCTTTGCGCTACCGGCATGACTTGAGCCAGTTTGAGATAAGAATGCAGTTCGCCGTTTTTATACTCGATGGCGGAGTGAATGTTCACTGATTTATTGGCAATGACACGGCTGCGGTAGGTGTTGTCGTTTTTTAAGATTTCCAAATCGAGCACACCTTGTTCCAGTTTCCACCAACCTTTGGTTGGTAGGCGGTTGAACAAGGTAAATTCTTCAAGGGTACCGTCTTCATTGAGCAGCAGCTCGGTGACATAACCTGCGCTGCAGGTTTTTATCCAACGCTGGCCTCTCACTTCGGACGCTGAGAAGGAACGCTTGCTGGACATCCAGTCAAAAAGAGCGATGGCATCGACATCTGACACGTCGGGAAGTTGTTCAATATTCAGCATGGCTGCGGTGCCAGATTCACGCAGAAAAAGCTGTAAGTACGAGCTGTTTACCTGTTTTTGCATCTCTTACGTCACTGTCATTCCTTGAAAAAGATGAAGATAACCGCAAGCTACGCCGTCTTCATCCCTCTTTTTGTAGGAATGTTAACCAGCGCCGAAAACAGGCCGGAATCCGATGGTCAGTGTTTGATAATTAGGCGTTAATTCAGGAACCAATATCACTAAATGAAAGGGGAATTGCGCTGAATCAAAAATGAGCAATGTATCTCACTGGAGAGGCACTGTTGTGTGAACTATCTTTAAAACGAGTGGGTTCACTATCAGGTGAGGATTATGCGCTATCTCGTTGTTAAATCAATAATTATAACTTCAGCTCTGGTATCTACTTTTGCCTTTGCTGCAAAAGATCAGTTGGGTGAAGTGGTTACAGAAAGAAACGAATCAATCTGCAAGCAGAAGTTCACACAAGAGCTGTTTACACAGCAGCGTATTTTCAGCTCTGATCGCAACGGCTCTGATAAACGCCGCATAGCAGAGCGAAAAATCGAAGCTGCTCGCCAAAAATACAATGACACGGCGAGCTTTTGTGATGCATATGACGAGCTACTCACTTTCAATCCAGAAACGCTGGATCGCCGCCCTGGTGACGCACAATTCGACTAGTGACTCTTTACTGGCGATACCAGTCGAAGTTAGACAATTAACACAAGCCACTGATAAAGTGGCTTGAAATATTTCTAACGACAGGTGCTGCCATGTTCGCTTTCCTAAAATCTTCTACCTCAAAACCACTACGAGCGCTTGTCGCTGCATCTGTTTTCGGATTTGCTTTGGCAGGCTGTTCAGATGATGAGGTTGGTGATGTCAGTTTAGGTTTATTCACAACCAAAGACATCAAAATTCAGATCTTTAACGACCCAGAAGTGTCTGGCGTTACATGCCATATCAGTCATGTGAAAGCAGACCTCGATTTTTCTGATCCGTCAGATATGGGCATCTCATGCCGTCAAACTGGTGAAATCACACCAGAAATGATTGCCAACGTCGACCGTTCAAAGTCCGGTGAAGTGGTATTCACAGCATCGAAAAGCATTTTGTTCAAATCGATGAAAATCCGCAGAATCTTTGATTCTAAAAACCAAACCTTGATGTACCTCTCTTACTCGACCAAAGAGACACAAGGGAGCCATAAACACAGTCTATCAACGGTTCCACTGTGGGGTACAAAAGCATGGCAAGCACCGACAGAAGATAAATAAAACTCTGTTTGCTCACCGTTCGTTCCAAGGTTGTTGACGAAGGGTGAGCACTTTCGCTTTTCAGCACGGTAGACTGCGCTCGTAACGTCCAACAATGTAAGTCACATATCCGACCTTGAACACTCCCGCTATCACGATGGTCACTATGTGGGCAATGGTTTGATGGAAAATTGAAAAATTGTCCGCAAATGGGAAGCTGATGAGTAAAGAACTCACCATTATCAAGCCAGATATAATCATCAACACGCCTCCGGCCTGCGTGACCTTTTTGAAGTCAATGCCTCGTTCTTTTCTAGATTGGCTCACTATTTCCATAACCTTCCCCACTTAAAGTTGCATTTCAAATACACTTTAAATGTTAGCGTCTCTCCCGTCAAACTAATAAGAATGATTTTCACTCACTGACAGGCCAGTTAGATTTCTTGTTTTGGTATAAACGTTGGGGTTGGTGAGATACGTCGTTAATATACCGCTGTCACGTTCAACAGAGTAATTACCATGACCGCTTCTTTTTCCAAAAACCTCGTCGAGCAACAAACCACAGAATGGCTCGAAAAAGTCGTCATTGGCTTAAATCTCTGCCCTTTCGCGGCCAAACCGCAACGTAACAAACAAATCAAAATTGCTGTGGTTGAAGGTCAGGATGATCAGGAAGTGATGGAAAGCATCATCACAGAGTTAACGTTGCTGGAAAAAAGCGACGTGGCGGATTTAGAAACCACCATCGTGGTCACTCCGAATCACTTTCTGGACTTTGATGATTACAACCAGTTTTTGGATGTCGCAGATATGCTGATTGATCAGTTTGGCTGGCGCGGTATTTACCAGATTGCGAGTTTCCATCCCGAGTATTGCTTTGCGGATGTTGAACCAGAAGATGACAGCAACCTGACCAACCGTTCACCGTTCCCGATGTTTCACCTGATCCGTGAGGCCAGCATTGAAAAAGCGCTGAAGCACTACGGCGGGGACGCGGAAGATATCCCTCAAATCAATATCGACCGCGTTTGCAGTTTGTCCTCAGAAGAGAGAAAAGCGCTGTTTCCTTATCTTTTTAAGGCGCACTGATACAACTAAATTCTGCCAAAACTTCATCTGCTAACGTCAGCGTTAACGCATCACCGTCAGCGAGTTTACCCACGCCCTTTGGTGTGCCTGTCAGCACAATATCACCCGGTGCCAACGTAAAGTACTGGGTGATATGACAGATCAAATCGACCACAGGGTTAATCATCAAACTGGTATCACCGCACTGAGTTGGCCTGCCATTGATGTCTAAGCCGTAAGTTGTTGCGGAAAGATTGAAGCCCTCAAACGGCACAAACGGACTTTGCACGCAGCTGCCATCAAAAGCTTTTGCCAGCTCCCAAGGTAAGCCTTTCTCTTTCAATTTGCTCTGGGCTTCGCGGCGCGTCAAATCAAGCGCAACCCCAACACCAGCGATCGCTTCCAACACGTCTTCCGGTGTTGCCTTGGTCAATGGCTTGCTGATTAATACTGATAACTCAGCCTCATAGTGGATCGGCGCAAGACGTTCACTCAACGCAAGCTCGGAATCAGTGCCGACAATTGACGTTGCTGGTTTGATAAACAGCACAGGCTCATCAGGGATGGGGTTATTGAGCTCTTTGGCATGCTCAACATAGTTTCGTCCGATACAAACTGCCTTGCCTGTTGGTAGCTCCGCTTCTTGCTCATTGAACCATCGGTGTGAATACATTCCTGACTCCTTGTTTTGTAAATCCCGCCCACTGAAATGATGGCGGCTAGATCCAAACTTGTTAATTCTTTTTCCATCATAACCACGATTAGTTAGGTGAGTGTTATATTATTGCCCGCTCGTTGGCCTTTTAGCCTTGAAATTCAGTAGGCACAATTTGATTTAAACAGCACCATTGTCCGCGCACCAACTGATGGGTATGTCACGCAAGTTACCCTGCGTCCAGGCATAATGGCAGTGCCAATGCCACTAAGACCTGTAATGACCTTTGAGAATGAAGACCGCACCCGATACGTTGGCGCATTCCGTCAAAATAGCCTTCTGCGCCTCAAGCCTGGCTTTGAAGCGGAGTTTATTTTCCGTGCTCTGCCAGGGCAAACATTCCAAGGAAAAGTCGTTGAAGTACTACCTGCAATTGCAGAAGGTCAAATCCAGGCTCAGGGTATGCTGGTAGGTGACAAGATGTTCAATAGCCAGGGGCGTGCTTTGGTGGTGCTGGAAATGACTGACGATATTTCTGAACATAACCTGCCAAACGGAACCAATGTTGAAATCGCCGTTTATTCAGATAGCTTCCATCATGTGTCTATTATGTGCAAAGTCCTCATTCGCATGAAAAGCTGGCAGAACTACCTGTATCTGGACCATTAATCCCTCACCAATCCGGCTCAACCTGTAGGTTGAGCCGGAACACATTTCCCTACTTCTACTGAGCTGTATCACTTCTAATAAAACAAGATCTTAGATGGATTTTTCTGCCTTTTCGCGACAATTGATAAGACCTAGCTAGCAATTTATCAAATGGCGTGTTGTTGGATTTGCTGGTCAGGTTAACGCTTAATATATCGGCATTAATGTGAAACCAATTGAACCAAAAAGCATGAATTCCTTTGACTTTGATGTCCCTGTTTCTTGCGTGATTTTTGACTGTGACGGTACCTTGGTCGACAGCGAAGTGCTGTCCCAGATGGCGATTGTCGAGATTTTCTCAAATTACGGCGTGAAACTGGATTTGCAGGAATGTCTTGATAATTTTCAGGGTGGCAAACTGGCGGATGTCCTCATTCAGACCTGCGAGCGCTATAACCTGAAAATCTCCATTGATGAATTGGAACACCTTTACCGTAATAAATGTTCGGAGTTGTTCTCAGACCATCTCGATCCTGTGGATGGGGTTCCTGAACTGCTTGATAACCTTAAAGATGTCGGTATCGATGTGTGTGTGGCGTCCAACGGGCCGGTCAACAAAATGGAAATGTCTCTAGAAATGACGGGGTTACTGCATCATTTCCGTGATCATCTTTACAGCGCTTTTGATGCCAACAGTTGGAAACCTGCCCCCGATCTTCTCCACTACGCTGCCATGAATATGGCCGCGCTCACTCAGGAATGTTTGTTTATTGATGACACTCTTATGGGCGTTGAAGCGGGTATTAACGCGGGAATGCGTACTGTCTATTTCAACCCTGGAAACAAAGAGGATGTCGACCATCCCTTGGTTATATCAGTCGGCTCGATGAAAGAGCTGCAGGCGTTGATGGAACGTCTGCCTCTGTCTGACTGTTGGGCTTAGCCTTCTCATTTGGCCTTTTGTTTAGGCATCTGCTGAATACAAAAAAGGGACGCTCCAGCGCCCCTTTTTCAGTAAAAACATATATTATGGCAAGGTCTTAAGGCTTTGCTCATAATCGTCAAATTTTTGCATGACTGTGTCTTCCGCGCCGCCTGTCATCTTGCTTACAGCAATGATGGCAACACCTGCCAGGATAAAGCCAGGGACGATTTCATACAGATCAAAAATACCGCCAGTCAGTTGCTTCCATACTACAACCGTCACACCACCGACGATAACGCCAGCCAGCGCACCATTGCGGTTCATGTCTTTCCAGAACAGGCTAAGCAGCAATGCAGGACCGAAAGCGGCGCCGAAGCCAGCCCACGCGTAGGAAACCAGACCCAACACGGAGCTTTCTGGGTTCATCGCCAGTGCCAATGCAATGATGGAAATACCCACTACTGCGAAACGCCCCACCATCACAACTTCTTTGGTTGACGCATCTGGACGGAAAACCTGCTTGTAGAAATCTTCAGCCAGTGCAGATGAAGATACCAGCAACTGGGAATCCGCTGTACTCATCACCGCCGCCAGAATAGCCGCTAGAAGGATACCCGCAATCACTGGGTGGAACGCTGCGTTTACCAAGTACATGAAGATGGTTTCACCATCGGCCAGTTCACCGCCAAGGTGTTGGTCAACATACAGGATACCCACTAGACCAATCAGGATTGCACCTGCCATAGAGACAGCACTCCAACCCACGGCAATACGACGTGCTGTATTGATATCTGCATTGGTACGGGTCGCTTGGAAACGCGCAAGAATGTGCGGTTGGCCAAAGTAACCTAGACCCCATGCCACCAGCGACAAGATAGCCACCACTGTCAACGGCTGACCACTCACATCTTGCCACAACGTTAGAAGTTCAGGGTTCTTCGCTTCCAGTGCTGCTGGCAGAACAGTGAACGAGCCATCCAAGATGGCGATAGGCACAATCATCAGTGCTGCAGCCATCAGCAACCCTTGAACCAGATCAGTCCAGGATACCGCAAGAAAGCCACCAAACAGGGTGTAGGAAACCACGCACACGGTACCGATGACCACTGCAGTGGTGTACTCAAGGCCAAAGACCGTCTCGAACAATTTACCGCCTGCTACCAAGCCAGAGCTGGTGTAGAAAAGGAAAAACAGCAAGATAAAGAAGGCAGAAATGGTCTGCAGCAGTTTCGAATTATCTTCAAAACGGCGAGACAGGAACTCAGGGATGGTCAGAGCATTATCGACTTCAATACTGTAGGTACGAAGGCGCTTGGCACATACCAGCCAGTTTAAGTAAGTACCTGCTAACAAACCTCCAGCAAGCCAAAGTGACTCGATGCCTGCTGCATAGGCATAGCCCGGCAGACCAAGTAGCAGCCAGCCACTCATGTCTGATGCACCGGCAGATAATGCCGCTGGCCAAGGCCCCAGTGAACGCCCACCAAGGAAGTAGTCTTCTGAGTTTGAAGTGCGTTTGTAAGCGTATACGCCGATTGCAAGCATAAGAATCAGGTACACGATAAACGTGGCGCTGATTGCAAAGCTGTTTTCAATCATGTTTTTTCCCTCAATAACAAGGCACAAAGATTGGGGATCATAGATCTCCAGTGCCTAATTCCGATTATTTAAAACCGTCAGCAACAGAAAACCCAAGGCCTCTGCTTTGCCAGCAGAGAACCTAGGGGCATCATCACATCGGGTTACTTGGGTTTAATGTTCGCCACTACCAAGTTCCAGTAGGGTGGCATTGCCCCCTACCGCAGTGACGTTTATGGTTCTCGTCCGCTCGGTAATAAAGCGGAGTAGATAGGTTGGCGAAGCGACAAGAGGTAATTGGGTTGCGTTGTCTTCAGCAACAAACTGCACCAACACACCGTCTCGGGCTGCCAGTTTTCGGTTCATAGCAATCAAGGTTGCTGAGTTCGCCACCGCAGCCACACCACAAATCGGTGCAGAGACAATGGCATCTTCCGTTGTCTCGCCATTAAGCAGCGAAACAAGTCGGTTTGGTACACTGGCTTTCAGCAAATCGCCAATAAGCGCCTCAGCTTCATGTTTCAACGATGTTGGTACTGACAACAGCGCGCAATTACCTGCAACCAACGCGGCCGTCAATTGGCCTGCCAACGCAACGACAGACAAAGACTCATCGCCTGTCACCAGAAACAGTCCGCGGCCCGCGGTATAAAGCTCGTTGGTTTCACCCGTTGGACCAGGCATGTCGTGGACAGGTGCAAGCAGGGCTTCTGCTTGGTTAAGGTGGAAGCGAATGAGGTCAGCTGCAGCCTCAAAATCACCGCCACGTTGCCCTACATTGTCTGCCCAATTGCTGAGCAGCGACACGCGCTCCAACACACCCAGATTATTCCACTCTTCCCAAACAGCTTGGCTTTGCGCCGCCAGCGTCAATACTTCATTCATTGCTTGCGTCCCTATTACCTTGCTCATGCCACAACCTCCTCTTTCGTGAAGCGATAGAGATAGTGAGGTCCACCTGCTTTTGGCCCAGTTCCTGACAAGCCTTGTCCACCAAATGGCTGTACGCCGACCACCGCACCAACCTGATCGCGGTTGATATAGCAGTTACCGACTTTGGCGCGGGATTCAATGTAGCGGTAAGTGCTTTCGTTGCGGCTATGAACACCTAACGTCAGGCCAAAGCCTGCGTTGTTGATATCATCAATCACGCTGTCGAGTTCGTCAGCGTGGTATCGCACCACGTGTAAGATTGGGCCAAAGTGCTCTTCTGAAAGCATTGAGATACTGTCGATTTCAAACGCCACAGGTGCAATATAAGTGCCCACGCGGGTTTCGCTTTTCATTGGGGCTTTGGCAATAAATTTGCTGGTTTTGAACAATTCGTTGATGTGGTTCTGCAGCTTCGCCTGAGCCGTTTCATCGATCACAGGGCCAACATCGGTCGAGTGAAGGTAAGGTAAGCCAATACGCATTTCCGCCATGGCACCTTTGATAAGATCAATCACACGATCTGCCACATCCTGCTGCACATAAAGCACGCGAAGGGCTGAACAGCGCTGGCCTGCAGAAGCAAAAGCAGAGCGAAGTACATCGCGTACCACTTGCTCAGGCAGTGCAGTACTGTCGACCAACATAGCGTTCTGACCGCCCGTTTCTGCAATAAACGGCACCGGCAAGGCGTCGCGGGAAGCAAGCGTCTGGTTAATGCGCTGCGCTGTCGGGGTCGAACCGGTGAAGGCAACACCTGCGATGCTGTCATCACCCGTCAATACACTGCCGATTTCCGCACCGTTACCCGGCAACAGATGGATCACACCGGCAGGAATACCTGTTTCCAAGAGCAGCTCAATGGTACGGAACGCAATCAGTGATGTTTGCTCAGCCGGTTTGGCGACAACGGTATTGCCCGTTACCAAGGCAGCTGAAATTTGACCAATAAAGATCGCGAGTGGGAAATTCCATGGGCTGATGCAGGTAAACACCCCACGGCCTTCACGTCGCAAGGTGACAGACTGACCATCAAAGCGGGTGAAAGATTGCAGATCGCCTTCAATCTTTTCTGCCTGAATCGGGTAGTAACGGAGGAAGTCCACCGCCTCACGCACTTCATCAATGCTGTCGTGAATGGTCTTGCCCGCTTCACGGTGGCAAAGTGCCACCAGCTCGCCCAAATTCCCTTCAAGCAGTTCAGCCAGCTTAAGTAAGTACTTACCTCTTTCTTTGGAAGTTAGTGCTCGCCAACTATCGACATTGGCTGCGGCGACATTCAGCGCTTCTTTGGCTTGCTCTGGCGTCGACCAGTTGATGCTACCCACTTTCAGGCGGTGATCGTAAGGAGCAACCACTGTGAGAGCATCACCTGTCAGGCGTTCACCATTGATGATAGGTCCCGCTTTCCAAGTTGCATCCATGAACGCCTGGACTTTGGCATCATAGGCTTCCCATTCGCTTTCAATGTCGATCGCTACACCTTTCGAGTTTTGGCGCGAGCCACCAAAAATCTCAGAAGGCTGTGGAATACGTGCATTATGCAATGTTGGACGTGACGTCAAAGTATCAACCGGATGTTGAGTCAAATCAGACACCGGACATGCCGCGTCGACCAAACGGTGAACAAACGAGCTGTTGGCACCATTTTCCAGCAGACGGCGAACCAGATAAGGCAGCAAATCTTTATGGCTGCCCACTGGCGCGTAAATACGCACAGACTGACCAAACATTTCTTTGGCATGGAAGTAAAGTGCATCCCCCATGCCATGCAAACGCTGGAACTCATAGTTGTCATGCTGGGCCATGGCTTTCACTGCCGCTACGGTTTGCGCATTGTGGCTGGCAAACTGCGGGTAGATAAGCCCATTCACATGCTCAGAAAGCAGGAAACGCGCGCAGGCAAGATAGGCCACATCAGTGCCTTCTTTTCTGGTATAAACCGGATAGCCAGGTAAGCCCGCTTGCTGTGCCAACTTGATTTCACTGTCCCAGTAAGCGCCTTTTACCAGTCGCATTGGGATCACGGTGCCGTGCTCTTTAGCCAACGCCGCCAGCCAGGTGATGACAGGTAATGCGCGCTTAGAGTATGCCTGAACCACTAGACCAAACTGTCCCCAACCTTTGATATCTTCGTGGGTGAAGAGTTTTTCAAAAAGCTTCAGTGACAGTTCTAGGCGATCCGCTTCTTCCGCATCGATGGTGATCGCCACACCCAACTCCCTGGCGCGCTTCAGGAGGTGAAGCACAGTCTCAGCCATTTCGCCCATGACGCGGTCTTCATTCGCCACTTCATATCGCGGATGCAAGGCAGACAGTTTGATGGAAACAGAAGGTGATGGCCCGTTACCTACAGACAATTGCTGGGAAACAGTTTCAATCGCCACCATGTAATCATTGAAGTACTTTTGTGCGTCTTGAGTAGTAAGCGCAGCCTCACCCAACATATCAAACGAGTAAGTGAAGCCTTTCTGGCGCAGTGGTTTACCGTTTTCCAGCGCTTCGTTGATTGAACGACCGAGGACAAATTGGTGACCCATGACTTTCATGGCTTGATGCATCGCCTGACGAATCACAGGCTCAGACATCTTGTTGACCAAACGATTGAGTACCTTTCCTGCACCGCCTTCTTTGCGCTCATCGATGGTGACAACTTTACCGGTGAGCATTAGTCCCCAGGTCGAAGCATTCACAAACAGAGATTCGGAATTTTTTAGGTGAGCTTTCCAGTCAGCCACGCCCAGCTTGTCACGGATCAAGGCATCAGCGGTTTTCGCATCCGGCACACGCATCAATGCTTCTGCTAAACACATCAGCAAAATGCCTTCACGGGTATCCAGACTGTATTCGAGAAGAAGTGCATCAATCATCTGCACAGCCGTTTTATCCGCACGCACACGCTCAATCAGAACCCCTGCTTGGGCTTCCGTCTGTTTTCGCTCTTCATCCGAAGGTGTTGCAAGTGGGAGCAATGATGCAAGCAACTCACTTTCATCGACACAATAGTGCGAAGAAATATGAGGCCATAGCGCGGAAGCGGGTTGCTCAAGGTAACTTGGCACCAGCACATCGGTCGCTTTTAACATAAGCAGATTCCTCTCTCCATCAACCACGAGGCAGTGGCATATGTTACTAATATGTTAGATTAAAGACCGATTCTAGGTATGCGGTGCCGATGAGTCTTTCAAAATTCTGCGGCATTATTGCAAAAAACTCCGATGATTAACAAACAGAGAACCACGGCCAATGCGCGCCGATAACAACCTTTTGCATATGTTGATGATTTAGATCAGGGTTACAGCTCAGTGCTGTTGGCGATAACGAGAAGGAGAGACACCAAACGCGCGGGTAAAAGCGGAGGTAAAACCGCTTTGGGAAGCAAAGCCGCAGCTATCGGAGATTTGAGCAAGATTCAGCTCGCTGTTACTGAGCAGTTCTTGTGCTAACTCAAAGCGCTTTTTCAATACATATTGATGCGGTGTCACGCCCACCTGGGATTTGAAAAGTTGGTGAAACTGGCTTTCTGCCAGAAAAACCGAACCCGCCAATTGTGCCACGCTGATCTTGCGGCTGATATGTTGGCGAATGTAGAGATCGATGATATCCATATTCAGACGGTGACCATGGCGTCGTGGCGCGATTTGCTCACGGAAATGACGCTCCATAACGCACAGCAGGGTGTCAGCGCATGCCCTCCCAAGCATGATATCGTGAGGGTTAGCAATCATCTCAGAGGTCAGCGCTTTCACCAACGTCTGCGCCTGACTGTCCAGTTGAAAATAGGCATCACGCTCAAACAAGCGCTCTACTTTGTCCTTCATACTGATCTCGCCATGCAACACGGATTCCGGAAGATTGATCACCAGTATCTCGTTTTGCCCTACACCAGAAAAAGCATGAAGTTCTGACTCAGACACCAGGCACCCTTGCCCTGGCCCGACAAGACTGCCGCGCCCGGAGAGTTCAAATTCTGTCTGGCCTTGCAAGCCAATCACCACCTGACGGTATTCGTGCGCATGCAGCGAAGGGTGATTGGGTAAAGCAATAACCTGAGAATGCTTTAGTTCGGATGCCATAGTGAACAATAGTAGTAAGAAAACAGCGGCTATTCTGCCACGTGATACAGAAAATCGAGAAGAAAAATCGCTCCGGAAAGATGATCAAGAGAAGGTCAAACTACGGAGGTTGTCATTTCAACTTCAAAACTGTGCAGGATCTCAACAAACAAGGCATTGCGATCGCTGATAAAATCTGTTTAAACATTAGACAAGATTTGAAGAGTTTCTGTAAGCACATGTTTTACATGATTAAATAACTAAACCCACACAGAAGCATGAACATACATTTTGCTTGATCATGCTTTCGATGTTATTGACAGATGATCATTCCGTGATCATCGTTCCGGTAAAAAGGATCTTTTCAGTTTCATTATGAAAGTTAACTCAACCGCGTAATTTAGCTTTATCGCTTGTATCACCACTTGCGTAATATCAAACCGTCAAAAATATGACGAAAAATAAACAAAATGCGTCAATTAAAATGATAATTTTTGTTTATGATTGTTTTTACCAGACAATATTTCCTAAAACACAGAATGCGGCTAAAATTTATTGAGTTATCACTCAAAAGATAAGCATTGAATAATAACGATAAGCGTCAAATAATTAGTAACATGGACAAGCTTATTAGCATTTACGTGTTAATCTAGCTAATTGGGACAAAGCTTATAAATACCGGGTTTTGCTGAGATGTAGTAATGGGCAAAACATCTTAGCGCAGTATCGGTGTTTATGATTTCTGAGAATAAGCAAGGGACATATGAAAAGTAATCGCATCGCCGCGTTAGTATTCGCGTTATCGCCGATACTTCTTAGTAGTCAATCGCTTGCCAATGAGGCCAATGCGGCAACCGACGATCCTGTCGTTGCGCTGGAACAGAAGCTAGCCGATAAACGAAGTGAAATTAGCGTTCACGCTGAAAACCTCCAAACGCAACGTGACAAGCTGGATGCTTTATTAAGCGAGCGTGAAACGCTGGCTACCAAAGCAATCGAGTTAGAGAAAAAACGGAATCTGGCACAAGAACGCCTTGATGAGCAATTCCGTCGACTCCTCGAAAACCCAGATACCGACCTCACCCAATATAAAGATGATTACCAAGCTGCGTGGAGCGCAGTGAAAGATAATCAATCTTCCACATTAACCAATGACCAAGCTATTGCTGAACAGCAACGTATTGTTGAAGGTGAAAACCGTCAGAAACAATTGCTGGTAAGTGCATTGGAAAATCTGCAGGAATCCAAGAAAGAAGCTCGTGTTAAACGTCTTCGTCAGGAATTGACCTTTGCAGATACCATTGAGGTGGTTCACACCATTACCTGTAGCGAATCCATGACGCTGGCTGCCTGTTCCAACCAGGGTAAGACCCTGACCATGCAAAAAGCCGTCAACACCTTCCAATCTCAGGTGCTGGATAACGTTACCGAGTCCACCACAGCAAAGCTCAATGCTAACCGTGTGTCGTTCAACATTCATGTAATGAACAGCAATGTGGTTGACAGTGGCTTCAGCGGTAACAACCGCTACATCACCCGTATGCAAGCAGAAATGCGCAGCCAGCCTGATGAAAACGCAGCGTGTAAATTGCTGGACTTCGCTGAACGCTACTGTGTTGAGAACTCTTTTACCTCAGCGAAAGCGGCACCGAAGCAACAAGCTAAACGCTGGGTTAACGTTAAAATCCGTTCAAACCGTTATGAAGACAATGTGACGATTAACGGCGTGACTTACGGCTCAACCCCGGTAGAAATAATGCTGCCAGCAGGCCAACATCAGTTGACGGTTGAGAAGCCAGGTTTCGAACCGTACAGCCGTCAGATGTACATGAACAAGGATTCTACGGTTTGGGCTAATCTTCGCGAACAGGAGAACCGTCCGCAGCCGGGAAAGCGTTTCGCTGACAAACTCTCGAATAATCGTCAGGCACCCAAAATGGTGGTGATTGGTGCAGGCCAATACCGCGTTGGCTTTGAAGCCAAAAAACCGGTGGTTGTCGACCAACCCTTCTCTATTGCAGCGACGCCAGTCACTGTGAAGCAGTTTGGAGAGTTTGTCGCTGCAACAGGCTATGTGACGGATGCAGAAGAAGGTCAGGGCTGTAACTCCCTGATCAACGGTGAGCCAAAGCAATTGCTAAATCACAACTGGCGCAAACCTGGTTTCGACCAGTCTGAAAACGCCCCGGTTGTTTGTATCACTAAAGACGATGCCCATGCGTATTCCAAATGGCTAAGCACGCAAACTGGGTTTAGCTACGCACTTCCAACTGAAGTTCAGTGGGAAGTTGCAGCACGCGCAGGTAGCGACTCTGACTTCTGGTGGGGTAACGATATTGGCGTGGGCAACGCGAACACAGGTTGGAGCGGTACAGTCTGGTCCAACAGAAGTACTTCTCCTGTCGCCAGCTTCCCAGCCAACCCTTTTGGCGTCTACGACACAGCAGGTAATGTTTGGGAATGGGCAGAAAGTCAGACACCTGTAGCCCGTGGCGGCGCATGGAGTTTCTCTCCAAGCAGTGCTCGTGTAGCCGAACGCCTTGAGCTGAAATCTGATATTAGTGCTAACTACCTGGGCTTTCGAGTTGTCAGAAACATCTAGCGCCAAGCATAACAACATGTCCCTAAAGCCCGCTATTGCGGGCTTTTTTGTGCCTCAGATAACCTATTCAGTGCCATCACATCAACGCATTGTGACCCAGAAAAAACGCGATCGACATCGCTAATAACAAATAACTTTGTCAGTTAATATGTCAAATAGTGCAATCCCCCCCTGTCCGAATTTCTAGCCCCTGCGTATAGTGACACTTGAACAGGCGCATATTGCAGTATGCGCCTGTTTTATCACTGAAATTTACCTCGGTGACCCATCAGGTACTGTGTGATTACCCTCGAACACAGAACCAGATGGCCTCTTCTACACGTCGTACAGGAAATTACTCTAACGAGTGAGATCTTGTCTTTACCGGCTCCTACGAGCCGGTTTTTTTATCCGAATCTTCGGAAACTCCTGTAGCAAGAAAAAATAACCATATGATTAATATACTTTTAATGTCATATGGAATTACTTACAATACGTTGTAATTTAAACGTATCTTCCAGCAACTATGAATAATATATGCCTGCCATCTTCTATGCTGATATCTCTTTTTGAACAACTCCCTGGCTGCTGGGGCTGTAAAGATACCCAATCCAGATTCGTCCATGTAAACCACGCTTACGTCCGGCTTATCGGTGCACGCACACCAGATGAACTGATAGGAAAAAGTGATGACCAGCTTCCCGGTGCTATCGCTGAGCATGCAAAGGCGTTTCGCGAACAGGATTTGCAGGTGATAGAAAGCGGACGATACATGCGTGTTCTCAACATTCACCCCTACCCTGGTGGCCAATGGCAAGCCCATGTGTTCACTAAAGTGCCTTGGTACGGGGACAACGGTGATATTTTAGGGACTATTTTTCACGGTCAGGCGTTGAATGATAATCCTATGTTGGAAGTAGGTCAGTGGATTTGTAAGGCTGCAGGTGCAGAGCCTGTTGGGTCGCTGACAACTGAAAGCATGAAAAGCAGCATGCCGCTGTCAACCCGCGAATCAGAAGTGCTGTTCTTTCATCAATTTGGCAAGAAGCCGCAATTTATCGCTCAATCACTCGGTGTATCGGTGAAAACCATAGAAAACCACTTTGCTAACCTTCGGGTGAAACTTGGTGCCGCAAGCAAGACAGAGCTGGTCGATAAAGCGCTGGAAAATGGCGTCGGCTGCAAGATCCCAGATTCATTACTCAAGCAACAACTCACTTTGGTCTTGTCTGAATCATCATAATACTAAGACGAAAAAGCAGCGCTAAGTGCGCTGCTTTGTGTTTTACAAAAACAATGTTTTCTAGGTGCTGTATTTAAGGCGCCAAGCGTTCAATGTCCCACTTACCATCGTGTTCGCTCTGGAACACAAATCGGTCATGCAGTCGATGCTCGCCACCCTGCCAGAACTCAAAAGACTCGGGCTTCACACGGAATCCACCCCAGAACTTAGGAACGGGTACTTCACCTTTGTCGAACTGCTGCTTTAACTCCATATATTTGCTTTCCAGCGCTGAACGGGCAGTAATGCGCTCGCTCTGACGACTTGCCCAAGCGGCCAATTGGCTCTCTTTCGGGCGGGACAGAAAATACTTCATCACTTCAAGCTTACTGAGTTTTTCTGCAGTACCCGTGATGTGTACCTGACGCTCGAGTGGATGCCATGGGAAATGGAGGCTGATACGTGAGTTATCTGCTAATTGCTTTGCTTTACGGCTACCAAGATTGGTGTAAAACACAAACCCGTCGTTATCAACATGCTTCAACAATACAATGCGTTGAAAGGGCTGACCATTTTCGTCAACAGTAGCAACAGTCATCGCTGTTGGGTCTGGCAGCTTGGCCTCAATGGCTTGTTTGAGCCAGTGCTCAAAGAATTGAACCGGGTTTTCAGGCAGGTCTTTGCGTCTCAAACCGCCTTGGTTATATTCTCTGCGAATATCATACAAATCCATTGTGGTGCTCCGAATGCGTTTTTACGCCATTGTGATGGGGCGTGAGTCTTTTCTCAAGCGAATTTAGGCACTAAGCCAGCGGTTACTGCTTATCATATCAATCAGCAAAGCCTGATGGCACCCAACCACTTAGCAGGGAAGCTATGCGCCGACGTCTACTCATCTCTTCGATCATTGCTATCGGTGTGTTACTAACCGTGATGGTTGGCTTCTTCACCTATTCTTCGGTCGAAAAACGCTTCAATGACGACATTGATTACGACGTCACTCAATTACAAGACAAGCTTTCCGCCGAGCTCGCCCGTTACAGCGAAATTCCAGTTGTGCTCTCAGCCGACCCGAGATTGAAACGTCTTCTACGTGTGCCTAAGAGTAAAAGATTACTCAAAGAGACCAATCTTTTGTTGAGTAACTGGAATGCACGGCTAGCCAGTGATGTGATCTACCTGATGGACAGAAATGGTCTCGCGCTGGCAGCCAGTAATGCTGCCGAGCCTCAAAGCTTCGTCGGACACAATTATAACTACCGTCCGTACTTCCAACAGGCGATTGAAGGTCAAAAAGGACAATATTATGCGCTGGGCGCAGTGTCTGCGAAGCGGGGGTATTATTTTTCTTACCCTGTTTGGGATGGTGACGCAATCATTGGTGTGCTTACCCTGAAGGTAGACCTTTCCATTATCGACAGTATCTGGGATAAACAAAAGTTTGATTACCTCATTGCCGATCCCGCTGGCGTCGTATTCTACAGCTCACGCGACGAATGGCTGTACCAATCTCTCTCTATCCTCACTGACGCGCAAAAAGAGGAGATCCGAGCTTCCAGACGCTATGGCGACTCAGCATTAAGTCAGTTAACCCGACTAGATGCTCTTGAAAAAATTGAGGCACAACAAGTTCTCTATCTTGGTCTAACCAATAAAGATCGCGAGCGCATGCTTGTTTTTAATACTGATCTCGGCAAGGAAGGCTGGCGGATATATGGCTTTATTCCCACCAGCACCACATGGCCTATCGTGACGCAATCTGTCCTGATTTTCGCTACGTTCTACGCGCTGTTGGTCTTAGTACTGACCGCCTGGTTACAGACCGTCAAAACCCAACGCAAACTTACAAGGCTAAATGACAAGCTGGAGCAGAAGGTTGCGTCGCGCACGGCAACGCTTGAGGAAACGAACACCAAGTTACGTCGGAGTATCCAGCAATACGAGGACACAGAAAAAGCGCTAAGGCAGACGGAAAATGAGTTGATACAAGCAGCTAAGCTCGCCATGCTCGGCGAGCTCTCTGCCAGCATTAACCATGAGATCAACCAGCCACTGGCTGCCATGCGTACTTTTACCGAAAACAGCATTAAGCTGTTGGAAAAGGAACGCTATGACTCGGTCAAAGGTAACCTGAAACAACTGAATTCGCTGATCGGAATGGTGGCGGACATCGTTGCTCGCCTTAAGATCTTCGCCCGGAAACAAAACTTTGAAGGTAAAGCACGTACCTCATTAGATGATGCCATCACAGCATCACTAAAACTCTCTGCTGCAAGTTTTATCAAGAAAGGCATACAAATCGCATGCTACATGCCAGAGAAAGGCTTGATGGTTAACGCTGATACCGTGCAACTTGAGCAGGTGATCTTGAACCTTCTGAACAATGCTTCGCAGGCAGTGACCAATACACCGTCGCCAGAAATAGGTATTAAAGTGGAAACGTTTCTAGAACGCGTATCTATCCACGTTTGGGATAATGGACCAGGCGTTGATAACGACACCAAGAAGCATATCTTCTCACCCTTCTACACCACCAAAAAAGAGGGGCTCGGACTGGGGCTGACGATTTGCCGACGTATAGTTGAAGAATTTGGCGGCAGCCTTCAAATCAGTGACCATCCAACGGGTGGCGCTGAGTTCACCATCACCCTTCAACGTCTTTACGATGGAGATAACCCGCAGTGACACCGGAAATATGGATCATTGATGATGAGCGCACTATCCGTGATGCGCTGAGCCAGACTCTCGATATTGAGGGTTTTCATTCGCGTGCTTTTGCAAATGCCAAAGATGCGCTAGAGCAACTCAGTGCCGCATTTGAAGGCGTAATAATTTCAGACATCAATATGCCGCAAATGGATGGTATGGTTTTTCTGGAAAAAGCCTTGGAAGTTGATCATGAACTCTCTATTGTCATGCTGACAGGGCACGGCGATATCTCTACGGCGGTTTCTGCCATGCGCCAAGGCGCTTACGATTTTCTGGAAAAACCCTTCTCGACAGAGCACCTTCTAGATGTACTCAAACGGGGTATTGATAAACGCCAACTGGTGATGGAAAACCGCGAGTTAAAACGACAACTTGAAACCCAAAGTGCACCTGGCCCGCGGATTTTGGGAAATGCAGACTCTGTCAAGCAGCTCAGACGGTCTATTTTCCACCTCAAAGATCAAGACGGTGATGTATTGCTGCAAGGGGAACGTGGCACTGGGAAGGAGCTCGCCGCCCGCTTTATCCACGATCAAGGAACCCGCCAGGACGAACCTTTTATCGGAATGAAGTGTAGGCAGATACCTGAAGCGCTGATGTCCATGGAGTTGTTTGGCTCTGAACAACCGGCTTATGCCACATTGCCAAGTTACAAAAATAGTAAGATTGCTGCCACAGATAAGGGAACACTGTTTCTTGATGGCATTGAAGCCCTGCCACTCAATGTTCAAGAAAAGCTCGCCGCGCTAACAGATTCTGCCGAACGACCGCGCATCATTGCATCTACCCGTGTTGACCTCACCAGCAGCATCGCACAAGGGCACTTTAATGCCGCTTTATTTCAGAAGCTCTCAGCAACCACACTCGTCTTCCCTCCACTGAGGGATCGCAGTGAAGATGTGGTCACCCTGTGTCAAAACTTCCTGCGTACCACCGCATCTCGCTTCGGTGTCGCACCACCCAAATTGGATGCAGAGCACAAGGACAAACTGCTACAACACTCTTGGAAAGGCAATGTTCGGGAACTTCAAGCGTATTCGGAACGCTGGGTTCTGATGGGAGAACAATGCCTAACGAATGGCGGAGAGACAGATCATGAAAAGGAACATGACACTTTGGCTGATCGTATTTTGAAAGTAGAGCGAGCGATATTGTTCGACGCCCTCAACAGACATAACGGCATGCTGAAAGAAGTGCAGAATGAGTTAGGACTTGCAAGAAAGACGCTTTATGAAAAACTCAAAAAGCACAATCTGGACAAGCAAAATTTCAAAGTCTAAACAGACAGCCACCACCATTGAATGGCTGTCTTTTACAATATGCAATCCTGCACCCAACTCTCCCAAAAGTCAGGAAAATTTCACAGCTCGATACCGCCTAAACTAGCCTTTTTTCGATTTTTTTAAGAAAATTTCCAAACATCAACTGAAGCAGTCACTTCCCATGGATGCCCCGCTGTGCCTAAGTTACGGAATACTCTTTAGTTTCTCGTTCATGAGAAACTGCCCTTTACTCAATCTCGTTACACTGTTCCCGATTAGTGAGAATCTCTTAGATAAACTACTCTTTTATTGGGGAGTGTTGGCTTTTCTGGTCTGCTACCCTTTTTGTCTTTTTTAGATTTTTTAGCCGGCATAACAATGACAAAACCAAATAAATCGGGATCCAAGCTGCCAGCCAGTGAGCACCTCGACTATATCGATGACAAAACTGCTGCACTTTTGCTGTCTACACCCAAAAGTGCACGTGTCCTGCTGTGGGTTATTGCGCTCTTTATTTCAATCAGCGCGGTTTGGGCAGCTTTTGCCGAACTCGACAAAGTGACCGTCGGTCAGGGTAAAGTCATCCCTTCCTCCCAACTCCAGGTGGTGCAAAACCTGGAGGGAGGATTAGTAAAAGAACTATTGGTGCGTGAAGGTGACATTGTTGAACAGGGTCAGCAGTTGCTGCTTATCGATGACACCATGTTCCGCTCCGATTTTCGCGAGCGCATTCAGGAACTAACCAGCCTTCAGGGCGATGCAGTTATGCTCAAAACGCTGGTGGACTCGGTCGTTGTGAACCCAGAAGTTGATGTTGATGCCTGGCAAGGAGCCGTGTCTATTGATCGCGCCGAGCTTAAATTTAACCCGGATTTTATAGACGAACACCGCTCAGTGGTATCGCGACAGCGTGCGGAATACCGAGAGAAACTCAACAACCTGCAAAACCAGTTGTCTGTAACTTCCCAGCAAATTCGTCAGAAGCAACAGGAACTGATTGAAACCCGTGCAAGGGTCCAAAACCTTCGCCAGAGTTACAACTATGCCCGTGAGGAATACAACATCACCAAACCCCTCGCTGATGAAGGTGTAGTGCCACAAATCGACTTATTGAAGCTTCAGCGTCAAGTCAATGACACCAAACGTGAGCTGTCCTCTGCTGAGTTGTCACTGCCCTCTATCACATCTGCACTTCAAGAAGCTGTTTTTAAACATGTTGACGTTGCGTTGAAGTTTCGCGGCGAACAGCAGGAACGCCTTAACGATGTGGAAGATAAGCTTCTGGCAATGACAGAAACCCGTGTCACTCTGGCAGACCGCGTTGAGCGTACCGTGGTGGTCAGCCCGGTTGACGGCACCATCAAGAAGCTTCACGTCAATACAGTTGGTGGCGTGATCCAACCCGGTATGGACTTGGTTGAAATTGTCCCTAGTGAAGACAACCTGCTTATCGAAGCGAAAATCGCACCGCAGGACATCGCCTTTCTTCGTCCAGGGCTTGAAGCTATCGTGAAATTCAGCGCATACGATTTCACTGTCTATGGCGGTCTAACTGGCATTTTGGAAACCATCAGTGCTGACACCATTCAGGATGAAGAAGGGAATAGCTTCTATCTTGTAAAAATACGCACCGAAGCCAATAACTTGGGTGACGGGAAAGAGCTTCCGATTATACCGGGAATGACCGCTTCAGCTGACATCATCACCGGTAAGCGAAGTGTGCTGGACTACCTTCTAAAACCAATACTACAAGCGCAGAAGTCTGCACTCAGAGAGTAAAGCTCTCATTACCCAGCACAACAATAAAGCTTATATATAACAATAATTTGTGCTAAATGCTGCCTTTTATAGGGGGATGTATTTTGAACTGGAAAAAGCTTTTGATTGCTTCTGCTATCAGCTCACTATGTGCACCCGCATGGTCGATGTCTTTAGAACAGGCCGTTGCCACTACCATTGCCACGGATCCAGAACTGAAAAGTGCGTTTAATGATTTCATGAGTAATCGTGAAAGCATCGAAGCCGCTGTGGGTGAATACCTGCCAGACATTAACCTCAATGTAGGTTATGGCTTCGAGCGTATTGACAACTCCTCCACACAGGCGAGCGGCGACAAAGATTTCAACCGGAAAGATGCCAATATTAGCCTGACGCAACTTATATGGGACAGTCAGACCGGCGATAACATTGACCGCAATGAATTTGAAGCCGAGGCACAGCGCTATCAGCTACTTTCCGACGCGCAGGACAAATCGCTGGCAGTCACTGAGTCCTATGTTGCCGTTATTCTCGCTCAGCAGCTCGTATCGCTGTCAGAAGCCAATGTGGAAGTGCACGAAAAGATGCTCGCAGACATTCAACGCCGAGCAGAATCGGGCATTGGTTCCACCGCTGACCTATCACAGGTTCAGGCTCGTGTAGCTCGTTCTATCACTAATATGTTGGCAGCGAGAAGTAATTTGGATGATGCGAGAACTGGATTTATTCGCATTGTCGGCGTCGAACTAAAAGATCCTGTCGACCCGGAAGTGGATGAGCTCTATCTGCCGCAATCTCAAGCTGAAGCGATAGAAGTGGCTTTTGCAACCAATCCGGTAGTCAAACTGGCGACCTATGATATTGATGCAGCGCGCGCTCAGTACCACCAAAACAAAGGCAACATGTATCCATCATTGACCTTTGAAGCCAGTCAAAGCTGGAGCGAAGAGGCCGGCGGTGTCGAAGATGAAGTCAACGAACTCAGCGCCATGCTGCGCCTTCGTTTCAATCTATATAACGGCGGCACAGACGCTGCCAATGTTCGTCGCAGTGCGTATCAACTTAGTAAGTCCAAAGACATTCTGGACAACGCATCGCGACTTTTAGGGGAGAGTACGCGTCTAGCCTGGAGTGCGTACCAGCTAACAGAGCAACAAAAGAAGTACCTTGCACAACACGTGGATGCGGCGTCTGAAACCGTTATCGCTTACGAAAAGCAGTTCAAGATTGGACGCAGAACCTTATTGGATCTGCTCAATACCGAAAATGAGCTCTTTGAGGCAAGGCGATCATATCTCGACGCGCACTACGCAAATATCACGGCCAAATACCGTGTACTCAACAGCATGGGCACCCTGCTGGATGCACTGCGTGTCGATGTACCGGAGGAATGGCTTGAACCAGTTATAGAAAAAGAAGGTTAACCCATGAAATACGTTTTGCTTCTCAGCAGCTTTCTTGCCATTAGCGGTTGTTCTATCTCCGCTGATGAGCCGCCTCTTGCTGAACAACGTTCCGATTTATTGGATGATGATAGTGATGGTGTGATCAACGCACGGGATTTATGTGATGACACACCAGGTGTGGCGATCATCGACAATGACGGATGTCCAACATACCTTTTGCTTGAAAGTGATAATTCACTAAGAATTCAGTTTGCAAACGACTCTGCAAATGTAGAGCCCGCTTACCGTGAAGCACTGGACAAAATGGCTGGATTCCTTAAGCTTTATCCCGAAACCTTTCTAGAACTTCAAGGACATACAAGTTCTCTTGGGTCAGATGACTACAATAGAAACCTGTCTGTTCAACGTGCCAAAGCAGTTCAAGCACAGCTCATAGAAAGAGGCGTTCCAGTAGATCGTCTCACCATTGTAGGCCTGGGTGAAGGCGATCTTATGCTGGCTGACAACACGGAAACCACACAACTTGTGAACCGCCGTGTTGTGGGCCGCGTTAAAGGATTCAAAGGGGAAATCAAGGAAGCATGGACCATCTTTACCCAACGGGAACAATAGCAGCTGAGGTTGCCTGATGCGAAAACAGGCCACCTTGTTTCTCATGTTCCTGTTGCCGTCTATTGTAACATTCGCGCTGAATGGAACAGACACACAGTGGATCAACAAAGTAGCATCGTTTTACGGCGAAAGAGCGGGAAAGCGGGTCGCGGCATGGCGTAATGTGGTCGCGGAATCCGCCGATCTCTCAGAAACCCAAAAACTCGAAGCAGTAAACAACTTCTTCAATCAGCTCTATTTTGTGAATGATATCGATTTGTGGGGAAAGAAGGACTATTGGGCAACACCATTGGAGTTTCTTGGTAGCGCAGCGGGGGATTGTGAAGATTTCAGCATCGCAAAATACTTCACCCTTCGTGAGCTTGGCATTGACGATAAAAAGCTTCGTCTGGTTTACGTTAAAGCCATCAAACTCAATCAATTCCACATGGTTGTTGCTTACTATCCTACTGCTTCCTCCGAGCCAGTTCTACTGGATAACATTGACCCAGAAATTAAAAAGGCCTCAAAGCGAAGAGACCTCCTGCCTGTTTACAGCTTCAACGGTAGCAGGCTATGGCTCATGAAAGAACGCGGTAAAGGTGAGCTTGCAGGCAAATCATCGCGACTGGGATTGTGGAACGATCTCCGGGCGCGCATGGGGTCTGTGAAGCTGAACAGACCGATCAAAAACTATGATGGGTAAACGTCTATGACTTTATACCGGCAATTATTTACATGGATGTTGGCGATATTCTTCCTGCTGATTCTGGCAGTAACAGGTATTGAGCTAAACACCACTCGTAATTTTCTGCTGACTCAGCAATCGGCTGAGGTAAATAATACCATTAACTCGATGGGCCTAGCCCTCGCGCCTTATCTTGAAGACGATGATAAAGTCGCCGTAGAATCAGTGATCAACGCACTGTTTGACGGCGGTTTTTATCAGGAAGTGCGCCTTAAAATGCTTTCTGATGGCAGTGAAATTGTTCGAGAATATCCAATACGTGTGGAAGGGGTACCCAATTGGTATACCAGTCTTGACCTCTTCCCTGTGATCACCGAAGAGCGCACATTTACCAGTGGATGGCTTCAGCTAGCCGAGGTGACTGTCGTCTCGCACCCTGGTTATGCTTACAAGGAAATGTGGCGTTCCACCATCCAGCTCGGTATCTGGATTGGTATTCTGTTCGTGATTGCCATGTTGATTATTGCGGTTCAGCTTAGCCGCTCTCTTCGTCCGCTCGACACCATTACTAACCGAGCAAAAGAAATTGCCCGCAACAAATTTGGTGACCCAATTCCACTACCACCAACCCGCGAACTCAAAACCGTGGTACGTGCCATTAACCAAATGAGCAGCCAGCTTGAAGCTTATTTTGAACAACAAGCTAAAGAAGCGGACCGCTTGCGCGAACACGCTTTCCGCGACACAGTGTCAGGTTTGGGCAACCGAAGCTTCTTCGTCGGTCAACTTAAATCTTGGCTTGCCGAATCCGCTGTTGGTGGCCTGGTGATGGTGAAAGTTGATCTGATCACCGACACCTATCGCAATCAGGGTTTTGCCCAAGGTGACACCATTGTTGGTCAGTTTGCCAAGAAACTGAACACCACCCTCACTGATGCTGATTGCACGGCGTCGCGTATCTCCAAAGATGAGTTTGTGGTGCTGGCGCCAAATAGCACAGGTGAAGATCTGCAAATCATCGGTGAGAGCATCATGGCGATTGTCAACGATATGCAGCATGACCCAATGGGGATTACACCACCGAGGTTGGCGATCGGTCTTGCCGTAAATAGTACTGATAACAGAGATGCCAGCGTGCTGCTAGCGCAGGCGGACAATGCCCTGACCCAAGCACGCAATACGCCAAATCATCCGATTTCTATGATTGACCAGACCGACAATGATGCGTCAATGGGTAAACAACAGTGGAAATCACTCATACTAGATGCCATGGCTCACGACTGGTTCAAGTTCAAACTCCAATCGGCTTCGACCAGCGACCAAACTGTCATCCATCAGGAAGTCTTTTCTGCGATTGAAAAAGGTGACGACTATTACGGCGCAGCGCACTTCCTCGGAGCTGTGGAGCAGTTAGACCTCGGCGAATCGTTTGACCGCTACGTGGTAAGCCACATGATTCAACGCCTGAGTGACGACGCAAACCTTGGCCCGGTTGCTATCAACCTGACTCAGAATAGTGTCACCAATGCGTCCTTCATTCGCTGGCTTACGACGACCATGCAAAAGCACCGCAACATGGCTGGTCGACTGTTCTTTGAATTACCAGAAAGTGTGTTCGTCCGCTTCCCGGATCACGTCAGCTTACTGACCGAGCAAGCACACCGATTTAACTTCGGATTTGGTGTCGACAACTATGGCCGTAACTTCCAATCGCTGGATTACCTCAACAAATTCAAGCCTTCATATGTGAAGATTGATTTTGCTTACACCAGTAATCTCGACGACGAGTCACAGAGCCATGTGCTAGCCTCAATATGTCGTACGGCACACAACCTGAACATAACGACGATCGCAACACGTGTAGAAACGGAAGCTCAGCTCAACAAGCTGTCAGAGTTGTTCGTAAATGGCTTCCAGGGCTTTATTTTCGAGAAGAAATCAGAGAATCATGGTTAAAGACCCCCTGCTGCAATCTTTGGTTTACGTCAGTCGATACTTCGGCCAATCAAATTCGCCGGATGCTCTGGTATCCGGCCTGCCAATTTCTGACGGATTCCTTTCCCCGTTTCTATTTCCTCGCGCTGCAGAGCGGGCGGGAATTGATGCTAAAGAGAGCCGACAGGCACTCAAAGACTTGTCTCCCATGCTCTGTCCTTGTGTTTTATTGCTCAAAGACAATCAGGCATGTGTGCTTCAGAGCATTAACCACGAAACCGGTGAAGCGGAAGTGGTTGAGCCGCTCACCGATACTACGCCTGCAGTCCGCCCTATCAGCGAACTGGAAGAAGACTACCTTGGGCGAGTTTTCTTACTGAAAAAACACTTTCGCTACGATGAGCGCTCTCCGGAGATTCTCAAAGAGCGACAAGGCCACTGGTTTTGGAGCACGCTTTGGGAGTCGCGTTCGATTTACCGCGATGTGCTGATAGCTTCCATTTTTATCAATACTTTTGCTATCGCTACCCCACTTTTCTCCCGTCTGGTTTACGACAAAATCGTACCTAATTTGGCGTTCGACTCCCTTTGGGTTTTGGCCACGGGTGTCTTCGTCATCTTCATTTTCGATCTTGTACTCAAGATGTTGCGAAGTTACTTCATCGATATTTCGGGAAAGAAGTCTGACTTACTGATCTCGTCGCGGATTTTCGAGAAGGTCATGGGCATACGTATGGAGGCACGACCGCCCTCCGTCGGTGCTTTCGCGCGCCACATGCAGGAATTCGAATCCATAAGGGATTTCTTTACCTCTGCATCTGTCTCCGCATTGATTGATTTACCTTTTGCCTTCTTCTTCCTGTTTATCATCTGGATTGTGGCAGGACCATTGGTCATCGTCCCTATCGCCGCCGTGCTGATTCTGATGATCCACGCAGCCATCATCCAAAAGCCACTACGTCACACCATTGAAGAGGGCTCCCGCCTCTCTTCTCAGAAAAACGCCAATCTGATTGAAAGTCTAGCTGGCTTGGAAACCATCAAGCTATTTGGTGCAGAAAGCCAGTTCCAATACCGCTGGGAAGAAGCGGTCGCACATATGGCGAACTGGGGTATCAAAACTCGCCGTCTTACCGATTCCGTTCAAAACGCCGCAGGCTTTATCCAGCAGTTTGTGAATGTTGCAATGATAGTATTTGGTGTTTATCTGATTTCAGCGGGTGACCTGACCATGGGTGGATTGATAGCCGCTACCATGTTGAGCTCCCGCGCCGTAGGCCCCATGGTTCAGCTATCACTGCTTTCAACGCGCTACAATCAGGCTAAATCAGCGATGGAGATCATCAGTCAACTAATGGACATGCCATCCGAACAGGAAGAAGGGAAACGCTACATTCACCGCCCTATCATCCGTGGCAAGATTGAGTTCGATCGCGTGAACTTTAACTACCCCAATTCAGAAATGGCAGCACTCCGTGATATTTCTTTCACTATCCTTCCTGGAGAGAAAGTGGCTATCATCGGACGTATCGGTTCAGGCAAGACAACTCTTAGCAGACTACTAATGGGTCTGTATCGTCCGACGGAAGGCTCTGTACGTATCGATGAGACCGACATCAGCCAAATCCATAACATAGATATACGACGTAATATAGGCTGCGTACCGCAAGACCCTATTCTGTTCTTCGGATCCATCCGCGACAACATCACTTTGGGACGTCCATTGGCAGACGATCGCGATATTCTGGATGCCGCTAACCGCTCCGGAGTCACGACGTTTACGCAGCGCGACCCGGCAGGTCTTGAGCGCCAGGTCGGTGAAGGAGGCAACCAGCTGTCAGGTGGACAACGTCAGTCCATCGCGATTGCCCGTGCAATGCTTGGCCGCCCACCAGTGCTTTTAATGGATGAGCCGACCAGTGCAATGGATAATCGCTCTGAGCAGTATATTAAGCAGCAAATGTCATCGCTTCGTCGCGACGAGACACTGATCATCAATACACACAAAACCGGTATGCTGGATGTCGTTGACCGTATCATAGTGGTCGAACAAGGAAGCATCGTGGCAGATGGGCCAAAACTGGCTGTATTGCAGGCTTTGAAAGATGGAAAAGTTCAGAAGGTAGGCTGATACAAGCCAGCCCTTTTAAGCAAAAGAAAAGCACCTCAACGGTGCTTTTTTTATACCTGTCACTTTACAGTGTAAATGACGGTAACCTGTATTTAAGGGAAACGTTAGGAGGAAGATTTTTCAATGGTGACTTCTTTTCCGTTGGTGACAAATTTACATGCCCCGTACTCATTGACCAGATTAATTGAGGTATCTCCTATCTGGCAGTAAACACCAGGAAAGCAATTTTTGTAAACTTCAATCACGTAACGGCGATATAGCGAGCTGAGCTCAGAGGAGCTATGCTCCATCTTTGCCTTGATCTGAGCGATACGCTCAAAGTGGTGTGTTTTAGTCCACGCCAAGCGTTCTATTAGCTCCTCAGGGCGCTTGTTCGCGGGCTGTTGCAGTAGCTTCATCTCAGCGTCTTTTATCTTCATAAGCTGTTCATGTTCATGATCTAGCTCTTTCGATAGGTTAATCGTGTCTTCCATTAATTCACTGAGGCCAGTAAATGCGTGAACATTTGTGTGAACACCAGATGCTGCCCCTAGGGTGACTGCTCTGACACCACACTGCGCAACATGTGTACCACCAGTCAAGGTACCCGTACGTTTGTTATCATCACACACAACCAAGTGGTTTTCAGTGAAGGTGCGGCAATGCATCGCGTGCTGGCTAATGTTGATGTCGCCTTTGGCTTCGATACGCGCATACTGTGCGAATTTAGCAACCACTGACCCTTTAGCTTTCAAGCTGGTGGTAATTTCCTGTTCAGACTGAACCTGCCTTCCAAGAATGCCATTGTGAATAATGATGTCACCGCCAGCTGTTAATGTTGCTGACTCCACGACACCACCAACGGTAATTGAACCAGTAGCGTTCACTTTCATACCGGCGTTAACGTCACCGTTAATCACCACACTGCCTTCAAAATCAACATGGCCAGTAGCCACAGTTACCGCCTTCATGCACAAAGCATTGTCGACTTCGACACCATCCGGTTGCAGGATTGGTAATCCAGCCACTTCTGCGACAATCACATTCTCATCGTTATTGCTGAATTTACTGCCTGGATAAAGTCTTAATGGAACGTCACTACCGGGAGTCGTTGGAAGGATTTCCCCCGTCACACGGAATCCTTCGATCCCTTTTGTCGGCGGGATTCGTTTCGCAAGCGGCTGACCTTCCTGAACCGTGATCATTTTGCCCAAATCACGCATATCGACGGTACCGTCCTCGCGCTCTTGCGGGCGGAGTACACGGGATTTACTGTCTTGAACAAGGTAAGCAAGCTTGGAATCTTCACCAGGGATAGGCCATTTTCCACTGGCGATAGGCACTTCGAGGTACTCACCAGGTTTTAAGCGCGCGGACGCGGTAAGGAGTTTCTGCAAGGTTTGTTTCTTTACGCCACGCACGATCTGAGACGCTTTGAGCGCAGCAAGGAGATCGTTGCCCTTAATGGGATTGCCGCCACAGGCACCATTGACACGAAGGAAGGCTGTCATTTTTTCGTCGTCAAAACGCGCGCTGACCGAAGCATCTCGGCGTTCAGCGACAACAACATCGTCCGGCTCCCCCTTCCACTCGTCGTTGGAAGCATTGATTTTCACAAGCACCGCTTCAATGGTTTCTTCAAAGCGGAAAAAGCTGGCTACTTTATGTTGTACCAGCCAATCAACAATGTGCTTTTTTTCGATATGGGGCGCGTCTTGGTCTGCCTTAGGTACCACAGTCATGTAGACCCTGCGACCATCGTTAGATAGCCGCAAAAGCTGTTGCAGCATGTAATCCCCTAAATAAATACACTAAAACTACGAACGAATGTCACATTCGTATTCTACATAGATGAGACACTTCGAAAGAAACACCACAACACTCAAGTTAGAATCAGATCTCATTTAATTATTGACCACCGACTCATTTAAGATACGCGTGTCATATAAATGAATTATAGAGAGTTTTGACTATTATGCTCCCCTCACAACAAAGTTTAGTCCAAGGTTGTGAAATACAAAAAAGCACATCTATTCAGTGTGCTTTTAAATCAGGAAGTTAACTTAATCCATCTCTAGGGCGATAGCTTTTGGTGTTCTTCATCAGAAAGCCATTCATCCAAACAGAATCCATAGCGAAACTTACCATCGGGCTGATCATTACAGTAGATCAATGTCCCTTTCAGGGAAGGAATATCAACGACCTTAAGAAAATAATTTGCTTCTAAATCAATACTTTCCATCGTAAGTAATGCCATACCACTGCGACTGATATCGTGAATAACAACAGGATGTCCGAAGCCTTCTTCTTCGCTCTCAAGCATCGGGGAAGAAGTGGCATACAAACGCGCGAGGATCCCCCCGGTACCAAGTTCTATTCTCGCTTGAAAGCGTTTGCACTCATTTTCTCCCCCTGACTTTGCAATCAGGGTATCGCAGAACTTTTCGTAATCATTCATTGTACTGCCTCCCCGACAAATGCTTTTCCCTTGACCTGCGATAGCTAACTACGCACAGTCGTAATAGCACCTTTTTCCTCTACACATAAGAGATAAAAGTATATTTATGATTCAACAAATTGGATGTATTGAATGTTAGATAATTCTTATCCAATTCTCTGCAAACTTCCATGTTCATTTACAGTGTAAATTTACGCTTTTTCGAGAGAGCTCTTCGACACGTTTCTTTCGAACTGCAAATCGATAACCTTGGAAAGATTGAAAGCGATCAGAACTTGAGGTGATGACCTGTTCTTCAGAAAGTCCCACCTTTTTTATCATGGTAAGTACACTAGAGAGGTTGCCAATGTCTATGGCGAAATGCGCATCAGACCCTGTTGTAACAAACGCGCCCTTTTCTTTCGCCAATGCTGCAATGGACAAACAGTATGGCTCGCTCCCTTTACGAGAGCCATTCAATGAAGAATTATTGAGCTCAATGGCAACACCGTGTTTAGCTGCTGCTGTGACGACAGCTTCTGCATCTATTGGATAGTTTGGGTTACCTGGATGAGCAATAGCATCAATCAGTTGAGTTTCCATCGCACCAATCATCGCTTGCGTATGTGCTTCTTCAGTTTGGGCACGAAAAACCGCTTCATGTAAGCTGGCATTAACCCACTCCATACTGGCGTACACGTAAGCCGGCATATCTAGATCGCCATTAGAATTCATGATGTTTGCCTCAACACCGCGAACAATACGGACACCGCTGAGAAAGTCGGGGATCACACGTTGGTTAACGAAGTGCCAATGATGAGGTGCCCCTGGCATGGTGCTGGCGTGGTCAGTCACACAGAGATAGCTTAGACCAGCAGATTTTGCCTGCACTGCATTCTCCATAATTGTGCTGTAAGCATGACCACTGGCAACAGTGTGAGTGTGGGTATCAGCGACAAGTTTCATTGCATATCCTTATTTGGGCAACTGCTGGCGAGTCCAATCACGCATTGCGGCTTCTGTGTCTTTACGTCCGCGAAAGCCGTATTTCACAGAGACAGTCGACCATGACTGGCGTTGAAGAAGTCGGGCGATCATTAACGAACACATTTCATCTACTGCATTCTGTGTACTTTTTGTGGCAAGCCAATGAATAAACCACTGCCATAAGCTTCCAGTGACTAAATCGTATCCCAGGTTGCCTTGAGCAAAAAGGCTGACCTGATGAAGTGCAGCGGGAGAAGGAGCGATAGCCGCGTTCGAGTCAGTTAACAGCTCGGCGACCAATTCAGTTTCCATGTCAAAAAACTGTTCTGCTAACTGGTAATTCAAGTTGAGATAGAGCAACGCTTGTAGAGAATCAAACCAATCAGGTTTCCGTTGAATTGCTTTACCCAGCTGAAGTGAGTAAGTACCACTAGCAGCATCCCGTTGAACCCCTAAGCGCAAAGGCAGGTACCCCAACGAAGACCAGAATCGCCAAAGTTCACTGTTTGCACCGAAGCTGGTTCCTACTACGTTAATATTTTCTAGATCGGCCACTGTTTCCAATGCTCTGACTAATTGCCTCCCAATACCTTTTTTACGAAATGCTGGCAACACTGCGATACGGACAATCCTAAGTAGGGGATCAGCCAACACAGCGTCGTTACCCGTATGAGCGGCAAGGCTCTGGGCAAGAAGATGACCTTTAATACGGCGCTTTCCTTCAACGACTGCCTCAGCTAGCTCGCGCTCGAAGCCACCTTCTTTCGATGCCAATAGCGCCCCAACCAAAACTTCACCACAATATGCGCCGAGTAAGCGAAGTCCTTGCCCATCTAAAAGCTGCACTAAATCATTGGGAGATGTTTGATAATGCGCCGTTACCAAAAGAGAAAACAGCTGCGTTAGCACAACTTCGTCATTGGGGAGTGTTTTTGGGTCAATAGCCTTTATGGTGATAGCGGCGTCAGAGGTTACAGGTGTTGAAGGCTCGGCATCGAATAAAAAGGCGCTAAACAGCCAAGCTTCCAAAGGATCACTATCGGCCCAGCGCACGGGCTCAGTCAGACTGACTTCGCGCCAGCCTTTAGCCTCTTCATTAAGCATGGCTCGGAATCGGGTACTGAAGGCGCGCCCTGTTCCTTCATAGCCGTGCTCGGTAGACGAAAATACAACCCTGCTGTAGACCCTAAGCACTTTCGACAACATTGCAAGGGGAATCGCTGCCGCTTCGTCAACAAGGAGAAGGTCAAAAGAAGGTTCATCCCTCAACAAAGCATCAGGCGCTACAAAGAAGAGCTCGCTACCATTATCTGCTGTTAGCGAAAGACGCCCTTTCTTTGATAAAACGCCCCTGGCCGCAGCATGAGTAAATAAGGTTTCAACATTCGAAAAGCGTGGAGAAGTCACGGCAATCTTTTTGTTAGATTGGCACATCAATTCAGCAGCAGCAATGCCCATGGCAGATGACTTTCCGCGGCCTCGGTCTGCGACAAGAAGAACAGGACGACGACGGTGACCGCTCAACACTCTCTTAATCGCTTCAATGGCAGATTGTTGGGATTGGGTTGTACCAGCTTCCCTATCAATCCGTTCTCCTCTCACTTCAATCACGTCCATCGTCGGCAAAGACGATTCACCGTGCTGACGAATAAACGCCGCTGCCGAGTGCTGTCCAAAGCGAAGGAAGCGCTGATAGAAACGGCTTTCCTGGCGTCTGTTTTCGTCCACAATCAGAACAAGTAAGGCACCGCCTTTAATACAACCAGCCGCTGCGCAGAGCTTATCGACGTCCAAGCCTGTTCGAAGGTCTAGCGCCAATGACCCGGATTCCTTCCCGAGTAATTGACGGGCTTTGTTCCATGGGAGAACGTTATCACCCTCCAGCTCATCACTTATGACTGATTCAACGTCGGTGGCAGAAATCATGCTCTTTAAAAAAGCATCGTCACCGGAAACAAAAACGGGATATCGAACAAAGCCTAATCTAGCCTTGTCTTTCAGTGTCTGTAGCAATTCAAGAGGGTACGTAATCACAGTCTTTTCGTCTATCAATGAGTACCTAACAATGATAACGGAAATACGATCGTGGAGAGAGACTTAAAATATCGGCGATCTAAGTAGGCATAAAAAAAACGCGCCGAGTGGCGCGTTTTAAGTGGTCAGATCAAGCTAATATGGATTTTATAAATGCCAGAATGGCATCCGCATCTTCATCGTTGAGTTTCTTAAGATTAATCGAAATAGCATCGCCTTTGCGGCGGTAGCTAGCGCGACCTTTAATCAAATCAATAGAGGGAGCCTCAGGTTTTGTCACCTTAGGTTTGAGTGAATCACACCATTGCTCAAGAACCAGTGTCACTTCACGGGTAATACGACTAACACCAGTGGCATCAACGGTTTGCCAAATTGGACTCCCTTCGAACTTCGCATCCAGGGCCACTTTCTCGTCATCCGTCAAAGAGAAGTAAAGCTTGTGCAACTTAACGATCGTTGGACGACCCAGCTCAGCAACGCTTGGATAAGCTTGCAACAGTGACAAAGGAAGCGCTGCCGCTTTCAAAGCACCACTCACCAAAGCTTCGCTGCACTGACACACCTTTGCCAATTCTTTTTGATCAAGCACATCTCCACGATCTAGCATGGCTTGCATCTCTTTGCCGCGCTCATATAGCGACAAAGGTTTGTGCGCATTCGCCACATCCGAAAGAAATTTTGCGTGCTTACTGTTGATGCCTTTAGCGACATAAATCAGGAAGTCCTGCTTGGCAATGATACAAGACATACGACGGCGGCTACCGTCCAGCACTTCAATCTTATCGCCTTCCAGCCAACGACCGACAGCAGGATATTGCTGACCGCGATCTTTCAATGTGGTGAGAATATCTTGTAGGGCGAGTTCATTGAGGAAAGATTGCTCACGGGCATTTTCCGAGAACACGGATGTGCGTTTAGCGACATCCCCTGCTGCCACGCGCACCAGTTCAAATTCCACAATGGCTTCACCGGCAACAGAAAGTTCGATCACCGCTGCTTTATCAGAAGCGGCTTTCTGCGCTTCCTGTGCGGAGGTAGCACGACGTTTATCCGCTTTACCAAACAGACGCGCATTCAGTTCTGACGTTTTAATGGCCATTTATCACTCCTGATTTCGCTGTGACCAATGACTGTGAAGCACCCGCTCCAGCTCCAGCCCGGCACGATGAACCGCTTCCTGCGCCGTTGATAAGGTCTTTTTACCGCCTTCAAAGTCTTGGGCAGTGAGATCAAATACTGTGCTGTAAGTATCGGCACAGGTTTCAAATGCACGGCTACGTGGAATCGTCGCCATCATCACCTGATCACCAAGCAGATAGTTCATTTCTGTGAGCACCGAGACCTGCTTCTTGTTGTCATCTTCAAACATAGTAGGCACCAGGCGGACAAACTCAAGACCCGGCCAATCCTCGGGGAACATTTCGTACACAGTTGGCAAATGCTGGAAGAAGTTAACGGTAGAAGCCCAGTCCAGACGCTTTGCTGCACATGGGATCAGCAGCGCATTTGAGGCATACATAGCATTCCAGACCAGCGGGTCAATATGTGGACCAGTATCAATCATGATGACGTCAAACTCATCAGCAATGACATCGATCACTTTCTCTTTCAGCAATTGAACAATATCCAGAGAGCCATTGGTAGCTAGGCTTTGCCAAGCTTCGGCATTAAACATGGCATCTTCAGGGAAAGCCGCGATGGTTTTCAGGTTAGGGTACTGCGTCGGAAGCAGCACGTTCTTCATCATGAATTCTTTATCTGGTGTCTGTGGCGTATTGTCTAACATCACATCAACCGCAGAATAGATGCCTTCCTGCTCGGTAATACTGATTTGAGGGTTCAGGAAAAGACGAAGCGAACCTTGTGGGTCCAGGTCAATCAGACAGATGCGGTAGCGCTTTTCAAGGTTCAGCGCCATGCACGCAGCCATATGAACGGCACTCATTGACTTACCGGTACCACCCTTCTGGTTTTGGATGTTGATAACCCAAGGTTTATAGCCCGCGCCCTTGCCTTCATGGAAAGCAGGGATTTTAGCGGCTTCCATGATCTGATGAGCTTCATCCAGTGTGATGGAGTAGTGGTTAGCGTTATTTTTAGTGAACTGATGGCCAGACTCTTCCATACGGCCGATGGCTTCATCCAATTTACGACGTGTCAAACCTGAACGTGTTTCCATCAATGCTTTTGACATCGGTGGGAACAGTTGATCGTGACGCTCCTCCATCACGATTTCAATACGGTCTGCTTGAACCTGCTTGGTTTGCTCTGCAATAGTTTGCAGGTTTTCTATTGTCTTTTCCCTATTCATTTTTCTTTTCGCCATAAAAGAGAATTAAACAAATTGTACAGCAAAATACGTCACGCACAATAAATAGCTGAACATACTGCAAAATAATTAAGATCTTGCTCACTTTATGTCAAGATGATGAAAAATCGCACAAATAAATTGTGACTTATGACAGGCCTGAACATTCAGATTTTAAGTGTTACAGTGTCACCTTTTTACAATGTAAACTAGAAATAAAAAGCAAAAGAAGAGAAAAACACCGGAACGCTGAAAAGAGACGTCCAAATTACGGCAGGTGTTATTTCAACATTAGTGTTCATAGATTTCAGATTGAATACTTCATACTGGGCAATAGAGTCACGCTATCTCATCTCTTCTTGATCATCGTTTCGGAAGCATGATCAAGTTGAAGACGGAAACGTTATTGGAAAGATGTAAATCTTCTCGTCATCCTTGATCATGCTTTCTACCGCAAACCACTGATTAGGAAAAATGATCAAGGTGAAAAACAGAGGAATAATTCGCCAAATAGCAGGATGATTGGATCATCATTTTTCGAAAAGATGATCAAGTAACAGCCAGTGTATTGATCATAAGGAGGAAGCACCGGAACGATGACAACATAGCGCCAAATTACGGCTGATGCCTTTTCAATACTGGCGTTGTCCAAAAAATCAATGACGTTAAGCCTTAAATGGAAAGCATCAGGGCGCAACCCACTCTCATTCAAAATGCACAAACACTCACTTGATCATCGTTTCGATTACCGGACACATATATAGGAACGGCTAAAATACGTCTAGTGTCAGTTCAACTGAACAGATACCCAGTATGTTTGGTGCTCAGCATACGTGTGGAAGGCCAAGAACAGCACGGAAAAATATTGAAAAGGCACTTCCCTGATCATCTTTCCAAGAAGAAATGCGGAGTTTAGAGGCTAAAAGCGTTGTGTTATCGAAGGACGCGATAAAACGACTGTGGATAAGTTGTGAAAGTACCATGATCATGCTTTTGAGGGTTCGATGATCACGTTTTCAGTGTTCTGATGATCATCGTTTCGGCCTTATAATGATCATGCTTTCAATACATTATTGATCATCTTTCCATGCTTGCCCTGATCATCGTTTCGGATCGAGTTAAAATTAATATATTATAAAACAGACAGTTAAACCACTCACTCCGTTCGGATCATAAGATCAACTAATCAATAAGATCTATTTAAATCAAAAAGATCAGTTTAAAAGGCTCAACAAAAAGATCTTTCTTTCTTTGATTTTTTCTTTTAATCTTTTCGGAAAGATGGCGTAATTACGGACATCTGTATTCTTATAACACTTTGGCTTAACAAGGAGCTGTGGCGAATGGCCTCAAGTCCCTCTGAAAAAATCCTGATCACAGCCCCTCGATCTCACAAAGACGGGCATTTGTTTGAAGTACATGCCCAACTGGTTGACTGGCTTCCTCAGTATGAACACTTCAGAGGCGTCACTAAAAGTATACTTGAGTTACTAAACCTTATCTCTCTACGTGGCTTCTCTTCAAAAGACGGTTTAGTTTCCACAACCGAACTTGTTGAAGCAACTGACGGACAACTGACACGGGCCGCTATCCAGCAGCGTTTACGTGCCGCGGTTCAAATAGGCCTGTTCACGCAACAGGGTGTTCGGTTTGAAGAGGGCTTGGCGGGTAAAACTATGCTCCACCGATTTGTGAACCCGAGCCAGCTGATTTCCGTTTTGGGCTCCGCAGGACTGCAATCCGAGAAAACCAAAGTGATCGCCAAGCAAAAGCGTTCTAAGGCATTGGCACAAAACCACGTGAACAAGCAGTTACTGCATGAGCATGGTTTAGGAACGCCTCCAATGATGCCAGATGAAAAGGATCAGATCTTGATTTCCCCCACCAGCTGGGCAGGCATCATTGACCAGGCTTTGGCACCACCACGCACCAAAAAAAGCTATCAGAAGTCCATGGTGGCGATAAGTGGTACTAAGGCGATCATCGAAACGCGATCTTCCAAGTCGATCATGACGGTAGATGATCTGATGACGCTGTTTGCATTATTCACGCTGACAGTGCAGTACCATGATCATCATCTGCCAAATTATGAATTACAGACCCAGAAAGTGGGTAACAAAACCCCCGTTTACATCACGGATATCTTGTCTTTGCGCGGTAAAAAAGACAGTGGGCCGGCGCGTGATTCCATTCGTGAAAGTATCGATCGTATCGAGTTTACCGATTTTCAACTGCATGAACTGACTGGCCGTTGGCTGAGTGAGAACATGCCAGAAGGCTTCAAGAGTGATCGCTTCCGTTTTATCGCTCGCACGATCACAGCATCGGAAGAAGCGCCAAGAGAAGGGGAAGATGGTGAGATCCGCATCAAACCCAACCTCTACATCATGGTTTGGGAGCCTTCTTTCTTTGAAGAACTGATGACCCGGGATTACTTTTTCTTATTCCCGCCTGAGATCTTGCGTCAGCATACGCTGGTATTCCAGCTTTACAGCCTCTTCAGAAGCCGTATGTCGCGTCGATTAGAAGATTCCATGACATTGAGCGATCTGAACCAGAAAATGGCGAGAAACATCGAATGGCGCCGTTTTTCGAGTGATCTGATCCGAGAGCTTCGCAAGATGGCGAAGAAGGAAACGGTAGCAGATGGCGTATTTGCCGTTAATCTCTACGGTTATCACCTCACACTCTATCGCCTGGATGACGACAAGAAGCACCCGGACTATCGCATTGACATCAAGTGTAACGTCGATGAAGTGATCCGTTTCTCGCGTGCCAAAACTTACAATGAAGGTAAACGATCTCTCGCACCAACCATGCCTAACCCGTTGCGTAATGAGATCTTGCCTAAGCAGGACCTTGATCAGCTTTCCGAGATTATTGACGGGGAGTTCGAACCAATTCAGCGTAAGGAAAAGCGTGGCGGTCGTTTGGGACGTCGTGTGAAGCTGCGTAAGCACTTGGTAGAAATCAATGCCGATGAACTGACGATCACCTTATCCAAGTACACATCACAGGAAGCAATGCAGCGCGGGATAACGGCTTTATCAGCCATGACAGGTCATCCGGCCGCGACGATCGCGGAAGAATGCCAGTCTTACATGGATAAGCTGGACTATTTACGCGTAGATGGCGAAATCCTCTCATATGAGACACTCAGTAAAACGATCGAGTTTTACAACAGCCAACAAGATGACAAGCACCTATCGATCGAGCGCCTGATCTCTGGCCTGGCGGTTCGCCGCAAGGTTTGTCGTCAAGTTTATGACGGTCATTTAGACAGCACTGTGCTTGCGGTTTTGGACGAAGTTGCATCCGGTGTATAGAAAAACTCACTCTATATTGACAAAATTCTGACATGCCAAGCCCAGATATCTACTAGGATTATTTACGAATAGATACCTTTGTCCTATTGGCATCTGGGTTCGCCCGATGCATTGATTTGCTAACCCTTTGACGAGCCTCCCGGCTCGTTTTTTTTGTCCAGCATTTCGGCAGTGTTCAGGAATGCACGCACAGTCACATTTCCAGATGTTGCAAATATGTAATCGCGGTGATAGCGTTTAAATATCAGCCGCAGATATCGGCTTGCCGCCCACGATGGCAAAGCTAACGCAATATCTACTTCCTTAAATACTTCTAAGAAATTGGTTGTCACCCTGAAGGGATGCGGGCTACGAGTGGGCCGTCGCGTGCGTATTTTCACCGATCAACGATCCTAAGGGACACAGTGACATCCATGATTCTGACTGACTCAGACATCAAAGCTTTCAAGCGACAGGCGAAATCACAAAAACGTCAGCTTCATTGTTCTCATATGCAGGCGCTGGATGTGGTTGCGCGTAAGCATGGTTTTGATAACTGGCATCAGGTCCTGAAAATTGCCGAGCGGTCTGCGCAAGCCCTTTTGCAGGGTGATACTTCGACGACACAGCGCGTATTGCTTGATAACTCACTGTACACTTCTGTTCCCGTTGGATGGTTGATTGGCAGAAAATCCTACCCAGATTTTTCTTCGACCAATGACGCCGCGCCTTCTGCTAAACCAAATGAATTAGAAGTGCCGACCTCTCGCTGGCAGGGAGAAAAACACGGGTAATACCGGGGTGACATGACAGGGAGTTATCCATGAAACGTGCTATCTTCGGAGCCGTTGTTGCTTCAAGCTTGCTAAGTGTTAGTGCTTACGCAGAAACCATTTCCATTTCCTGTGGCGCTGTCGGACAGGAACTGGAGCTTTGCCAGGAAGGTGTTTCCGCATGGGAGAAGGAAACTGGCCACACGGTAAAAATTGTTACTACCCCCAACTCTACCACTGAACGTTTGGCACTTTACCAGCAACTGCTTGCCGCCGGTGCTAAAGACATCGATGTGTTTCAGATTGATGTTATCTGGCCGGGTATCCTTGGCAATCACTTTATCGATTTGAAAGAGTATTCTAACGGTGCTGAGGAGGCGCACTTCCCGTCGATCGTTTCCAATAACACAGTGAAAGATCGACTGGTGGCTATGCCATGGTTCACCGATGCAGGCGTGCTTTACTACCGTTCTGATCTTCTCGAAAAATATGGTGAGCAGCCACCGATAACCTGGGAGCAGCTCACGTCGACTGCTGAAAAAATCCAGAAAGGCGAGCGGGAAGCCGGCAACGACAAAATGTGGGGCTTCGTTTGGCAGGGCCGTGCTTATGAAGGCCTGACCTGCGATGCTCTGGAATGGGTCGCCTCCTATAACGGCGGCACCATCGTTGATGAAAACGGCAAGATCACCATTAATAATGACAACGCCAAGAAAGCGCTAACCACAGCGGCTGGCTGGGTTGACACCATTTCTCCTCCGGGCGTACTGAACTATGGTGAAGAAGAAGCGCGCGGCGTATTCCAGACCGGAAATGCGGTCTTCATGCGTAACTGGCCGTATGCCTGGTCGCTAGGTAACAGCGAAGATTCGCCGGTGAAGGGGAAAATCGGTGTTGTAGCCTTGCCTAAAGGTGGGGAAGATGGCAGCCATGCCGGTACCCTTGGCGGCTGGCAACTTGCGGTGTCAAAGTATTCTGAACACCCCGAGCTTGCAGCAGATCTCGTGATGCACTTGACCTCCTTTGAAGAGCAGAAACGCCGCGCAATCAAAGGCTCTTATAACCCTACGATTGAAGCCTTGTACGAAGACAAAGAGGTGCTTACTGCCGTTCCTTTCTTTGGCAGTCTCTACAATACCTTTGCTAATGGTACGCCGCGTCCATCAACGGCAACCGGTGCCAAGTACAATCAGGTTTCTAACGCCTTCTGGAACGCAACACATAGCGTGCTCTCCGGCAACAAAGATGCGGATGCTGCGCTGACCAAGCTCAACAAAGATCTTAAGCGCATCAGTCGCAACGGTCGTTGGTAAGTGTTGATCTGGCTGTCATGCTCCCTAAGCGCCTGACAGCCGCTTCCAGAGGAAAAATGTATGGAACAGACCAGCGCACTCACGCGTAAGCGCGTTCGCGCCGCCTGGTGGTTTCTGACGCCAATGATGATCACTCTTGCCATGGTGGCAGGGTGGCCGTTACTGAGAACATTCTGGTTCAGTATGACCAATGCCACTTTGGATGGCAGTGGGGTAGCGGAATTCATTGGCTTCGATAACTACTTTATCTACGAAGACGGCGAATTTTACGGCATCTTGTTTGATCCCACCTGGTGGCAGGCGGTGTGGAATACCCTGTATTTCACCATCGTGTCTGTGAGCCTGGAGACAGTATTCGGGATCGTGGTCGCTCTGGTGCTCAATACCAAGTTCAAAGGACAAGGATTGGTCCGTGCAGCGGTACTAGTACCGTGGGCGATCCCAACGATTGTCTCTGCCAAAATGTGGGGCTGGATGCTTCACGATCAGTTCGGGATCATCAATGACTTTCTGATGACCTTGGGGTTGATTGCTGCGCCACTTGCCTGGACGGCGGATTCTGATCTCTCGCTCAACGTGGTGATCGCGGTAGACGTTTGGAAGACCACACCGTTTATGGCCCTGCTGGTGCTGGCTGCTTTGCAGATGCTGCCTTCTGATTGCTACGAAGCAGCCAAGATTGACGGTATCCATCCGGTCAAAGTCTTCTTCAAAGTCACTCTGCCACTCATTATGCCTGCGGTTATGGTTGCTGTGGTTTTCCGTGCCCTTGATGCGCTGAGGGTGTTCGACCTTATCTATGTGCTCACACCTTCCAACGAAGCCACCATGTCGATGTCTGTGTACGCAAGACAGAACCTCGTAGACTTTCAGGACGTCGGTTACGGCTCAGCAGCGTCTACGCTACTGTTCCTGATCGTCGCGCTCTGTACCATTGCCTATCTCTACGTTGGGCGAAAAAGCATGAACGAGGGTAACTGATATGTCCAAGAAATGGTATTTGCAGGTAGGCTTCTACCTCTTGGTTGCTGTGATTGTGGTGTTTTCGGTGTTCCCGTTTTATTACGCCATTGTCACCTCGTTCAAATCGGGTTCGGCATTGTTTCAGGTGGAGTATTTGCCTTCATCGTTTGACTGGAGCAATTACGCCTCGGTGTTTTCCGGCGGCGTGTTTGAACGCAATCTCTTGAACTCTGTGCTGGTGTCGACCGTGGTGGTGGCCATTTCACTGCTGCTGGGTGTGACGGCGTCCTATGCGCTAGGACGGATCCGCTTCCGCGGTCGCAATATCGTGCTGCTGACAATCCTTGGGGTGTCGATGTTCCCACAGGTGGCGGTACTTTCCGGCCTGTTTGAGCTCATTCGCGCGTTTGGGCTTTATAACTCCATGCCGGGTCTGGCGCTCGCCTACATGATCTTCACGCTGCCGTTTACGGTTTGGGTACTCACCACCTTCATGCAGCAACTCCCTCTTGAACTGGAAGAAGCTGCGATTGTGGATGGTGCAACCCCATGGCAGATCATCACCAAAGTGCTGATGCCGCTGCTATGGCCTGCTCTGGTGACCACTGGTCTGCTGGCGTTCATCGCCGCGTGGAACGAGTTCCTCTTTGCCCTGACTTTCACCCTGACCAATGAACAACGCACGGTTCCTGTGGCGATCGCACTGATTTCCGGTGCCGGTCAATACGAACTGCCGTGGGGCACCATCATGGCGGCTTCCGTCATTGTGACTGTGCCGCTCATCGTTATGGTGCTGGTCTTCCAACGTCGAATCGTCTCCGGCCTCACTGCCGGTGCAGTTAAGGGATAATCAGAAACATGAGACAACAAGAATCAACCTGGTGGCGCGGCGCGGTTATTTACCAAATCTACCCACGCAGCTTTTACGATGCCAATCAGGACGGGATCGGTGACTTGCCGGGGATCACCCAGCAACTGCCTTATGTGGCGGCGCTCGGCGTAGATGCCATCTGGCTGTCGCCCTTTTTCAAATCGCCCATGAAAGACTTCGGCTACGACGTATCTGATTACCGCGATGTCGATCCGCTGTTCGGCACACTGGATGACTTTAAGCAACTGGTGCAGGTTGCGCATGAACTGGGTCTGAAGGTAATGATCGATCAGGTTCTCAGCCATACCTCGGATGAACATACCTGGTTTCAGGAAAGTCGCGTGAGTCGCGACAACCCGAAATCCGACTGGTATGTCTGGGCTGATCCTAAGCCTGACGGTACGCCACCAAACAACTGGCTCTCCATTTTTGGTGGCTGTGCCTGGCAGTGGGAAAGCCGGCGTCAGCAGTATTATCTGCACAACTTCCTCGTCAGCCAGCCTGATTTGAACTTCCACAACCCAGAGGTCGTGGAACACCTGTTGGATACGGTGAAATTCTGGCTCGATTTGGGCGTCGACGGTTTCCGTCTCGACACGGTCAATTTCTACATGCATGACCGTCAGTTGCGTGACAACCCAGGGTTGTCGGCAGGAGACAGCAAATCGCTCGGCGTACCGGGAACCAACCCGTATTCGATGCAAAAACACCAGTACGACATTTCGCAGCCGGAAAACCTCGGTTTTCTGAAAAAGCTGCGTGCATTGCTCGATCAGTACGATGACATCACCACAGTCGGGGAGATCGGCGACGATAACCCTCTGGCGCTGATGGCTGAGTACACGGCAGACAACGACAAGCTGCACATGGCTTACACCTTTGATTTGCTGAACATTCACCGCAAGCCGGATTACCTGGCGTCCGTGATTGAAAAAATCGAAGGCGCCATCAACGATGGCTGGGCGTGTTGGGCGCTGTCAAACCACGACGTGGTGCGTTGTATCACCCGTTGGGGGGCAGAAGAAGCAGACCAAGTCGCTTACGGCAAAGTGCTGTTGGCTTTGGTCACCTCGCTTCGTGGCAGTGTGTGCCTGTATCAGGGTGAAGAGCTTGGATTGCCTGAAGCGGAAATACCGTTTGAGAAAATTCAGGACCCATATGGGATTCCTTTCTGGCCGGAATACAAAGGCCGGGACGGTTGCCGTACCCCAGTGCCTTGGGTCGGTGATGAAGGTAACGCAGGTTTCAGCTCCGCAGAACCTTGGCTGCCCGTTGACCCACGCCACAATGCACTGGCGGTGGATAAGCAAGAGCAGCAAAGCGACAGCATGTTGGCCCATTACCGCACCTACCTTCGCTGGCGTAAACAGTTTGCCGCGCTGGTGAATGGCGAGTTGGGTGATGTGCAGTCCAATGCGCAGGGGCTCAGATTCGTCCGCTACAACGACGAGCAACGTCTGCTGGTGGCCTTTAACCTGTCCGATTCAGACATGACTATTTCCCTGCCGGAAGGAAACTGGCAGGCACTGGAAGGTCATGGTTTCGCATTCAGGCTGGAAAATGGATCGGTCACCCTCCCGCCTTATCAGGCGGCATTTGCAACGACGTAACAGGGTAAGGACACAATATGGCTGAGGTCATTTTAAATAAAGTTAATAAGAAGTTTGGTAAGGTACATGTCACCAAGGATGTGGATCTGCATATCGACAAAGGCGACTTTGTGGTGTTCGTTGGCCCGTCAGGCTGTGGTAAATCGACCCTGCTTCGCTTGATAGCGGGTCTTGAAGATATCACCTCGGGCGATCTGAAGATCGATGGCCAGGTCTGTAACGATCTGCCGCCACCGGAGCGTGGTATCGGCATGGTGTTCCAGTCTTACGCTCTGTATCCACACATGACGGTTTACGAGAACATGGCGTTTGGCCTGCAACTGGCGAAAACCGAAGCCAAAACCGTGGATGAGAAAGTGCGCGAAGTGGCAGCGGCGCTGCAACTGGAACCCTTGCTGGAACGCAAGCCGAAAGAGCTTTCCGGTGGTCAGCGTCAGCGTGTGGCGATCGGCCGCGCGATTGTGCGGGAGCCAAAAGTCTTCCTATTCGATGAGCCACTGTCGAATCTGGATGCGTCGCTCCGCGTACAAATGCGCATGGAAATCGCCCGTCTGCACGAACGCCTTGGCGCAACCATGATCTATGTGACTCACGATCAGGTGGAAGCGATGACACTCGCGACCAAGATCGTGGTGCTGGATGCTGGCCGTGTTGAGCAGGTGGGTTCACCGCTTGAGCTATACAATCACCCAGCGAATACGTTTGTGGCGGGCTTTATCGGTTCACCAAAGATGAACTTCCTGACGGCGGATATCGTGGAAACCGGTGAGATGACGACCCGCGTCCAGATCCACCGTGGTCAGGAAGTGGAAGTCTCAGCCAATACGATCGGCGCCAGCGTCGGCGATCCTTGCGTGATTGGGATCCGTCCTGAGCATATTCGTTTCGGCGAGAAAGATGCGATCCAGGAAGGTGGTGTGGCGTTGAGTGTTGTCGAGCAGCTAGGTAACGAGTGCCTGATGTACTTCAATACGCCACAAAGTGCCGAGCCAGTGGTGATTCGCACCGAAGGGCAAACCAATATCCGTGCAGGTGATAAACGTTGTATCGAGTTCCCTGCGGATTATTGCCATCTGTTTGATCGCGACGGAAATGCGTTCAAACGCTCAGTGGTGGGCGAAACCAAACCGTCACTGGTTGTGACGCCGTAATAGCCGGATAAAGGCTTAAAACGCGAAAGAGGCAGGACTTTTAGTCCTGCCTCTTTATTATGCCAATCCTAGTCAATATCTGCTCATCCTAGCTTGTTAAAATGCTCGATCACTGCGTTGAAAAATTTGAGTGTAGAAGAACTACTTATCGACATTTTTCGCCTTGTTCTCGAGCATTTTTCCTGCGCTATTTCTGATCACCTACTTACTGTGATTGGTATCATTTGCGAATCAGAGCGTTGAAGGGCCTGTACCGGAGTAGTGGATACCGGAAAGTTCTGCCATTTCTTTATTGAACGTCGCCAGATCGCTGTGAGTGAATTTACTCAAATGATCGTGGCCACAAGCGCGTGCCATCACCTGCATTAGATGGGTTGATGCGGTGAAGAAGTTGTAGAGTCGCTCAGAAGCCGCCTCCACATTCAGACGCTTGCGAAGTTCTGGATCTTGCGTCGCAATACCCGCTGGACACATGTTGGAATTACACATGCGCGCACCGACGCAACCAATCGCTTGCATCGCACTGTTGGAGAGGGCAATACCGTCCGCGCCGAGAGCCAACGCTTTCACAAAGTCACTCGGCACGCGAAGCCCGCCAGTAATGATCAAGGTAACGTCATTCACTCCCTGTGCATCAAGGAAGCGCCTTGCGCGTGCCAGTGCCGGAATGGTTGGCACACTGATATGGTCCCGGAACAGTGTCGGCGCCGCACCTGTGCCGCCGCCACGCCCGTCCAAAATGATGTAATCGGCACCTGCATCCAGTGCAAAGCCGATATCGGCTTCGATATGGTTGGCACTCAGTTTGAACCCAATAGGAATGCCGCCACTTTCACGGCGTACTTCGTCTGCGATACGCGCAAAATCCGCGGGCGTTTTCAGATCAGGGAAGGTGGATGGCGAAATGGCATCTTTCCCTTCTGGAATCCCGCGCACCTGTGAAATCTTTCCATGGTTTTTGATGCCCGGCAGGTGACCACCTGTACCGGTTTTTGCACCCTGACCACCTTTGAAATGAAAGGCCTGAACATCGCGCACTTTGGAAAGCTCAAAACCAAACTTGGCACTTGCCAGTTCATAGAAATAGTGGCTGTTCGCAGCGTGTTCTTCGGGCAGCATGCCGCCTTCACCCGAACAGATGCCTGTCCCCGCTTTTTCAGCACCGGTTGCAAGCGCAACTTTGGCTTCTTCTGACAGCGCACCAAAACTCATGTCAGACACAAACAGTGGCGTGTCGAGTTTCAGTGGCTTCTTCGCACGTGGGCCAACGATAAGTTCAGTGCCAACGGAGGCATCATCTAAGAGCGGTTTCGTCGCCATTTGCGCCACCATGATCTGGATATCGTCCCAGGTAGGTAGCTGGTAGCGAGGCACCCCCATAGAAGTCATTGGGCCGTGGTGGCCAAATTTCTCCAGTCCTTCCTTCGCGAGCTGATGGATCAGCTCTACATAAGGCTCTTCTTTGGTCGCTTTTGGCGTTGGGGAAGCGCTTTCTCTTTGAACTGGCGGCATTTCTTTTCCGACATCCGTATCCGCATAGCGGGTATGGGTGCCATCGCAGAAAGGCTCGTTTCCGGTGTGTTTGCAGGCGCAAAACCAAGCTTCGCCATCTTTGTCCGCCTTATAGGCCAGCGGCGTGAATTCCGTCCCGGCATGGGAGCCGTCACAATAGGGCTGTTTCTTCGAGCGTCCGCAGCGGCAGTAGTAATATTCTTTACCTTTTTCGAGCTCGACTTTAATGGGTTTGTTATTGGATACAACAGGGTCTGTCATGACTTACTCCTTTAAGCGACATTGCTTCAGACGATCAACATGATTGGCGTTATTCACGCCCATTTAGTAATAGTGTCGAAGATCGTCAGAGGTAAGTATGGCCTGTTTTTCAATACCTAATGCGCAACAAGTATGAGGCAAACCTAAATTAGTTAGCTGCGAACCAATTCACCGACCCATGCTTGCCAGGGGAGAAGCTTCAGCACCCCATGATTTTCGGGCACTGCATCAGCCATGTGCGGAAGCGAAAGGGGTTTTGCCTCAGAGGGCAGGTTGAGCCTCACTGTTGCTTCATTGTTTGAGGCATTGAGCGCAATGATGAGGGTTTGGTCTGCATGGTGACGCTCTAACACCATCAGAGTCTGGTTATAGGCAAGAACCCGGCAGGCACCGTCCTGCATCGCGACATGTTGTTTGCGCCATTGAAGCAGGGTGCGGGTAAAGTTCAACACAGAGTTATCATCCTGCTGCTGTTTATCGATAGCATATTCTGAGTGCTTAGGATCGGCGGGCAGCCAAGGAGATGACGTGCTGAAGCCAAGGTTCTCTTCGCTGCTTCGCCAAGGCATTGGTGTGCGGCATCCGTCGCGGCCAACATAGTTGGCGATTACCTGCTTACCAAATAAATCCCTACGCTGAGACGGCGGGACATCGGCTTCAGGTAGACCCAGCTCCTCCCCCTGAAACAGGCTGATAACCCCCTGTAGCGACATCAGCATGGTCAGCAATAGTTTTGCAGCCTCGGGTTGGTTGTTGGCGTCCTGCCAGCGACTAACTGTTCTGGCAATGTCGTGGTTTCCTGTGCTCCAACAACCAATACCGGGGTGAACGGCCTTCATGAAATCATCGAGTTGTTCACCCACCTGGCCAACGCTGTGACACAAACTCAACGATTCGAATACATTGGCAGCGTCCAACGCATCTCCTTCACTGGTGTAGCGGTCAATCGTAGCGTATGGGGAAGGATCACTTAGCGAACCTAGAAGCCATTTCTTTTCCTCGTAGCCATCAATGATGACCCGAAGCTGCTTGAGCAAGTGGATGTTTTCCGGTCTGCTGATGTTGTAACGCTGACTTTGATAGCGATAGGGGTCGGCGCGGGCATCATCCTGCCAGCCCAGATGGCGTGGCGGGTTGTTGCGTAGCTTGTCGTCATGGAGGAACAGATTCACGGAATCCAAACGAAGACCGCTCACGCCGGTATCCAGCCAAAACCGTACACTTTGATTCAACTCCCGCACTACATCAGCATTTCGGTAATTAAGGTCGGGCTGGTTGCTTAACGTGTTGTGTAAATAGTATTGCCCGCGCGTAGGGTGCCATCGCCAAGCGGATTCGCCGAATATGGTTAGCCAGTTGTTTGGCGGCGTGCCATCGGCTTTTGCGGGTGACCAGACATACCAATCCGCTTTCGTTGAGGTTGCGCCGGCACTGCTTTCAATAAACCAAGGATGTTTGCTCGAGGTGTGATTGGCAACAAAATCCAGCATTACTGAGAGGCCGCGTTGTTTGGCTTCCTCCACCAGCGTGGTGAAGGTTGCCATGTCACCATATTCCGGGTTGAGTCCGCGAAGGTTGGTGATGTCGTATCCAAAATCACTTAAGGGAGACTCAAAGATTGGGGAAAGTAATATGCCATCGACACCCAGCCAGACGAAATAGTCGAGCTTATTGATGACGCCCTGAAGATCGCCGATGCCATCACCGTTGCTGTCGAAAAAGCTGCGTACATAGACGTGGTAGAGGATAGGTGATGTGTTGGATTTCATCGTTTTTCTTATATTCCTTAACAGGTTAACCTTTTCAGCGTAGTGCAATTCTGAGTGTTTCTAGTGAGTTGCCACGCTTTACACTGTAAATAATGTGTGTCGGTCCCTGCATTTTTATTAGCACTTAATTATCACCAAGTTGCAAAAACAAACTGAGGACATTTGGGGTTATTTCAAACGGTGTCTAAGATTTGAGTATTAGTCACAAATGTGAGCTTTTGACTTCCAATACTCAAAGTAGGATAGAGACATGGGACTTTTCGGAAACAGCAACGACAGCGTCATCAAGCAAGTACTGGACAAAGCCAACGATGCAGTGCTTTACACTGATAGCAAAAACCGTGTGAGCTACATCAACGCAGCGGCAGAACGGCTTTTCAATATGTCTGCAAAAGATGCGAAGGGGAAAGATGTCTCCTCATTCAATCTTGGAAGCCTGAATGCAGGTTCATTTCAAACCCAGCTCAATGGTCAAGTTTGGGTAGAAGTGAATGTCTCCGAAATTGCAGTGTCTGGCGGCAAAGGCTTATCGGTTTTTGTTAAAGATATTTCCAAGGAATACGGTGAACGTCAGCGCAACGAGCAAATGCTGGAGCAATCTGTGAATGCGGTGGTGTCGATCGATGGTCAGAACAATGTCACCTATATGAACCCTGCAGCAGAAGCCCTATGGGGATACAGCGCAGATGAAGTTGTTGGAAAGAACGTGAAGATGTTGGTGCCAAAGGAAATCCAGCAGTTTCACGATACCTACGTGAACACCAACCGTCAGAGCCGTGTAGACATCATTGTTGGTACGAGCCGGGATATCGAGTTAGAGCGCCGCGATGGTAGCCGGATTTGGGCGAATCTCTCCCTGTCGCGTGTCGAAGTCGGGGGCGAAGTGGGTTATACCGCATTTGCCCGGGATATCACCAAAGAGAAGCTTGCCAGTGAGGAGACGGAACAGGTACTTCGTCAGGCTATTGATGCTGTGGTCAGTATTGATGCCGACAATAACGTGACCTTCTTTAACCCTGCAGCCGAGGAGCTTTGGGGATACTCGGCGGATGAAGTGGTCGGTAATAACGTACGCATGCTGGTGCCAGATGAGTTTCAGGCCAACCATGATAACTACGTAAACAATAACCGCCGCACGGGGAAAGATAAGATCGTCGGCAACGCGCGCGAACTGGAAATGCAGCGTAAAGACGGCAGCCGTATCTGGGTAAATTTCTCACTATCAAAAGTCGATATCGGCGGCAATATTGGTTACACCGCATTTGTGCGTGATATCTCGGAGCAGCGCACGGCACAGGAATCGATTAATCAAACTTTGTCACAAGCACTTGATGCCGTGGTTACCATCGATGAAAACAACATTGTCACCTTCTTTAATCCGGCAGCTGAAATGCTCTGGGGTTACTCAGCAGAAGAGGTGATTGGCCAGAATGTGAAGTTACTGGTACCGCCGGACATTCAGTCAAACCATGATGCGCTCGTGAACTCAAACCGTACGACTGGGAAAGACAAAATTGTTGGCTCCAGTCGGGAAGTGCCGATTCATAGGAAAGATGGTCAGGTTTACTACGGTCTGCTGTCTCTTTCGAAAGTAAAGATCGATGGAAAAACCTTATATACCGCGTTTGTGAAAGATGTAACCGCCCAGGTTGAACAACGTGATGGTATGGGTGAAATCATGGACGGGGTGGCAAAATCCAGCTCAGAGATTTCAAATATCGCCAAGGTCATCGACGGTATTTCAGAGCAGACGAATCTGCTGGCACTTAACGCAGCCATTGAAGCTGCACGCGCTGGTGAACATGGACGCGGGTTTGCTGTGGTAGCGGACGAAGTTCGTCAACTGGCGACGCGATCTTCTGAATCGACCAGCGAAATTAACCGTCTTTCTGACGATACCCAAAAGCTGCTAACCGAGCTGTCTGAAGTCTTGAAAACGGCGACTGGACAGTAGTTTTAAGGCGGTCTGAAGGTGTCGCCTACGGCATCTTCAGACCGTAATGTGCAACTTAGAGACAAGATACGCCCATTCTCAACAATGAAATAGCTTCTTCCTACCAGTTATATACCCTCTAGCGTACTGTAAACAAAGACTTTGTGTTCCTCGATGGGTCAATAAAGAGACATGTCACCAGCGAGGTTCTCCTAGACTTGGTGTGGACATACTTATCAATCCGGCTCAGCTCGATATAAGAGGCCGGGAAAACGAGGACAACGTCATGGACAAAAGCGAAGCAGATATTGTGAGAGATGGTGAAAAGGGAACGTTCGAATGGCGAGCGTTTTTCTTTATTGCCGTATTCCTCTTCCCCATTCTTAGTGTCGTCCTCATCGGAGGGTACGGCTTCCTTATCTGGATGAGTCAGGTGTTCTTTTTTGGTCCTCCGGGACACGGCTAACGGCGATTTACATTCTCTGAACCAATTAAGAGCACATGATCATGAAAGAATTTATCAGAAAACTCTGGGCAACCATGAAGCGCCCAGCAACCAAAATCAGTCTTGGGACCCTGACACTCGGGGGCTTTATAGCGGGTGTCATTTTCTGGGGTGGATTCAATACCGCGCTGGAGCTGACCAACACCGAACAATTCTGTATTTCCTGCCACTCTATGCGAGACAACGTTTACCCGGAACTGCAGAAAACTATTCACTGGTCAAACCGTTCCGGTGTACGTGCGACCTGTCCTGATTGTCACGTACCGCACAACTGGACGGACAAAATCGCCCGTAAAATGCAGGCTAGTAAAGAAGTCTTTGCTCAGGTTTTCGGTGTGATTGGAACCAGAGAGAAGTTCCTAGACAAGCGGCTGGAATTGGCACAACACGAATGGGCAAGATTCAGTGCCAACGGCTCGAAAGAATGTAAGGCCTGCCACAATTATGCCAGCATGCAGTTTGACAAGATGAGGCCAACCTCGCGCTTCCAAATGCAGCACGCGGCGCAAACTGATCAAAGCTGTATCGACTGCCACAAAGGGATCGCTCACGAACTGCCTGCAGAAATGGACTCAACCGGTGGCTTGCTCGGTAAGTTGATTTCCCGCTCTCACAGCACTGACTTCAACAAAGGTGCGCCGATTTACAGCATCAATTTCCTAGAAATGTACGTTGATAAAGACCTGAAACAGGACGGTGGTGTGCTTGAACCCGCCTCCATGGTGACCATTCTGGAAGAGGACGACAAGGCGGCGAAAGTCACTCTGACCGGCTGGCGTAAGATGAAAGGTTTTGGTCGTGTGATTTACGAAGACTTTGGCCTTAATATCGCCTCCGCTGCATTATCTAAAGAAGTGGCGCAAAGCCAGACCGATATCCGCACTTTTGAAACCAAAGAAGACGACTTGACCGGCTTGACCTGGCAGCGTGTTGAAGTGGATCTTTGGGTGAAAAAAGCAGACTTCCTCGACACTATCGACCCTATCTGGACCGAAGCAAAACAGGCTTACGACACCAACTGTAGCCTTTGTCATACCCAGCCTGATGTGGCGCATTTTGATGCAAACACCTGGCCGGGAATGTTTGACGGCATGATGGGCTTCGTCAACTTTGATCAGGCAACTCAGGCATTGGTGCTCAAGTACCTGCAGAAACATTCCAGCACCTTTGCACCACACTGAGAGGGATAACAGCATGACAATCAATAGACGAACTTTCCTTAAAGGCATGTTGTCTGTCAGTGCAACGGCAGTCATTGGTCCCAGCCTTCTCGTTGCTACAGACGCACATGCCAATTCAGAACTGCTGGAGGGCACTTGGCGTACCTCTGGTTCTCACTGGGGCGCATTCCGCGCCCGCATCGTCGGCGGTGAAGTCGCCGAGGTGGTGGCGTTCAATCACGACAAACACCCCACTGAAATGTTGGAAGGGGTGAAAGGCCTTATCTATAACCCATCCCGTGTGCGCTACCCCATGGTGCGCCTTGATTGGTTGAAACGTACCGAAGGCTGGAACACCACACGTGGTGATAACCGTTTTGTTCGTGTGACCTGGGATCAGGCGCTTGATCTCTTCTACAGCGAACTTGAGCGCGTGCAGAACACTTATGGTCCGTCAGGCATACTGGCAGGACAAACCGGTTGGCGCCAGACAGGTCAATTCCACAGTTGCACGACTCACATGCAGCGTGCGATGGCGATGCATGGCTTCTTCGTGAAGAAAATCGGGGATTACTCGACGGGTGCGGGACAAACCATCATGCCTTATGTGCTCGGTTCAACCGAAGTATACGCGCAGCAAACCTCATGGCAGTTGGTGCTGGATAACGCCAAGCAGATTGTGATTTGGGCGAACGATCCGGTGAAAAACGCGCAGGTTGGCTGGCAGTGTCCAACCCATGATGTGTATGGCTACTTCGATCAATTGAAAGACAAAGTTGCCAACGGTGATATCAAGGTGATCTCGGTTGACCCTGTAGTCAGCAAAACCCAGAAATTTCTTGGCTGTGAGCATCAATACATCAATCCTCAAACCGATGTGCCGTTTATGCTTGCACTGGCGCACACCCTCTACAAAGAGGATTTGTACGACAAAGAATTCATCAAGATTTACTGCCTCGGCTTTGAACCTTTCATCGATTACGTCATGGGTAAAACCAAAGACAAGGTCGAGAAAACGCCTGAGTGGGCGTCTAAGATATGCGGCGTAGAAGCTGATCGCATCCGCGAATTCGCCCGCATGTTGGCTAGCGAACGCACTCAATTGATGTTCGGCTGGTGTGTGCAGCGCCAGCAACACGGCGAGCAGCCTTATTGGATGGGGGCTGTACTGGCGAGTATGCTCGGCGGTATTGGTCTTCCGGGCGCAGGTGTTTCTTACGCGCACCACTACAGCGGTATTGGTGAGCCTGCGACAGGCGCAGCTGGCCCTGGTGGTTTCCCTCGAAACCTCGACCCTGGTATGGAGCCTAAATACAACAATAGTGACTTCAAAGGCTATGCGAGTACCATTCCGGTGGCGCGATGGATAGAGGCTATTGAAAATCCCGGTAAGGTGATCAATCACAACGGGAACAAGGTGAAACTGCCGCCGATTAAAATGGTGATTGTGAGTGGTAACAACCCTTGGCACCACCATCAGGATCATAACCGGATGAAAAAGGCCTACCACAACATTGAAACGGCCATCACCATCGACTTTGCTTGGACAGCGACCTGCCGCTTCTCTGATATTGTACTGCCAGCCTGTACTCAGTTTGAGCGTAACGATATCGACCTCTATGGTGCATATTCAGCGACAGGTGTACTTGCTATGCACAAGCTGGTCGATCCGCTCTATCAATCCCGCACAGACTTTGAGATTTTCAAAGGTTTGACTGCTCGCTTTGGTCTGAATAAAGACAAAGAGTACGCGCAGGAAATGACCGAGATGCAGTGGGTAGAAAAGCTTTACAACGAGTGTGTAACAGCCAACAAGGGCAACTTTGAAATGCCTGACTTTGAAACCTTCTGGAAAGATGGTTATGTCGGTTTTGGTAAGGGCAGCACTTTTGTCCGTCACGCCTTGTTCCGTGAAGACCCTGAGCTCAATCCATTGGGTACGCCTTCCGGCTTTATCGAAATTACCAGCCGCAAAATCGGCGGATTTGGTTACGAATATTGTCAGGAACACCCGATGTGGTTTGAGAAAGCCGAGCGTTCTCACGGTGGCCCGGGATCAGAGAAATTCCCGATTTGGCTGCAATCCTGCCACCCGGACAAGCGCCTACACTCACAGATGTGTGAATCGCCAGCGCTTCGTGAAACCTACACAGTCCAGGGACGAGAGCCTGCCTATATCAACCCTGAAGATGCTAAAGCGCGTGGCGTGAAAGATGGCGATCTTATCCGTGTGTTTAATGACCGTGGACAGCTGATCGCCGGCGCCGTGGTGTCGGACGATTACCCACCGGGTGTTATTCGTATCCAGGAAGGGGCGTGGTATGGCCCGACAGGCTCTGAAATCGGTGCGATTGACACCTACGGTGACCCGAACACCGTGACGCTGGATGTGGGCACCTCTGAGCTTGCACAGGCTTGTAGCGCATACACTTGTGTGGTGGACTATGAGAAGTTCAAAGGCGAGGCGCCAGCCGTAAATGCGTTCTCAGGCCCAGAGATTGTTTCTCTGTAACCTTGATTTATTAATTGTCTGAAGAGCCGCAATTGCGGCTCTTTTTTTATGTGCGGTCTGACTGTTGTATATACCCAAACGACTTGCAGATGCAGGATTCAACTCGCCCAAAGGGAGGCCCTCAATGCGCCTACTTCTTTGTTAAATCACACGGAAATAGAACCACTATTCCTCACGAAATTTGCCTCGAATTGAACGAATTGATGGCCTCTGAATTCGAGCATCTTCAGGTTATTTGGGTATACACTTTATTGAATACTGAAAGGTAAAGGATATGCAATGTGCGGACGTTTTAACGTCACCGATGATCCTTACATGCATTTGCTGTTAGACAGCTTGGGTGTGGATTTAGGTCGGCTGCCGATTAGGGCAAGCAACAACATTGCACCAACCGATACGGTCAGCATCGTGGTGTCGAATGGGGAAGAGATGGTATTGAAAAACGCCTGCTGGTGGCTGTTGATGCATCAAGAAGACGGATGCATTCGACCACTTACCAAATACGCCAGCTTCAATACCCGTAGCGATAAACTCAATGTCAAAGGTAGCGCGGGCTTTGACGCTTTTCGCCAGACGCGCTGCATTATTCCGGTGTCAGGTTTTGTCGAAACCCAACAAGGCAATGCCTATGCGATGGAGCCTGTCGGGAGTGCGATAGCGTTTGGCGGTTTGTTCCGGCGCTGGATCGAAGAAACAACGGGAGAAGAAGTCCTGTCATGTTCAATCGTTACTTTGCCGCCGCATCCCAAAATCGAGCCGTACCATGCGAAGTCGATGCCGTTAATACTGCCGCTCAATCCTGAAGTGCAGAGGAAATGGCTAGACTGCCCAGCAACAAATGTGGGGGAATTAGAAGAGATGCTTTCGCCGCAATTACCGCTGCCACTGAGTGTAACACCTATTGAAAAGGCGTCAGTGCGAAACGCGATAGGTGAAAGCGTTCACTTAGCGGCCGATTAGGCCGCCATTTTTGATTTCATGGTATCTGCCACAATGTGTAGCAGCGCGACCCATGCAGCACGTACCTCGGGCGTAAATTCGTCGCCCAGACCCACCTTGAGGGTGCGCAGTAGTGCATTACCGACAGGTGTGAAATGGCTCTTTTTCACGCCATAACCTTCGTGCCGCTGTGCAAGTTGGTGAAGTACAGGTACTAAAGACTCTAGATCGTTCAAGCCTTTTACGGCTGCACTCAGCATTGCCATCAATTTTCTTCCCTGTTGTTTCATGTCTCCTTTAAACAGCGCTTTTAAAGAGGGGTCATATGAAAAGAGGGTATCGTAGAAAATTTCTGCTGCTTTGAGAGAAATAGGTTCCACCTTGCTAAAACTGGTTTGGATCAGTTTGATTTGTTGTTGTGTTAGCGACATTGCAGTATCCCCAGGGTCTGTTGACCTTTGGTGATGATTTTTGCAGCAGTTTGTGGGGATGTTATGCAAGGCAGAGGCTTCGATGTGTAGCTAGCCTACATGAGAAGCCGATAACGCAGCATAAATTCCCAACAAACGCTACCCGAAGGGTTCTGCCCTAAACGTTTTATGCTTTGTTGAGGTGTATTTGCATAGAATGACTAGGCGGCACACACCTCGCCGCGCCTAAAACGCTTATGGCGAGAACAAAATTTAACCACCAAAGGTCAACAGACCCTCGGACCTTTAAAAGTGATGGTGCATTTTCTATGGATCTTTATTCATATAAACAAGCTTAGAAAAGCCTGCTCACATGTCCAATTGATAACTGTCTCAATGAATCACATCGCCTATAAAATAAAACACGGTGCGTATTTGGGTCGGGAAGCACAGTTTACTGCTGATAATAATCAATAATAACGTTTTCTGTTGGCTATCCTTTTAGGGCTGCTGTAGCTTGATTACTGGGGTCAGTTGACTCTGACTCTCGAACAAACAGAAAGAAAATACTGCGTAAATGCGGCGACATGAAAAAGGAGAGGCATGTTAAAGCTTGAAGATATTTGCTTGCGACCAGCCAGGAATGATGAACGCGATCATCTGTGGCATTTCATTTATGTACAAAACGAGTGGAAGGCACATGATGCTCCCTATTTTCCGCTCGAGCACCAATCTCGCTTTCAATTCCGGCGCAATCTTTTCAAGCGCCTCAAAGAAGCACAAACCGCGATGGTGATTGACTACAACGGTGAAGCTATTGGATATCTCTCTTGTTATTGGGAAGACCAATCTACTCGCTGGCTAGAAGTTGGAATCACACTTTTCACCTCCCAATACTGGGGCAAAAAACTCGGACGCAAAGCGCTGACCCTTTGGATTACCCATCTTTTTGAGCGTTATGATGTTGCCCGTATTGGCCTGACTACCTGGTCAGGCAATCCCCGCATGATGAAGTGCGCCGAAGCACTGGGCATGCAAGAAGAAGGTAGGATTCGAAGCGTACGTTTCTTTGAGGGGAAATATTACGATTCGCTTCGTTATGGCGTGCTTCGCGAAGAGTGGCAGGCGCAAAGTAAAGGCGATAAAACACTTCGCTGTGTTGGTTAGCTTTACACTGTAAACATGGAATCTCATATTCACTATCTGCGCAAAGGTCAGGGGAGACCGCTCCTGCTTCTTCATGGCTTGGGTTCGAGCAGTGAAGATTGGCAGCATCAAATCGATGCATTCAGCGACCGGTTTGATGTGATTGCGCCCGACTTCCCGCTGCACGGTACCTCACCGGGCGATATTGATACCTTCAGTTTGCCGCACTGCGCGGTCATTATTGCTTCACTGATTGAGACACTGGAACTTCGCGATGTGTTGGTCGTGGGGGTATCAATGGGCGGTATGGTCGGTATTGAGTTGGCAGCCCGATTTCCTAAGTATGTTGCGGGGCTATGTGTGGTGAATGCGCTCGCAGAATGTCGTCCAAGAAAGCTCAATGAGTGGTGGATGCTCGGCTCCCGCCGCTTCCTGCTTAAGTTTGTCAGTGTGGAAAACATTGCTAAGCTGATGGCAAAGCAACTCCTACCGGGTGATGCTCTTGCTCAAACCCGAGATGAGGTGATCAGTCGCTGGTCGAAAAACCACAGGGAAAGCTACATTGCGGCCTTTAATGCCGTGGTGAACTGGGACGCATTGAACAAACTTTCCAAGCTGAAATGTCCGCTGTTTATGTTGACCTCAGAGTTTGACTACACCCCTGTCGCGTCGAAAAAAGTGCTCGCTTACCTTTATCCTGATGGGGAATTTGCTTGTCTTCCTAATGCAAGACATCTTGTTCCGCTTGAAAAGCCGACTGAGTTCAATGAAGTACTTGGTCATTGGTTGGTTAAACGAACCTAGCGCACCTTTCTCGCCCCTTAAGATTGTTCTACTTCACTCAACTGCTAGTATTCTGGCAACGCATTTCAAAGAAAGTGCGATATATACCCAAACGACCTGAATACTGCATCTTCACGTTGTTTGGGTATCTACCCAAACAAAAAAAGAAACCAAGAGAGTCACCATGAAATTGGAAGCAGTCGACTTCAACGCGCCAGACGCGGCTGAACGTTTTGTTGAATCCCTACGCTCAACAGGATTTGGTGTCCTGAAAAATCACCCAATCAGTCAGGATCTGGTGTCGTCAGTGTATGAGAACTGGCAAGGCTTTTTCGATAGCGAAGATAAAATGCAATATCGATTTAAGCCAGAAACACAGGACGGGTTGTTCCCGGCAAATGTGTCTGAGGTGGCGAAAGGCCACAAGAAGAGAGACATCAAAGAGTTTTTCCATTACTACCCTTGGGGTCAGTGTCCAGATTATCTAAGAGATCAGCTGCAAGGCTACTATGACGAAGCAAACGGTCTGGCGAAAACCCTACTGGGCTGGGTAGAAGAGCGTTCGCCGGAAAACGTGTCGTCACTGTACTCGCAATCCTTGTCGAGCATGGTGGATGGCAGTGAGCAGACTTTGCTTCGCGTGCTGCATTACCCACCAATGAAAGGTGATGAAGACCCGGGCGCTATTCGTGCTGCAGCTCATGAAGACATCAACCTGCTGACTATCCTTCCTGCGGCTAATGAACCTGGCCTACAAGTAATGGGTAAAGACGGCGAGTGGTTGGATGTGCCATGTGATTTTGGCTACCTGATAGTCAACATTGGCGACATGCTGCAAGAGGCATCTGGTGGCTATTTTCCATCGACCACGCACCGCGTTGTGAATCCTGATGGCGCGGATATGACCAAATCGCGTATTTCACTTCCATTGTTCCTGCATCCAAAGCCAGAAGTGGTGTTGTCTGAGCGTTATACGGCCAACAGCTATCTTATGGAACGTCTGCGCGAGTTGGGCTTGATATAGCCCTCCTTTTTAACGGGGAAACTCTAAGCCGGTGACACGATTCGTGCACCGGCTTTTTTGTTACTCCAGATCAGGCTGCTTTCTTCAAGAAACCATAAAGTTAGCCTTTTCGATCACTAGCATGCCACAAGAGAAATAATGAGATTATTCAACTAGTATTCTATGAGAGGAACAGGAGTCTCAAAAATGCAAAACTCTTTCATGTCACCACTGAAACGAGCCATCAGGAGTATTTTTGGCTTCGACGCAGAACTAGAAGCGGAGGCGAACGCCAAGATCGCCGCCTTGGATAGGTCTCTGGCCATCATTGAATTTGATACCAAAGGTAATATTCTCTCGGCCAACGAGAATTTTCTTAAGGTCATGGGTTACGCCCCTGATGAAATCATCGGTAAGCATCACTCTCTGTTCGTGGAAAAGGCATTTGTCAATTCCAGCGAGTACAGAGATTTTTGGGCAAGATTAGCCAACGGTAAGTCTGTGTCCGGTGAGTTCAAGCGAATTGGTAAAAACGGTATCGATGTCTGGATTCAGGCAACATACAACCCCGTGTATTCGCCTCAAGGTGGCATTAAGAAAGTGGTGAAATTTGCGACTGATATTACTCAGGACAAAAACAAAAATCTCGATACCACTGGGCAAGTTAATGCCATTAACCGCAGCCAGGCGGTGATCGAATTTGACCTCAAAGGCAATATCCTTCGCGCGAATGAAAATTTTCTTGGTGTCATGGGTTACGACGAAAAAGAAGTGGTGGGAAAGCACCATTCTATTTTCGTTGAGCCCGCAATGGCGCAGTCTGGTGAATACAAAGCATTTTGGGAGAAACTGGCCAAAGGTGAACATCAAAGCGCGGTTTACAAGCGCGTCGCTAGAGGTGGCAGAGAGATTTGGATCAGCGCATCGTACAATCCTATTTTCGATGACAACGGAAAGCCATTTAAAGTCGTGAAATTCGCGACTGACGTGACCGAACAGAAAATGCGTAATGCTAATTTTGCGGGTCAAATCCGGGCCATCGGTAAGTCGCAGGCAGTGATTGAGTTTGAATTGGATGGCACTATTCGCACTGCTAACGAAAACTTTCTGAATACCGTTGGTTACACCCTCGAAGAAGTGAAGGGCAAGCATCATTCCATTTTTGCTACGACAGAGCTAAAAAATTCACATGAATACAAAGAATTCTGGAAATCGCTTGCTGCGGGTGAATTCTTTTCCGGAGAATTTGAGCGCGTCGGAAAAGGCGGTCGCCAAATCTGGATTCAGGCCTCTTACAACCCCATTTTTGATCTCAACGGTAAGCCATTCAAAGTCGTGAAGTACGCCTCTGATATCACTGATCAAAAACTGAAAAATGCCGACTACGAAGGACAGATTGAAGCAATTGGTAAATCTCAGGCAGTGATTGAATTCAATATGAACGGCACTATTCGCAACGCTAATGACAACTTCCTGAATGCAATGGGCTACTCATTGAGCGAAGTGAAAGGGCGACATCATTCGATTTTTGTCGACCCCGATTATAAAAACTCAGATGAGTACAAAGCCTTCTGGGAGAAGCTGAATCGCGGCGAATTTGAATCTGCGGAATTTTTGCGCTTTGCAAAAGGTGGTCGGGAGGTCTGGATTCAGGCGTCCTACAACCCTATTTGTGATGCAAACGGTAGGCCGTTCAAAGTCGTGAAATACGCGACAGACATTACGGCTAAGAAACGCGCTGTAGCCAAAATCAGCGATTGTCTGGTGTCGTTGTCGAAAGGGGATTTGAGCGTCGCGCTGACAGAGAAGCTGGATGATGAGTTTGAGCCGGTAAGAGAGGCGATGAACTCCACCATCGAGCGCCTGAATGAGCTGGTGGTGGATATCAACCGCACAGCAACGTCAGTCAGCAATACTGCCCGCGAGATCAGAACGGGCACCAGTGATTTGAGCGACCGCACTGAAACTCAAGCCAGTAGTCTCGAAGAAACCGCGGCTAGCATGCAGGAAATGACGTCCACGGTTGAACAAAATGCCGATACCTCGCAAAGCGCAGTAAAGCAGGCGAGCGAAGCGACCAAGAGGGCGGAGCGTGGAGGAACAGTAGTGGTGGAAGCGGTCAACTCGATGGCGGAAATCGAAGAGTCCAGTAAGCAGATATCAGACATTATCGGCGTAATTAATGAGATTGCTTTCCAGACCAATCTACTGGCACTGAATGCAGCGGTAGAGGCAGCGAGAGCCGGAGAACAAGGGCGTGGTTTTGCCGTAGTAGCGGGTGAGGTCCGCAATCTGGCCCAGCGAAGTGCCAAAGCATCAGTTGAGATCAAAGACCTTATCAATACCAGCGTTAACAAGGTGAAAGATGGTACCCAGTTGGTGCGCGAATCTGGTGAGAATCTGGTAGAGATTGTGGATTCGATTCGCAGTGTCTCTTCCATGATTGATGACATGAGCATAGCGACACAGGAACAGTCACAGGGTATTGGTGAAATCAATCGTGTGATCACCGAAATGGACAACATGACCCAGCAAAACGCTGGCCTTGCTGAAGAAGCCACGGCTGCCAGTGAAAATATGTTGGTTGAAGCGGAAAACCTACAGGAACTGGTAAGCTTCTTTAAAACCCGTACTGCCTGACCTTTTGTTCATCACGATAAAAGCCGGACTTATGTCCGGCTTTTTTATTGGCTGGCAGTTGATTGACGAGTCCAGTTTGTCGATGCTCTCTGCATCTAGTGGTCCCAACGTTTATTTGTCGTTATCGCCATCATAGAACTCGAATTCAATGTCGTCGTCATCGTCTTCCAAATCGTCTTTTTTCTTAGATGCAAACTGGAACTTTGGTTTTTCAGATGGGCTTTGCGCCTCCTCGATACCGTCATTCGGGTCGCGATAGCTGTCATCGCTGAATTCGAGGAATTCATCGTCATTAAGGTCTTGAGATGCACCTTGAGCGATGAGGTCCGTGTCGTCTTCCTCGCTAAGGTTAAAAAAGGCGACCATCTCTGTCATGTCTTGAGAAAGGCTCCACATGCCTTCGCTGGCTGTGGTCACTTCTTCTACCAACACAGCGTTTTTCTGGGTGACAGTGTCCATTTTGGTGATGGAAAGGTTTACCTGCTCGATACCAATGCTTTGCTCCTGAGCCGCATCGGAAATTTCAGCCATTTTGCCACCCATCTCTTCAACCATAGAGACAATCTCTGCCAGTGTTTTGCCTGAATTGCTGACATATTCTGCCCCGACAGCCACTTTCTTGTTGCTGGCTTCAATCAGTTCTTTAATCTCTTTTGCTGCGCTGGCTGAGCGTTGAGCGAGGCTTCTTACTTCCCCAGCGACGACGGCAAAGCCACGCCCCTGCTCACCCGCACGTGCAGCTTCAACGGCGGCATTCAGGGCAAGAAGATTGGTCTGGAATGCTATTTCGTCGATCACGCCTATGATTTCCCCAATCTCGCTGCTGGCCGTGCTGATGTCTTCCATGGCGTTGATCGTGCGTGTGATAGCCTCACCACCTTCTCTGGCTTTTGCCCGTGCTTTCATGCTGACCAGCTTGGTGGAGAAGGCGTTTTCGGCGCTCTGTTTCACCGTGCTTGTCATCTCCTCCATACTGGTTGCAGTCGCTTGCAGCGAAGTTGCCTGCTCGTCAGTGCGCATGCTGAGATCCTGGTTGCCGGATACGATTTCCCTTGAGGAGACAGAGACCGTTGAAGCGGTTTCGCGGATTCGTCGGATAACATCTGTAAGCTTATCAATTGTCTGGTTGGTGTCTTGTTTGAGAAGGCCCAATCTACCAGCGTAGTTTTTCTCCATGCGTTCAGTCAGATCGCCTTTCGCCATGGCAGCAAGAATCCGCTGCATATCAGCCAACGAATGGTCAATGTTGCTGGTGAGGGTATTTAGGCCTTCGGCGAGGTTATAAAAGAAACCTTGTTTTCCTTCCATTTCAATGCGTGTGCTGAAATCGCCGTGAGCGGCAGAGGAAATCACGTTATCTATTTCCCGTTCAATGGCCACTTCATCGGTACGATCCATCCACTCAATGACAGTGCCAATACGCTCTCCTTCATTGTCAAACATGGGCTGGGCATTGATTGCCATAACCTTATTGCCGACAAAGAACTCACTGGTGAAAGATTCTGTTATGCCTTCTAAGATCTGACGTTGATGGTGAGGGTCTTTGTGGAACAAATCGATAGAGTGGCCAACCACATCCTCTGGATCGAAGTGGGGGAGTTCTTGTTTGAAATCCTCCTTCGCGTTAATCAGCATCTCTTGTGCTGCATTGTTGATGTAGATGACCTGTTGCTCGCTATTGGCCATCATGATGTTGTTGGAAACGCTATCCAAAGCTTGTCTGACACGGGCATTTTCTTCAGCCACTCTTCGTGCTTCGTTTTGGAAAGACTGCTTCACATACTCAGCCTTTTCGGCGTTAATGAGTGAAGCGTTTGTCGACTCTTTAATCGATAGCAGATCGCCCTTGTAATCGCCGTTGATACGAAGGCTCAGATCTCCCTCGGCAATACGCTCCATGACCTGGTTAATCTCGTTGAGCGCGTTTTGGGTCTCTGACATCAGGTTGTTGAAAGCAATGGCTGACTGACATACTTCATCAGACCCTCTCACGGGGAGGCGAATAGAGTAGTCACCTTCCCGCGCGACACTTTTTAGGCTGCGTGTCATCCCAATAATAGGGCGTGTCACCGAACGGGTAATGATGAACGCAATAAATATACCCACGAAGATGCCAATAATACCGGTGAGCTTCAGCACTTCGGAGATGGAAGCATTCATTTCATCTAACTGAGCCACTTCTTTTTTCAGTTGTGCGCGTTGTAAGGCATCGAGGTCCTGAACCAGTTGCAGTGACAAAACAGAAAGCGGTGCAGCCTTTGTTCCAAGGAGGTATTGCGACATGTTCCAGCGTTTGGACTCACGCAGCTTAAACATTTTTTCGACTTCATTGGCAAAGCGATCACGCACCGATGAGTAGCTGTCAAAGAGTTCACGTTGCTCACGTGTCAGAAGGTGGCGTTTGCTTTCGATTTCATAGAACGCGCTGCTGTTGGTGGTCCAATGCTGAAAGTAGGTTGCTTTGTAGTTTTCATCCCCGCCGATGAGATAAGAGCGCGCAGAGGCCAGGCCAAGTGATAGGGAAGCGCTGGAGTTGGCAAATACGCCCAGAAGCTTTTTCCGCTCCGGTGTAGCTGGGAGAGATTGTTCCAATTGAGCGAGTTGATTAATGTCTTGCAGAAGGCTCATCACGATAGGGGCAATGTCTTGTTTGTACATTTTCATTGCCGGTTGCTCGTCCTCGGTGTGGGCAACCTGCTCTGCTTCATCTTGCGCGCCTCGGTATTGCTTCAGGCTGACATCAAGTGCGGAAAGCTTTTCTGCGTAACCCACGATATGTTGATTGTTCAGTTTGTTTTCTTTGAGAACCACCATTTGGTTATCGATGTTTTCCCAAACATCCTGACGCTGTGTGATCAACTCTTCGTCACCAAGCACCAGGTAGCCACGCAATATCGCCAGTGACTTGTTGATTTCGCCCACCAGTTCACTGGCAGCCAGCGTTGAAGGGAAAGTGGAGTTGACCAGTTCAAGTTCCAGCTTTTGAAGATTCCGCAACCTGTCGTTGGAGATAACCACTGCCGTGACAAGAATGGCGAGGATAAGCCCGAAGCCGAAGGCCAGGCGTTTACCTATGGTGATACGAAATATTTTGTGTTTCATCTGTGCTCACTCTATTTGCTGCACTTGTTCACCAAGCAACACAATCAGTTTGCGGTCAATCAAATCGACCAAGGCATAGACATCCGACGGTGTTTTCGGACGGCGATAGGTTCGGTTGTTATAGAAATCGCCAAAACTGTTTTCCGGCTCCATCACAGAGAGGATGTGAGCCAGGGTATCCAGACAATAGCCTGCTAGCAGGAAAACCTCTGCCGGAATGGCTTTGTCTTGCTCTCTCAGGACCTTCTGCACTCTTGGAACACCGTAGTCATCGGCTAACACATTGAGTCTTTTTGATAAGCCAGTAAGGGCGACGAAAACGCGGTCAGGTGAGTAACCTTGGACAGGAATAATCTTTCTGGGCAGGGAGCTCGTTAATTGAGGTTTATAGCGATAGGCGTAATGCATCAGGATGGCATCAAGGTTTTTAACCAGTGAGAAGACTTCTGTGGGGGTAAGCTCGCCATAGCGGTCGGAATAACCATATGCCTTGGCGTCTTGTGTCTCTGCGTCCACAGTAGACGAAACAAGGAAATTGAGCGCGAGTAAACCTGCCGTTATCAGTGATGTTTTCGACCTGCGGGGCGACAGTGTGTCACCGGACTTTGAAATAAATAAGCGCCAAGCATCCTTCACAATGGCAGTTACCCTGATTCAATAACGAGACGAAGTGAGTGAAATCGTGATTTTGACTCACATTTAAGTCTAGACCGATATGACGAAACGTGTGGCAGCGGGTGACCACCTAACTACCTGTTTCAGAATGGTTCGAGGGGCTGGTGAGGGAAATATGAATAAGTGCGGATGAAGAAACGAAGAAGTCGCTTTAAAAAGCGGCCTCGTCAGCCGCAGCGATTTGTTGTAGCCAGCGTCCGAGTTTCAGGATTTCAGGTTGTCTTGCGCGGTGCTTTTTGTACACGAAATAGAGGCTATCGCCCGTCGGAATTTCATGCAGGGGAATGCGTACCAACTGCTCGCGGTCAATCTCGTTCATAAAGTAGTGGTTGAGCAGGGTGACACCATGGGAATAGCGCGCTGCTTCTGTCGCGAGCAACATATGGCTGAAGGTGTGAATTTTCACGTCTCTTGGTAGGGAGTAACCCCCGACCTTGCACCATTCTTTCCAGTCGTTTTCCATCAAGGATCTTACAGACAATAAAGGGTACTCCCAAAGCACATCAGGTAGGGGTTTGTCTTTGATTTGTTGCCAGATTTTGGTGCTGCATACTGGGTAAATGTATTCGGTATACAAAAGCTCGTATTCGTAGTTTTTGCCGGGCGCAAAGTCGGTGATAAAGCAGTCGCCCATTTTGTCTGAGAGATCCGGGCGGTGAGCATACATCTCAAGGGAAAGATCGATTTCAGGGTGCTTGGTGCGAAAGTCCGAAAGCTGGGGCATGAGCCATTTCACCGCGAGCGAGCTAAACACTGCCAAGCGAAGATTGCCAGAAACCCCTTCCCGAACCTGAAGACTGGCGCGGGCAATCGCCTGGAGCGGATCGCCTATATCGTCATAGTAACGTTGTCCCACCGGGGTTAAATGCAAATTCCGTCCCTGGCGTTCAAATAGGGACTCTCCCAGAAAATCTTCCAATAAACGGATCTGATGGCTGACGGCACTTTGGGTCACGTTCAAAGACTCTGCTGCCCGCGAGAAGCTGTTTAAGCGCGCAGTGGCTTCAAAATATTGAACGGCTCGGAGCGGTGGAAGTTTCATTATCTAAAAAACTCATAGAACCCGAATAATCATCATTATACGTCATGAAAAAGTGCCGCTACTATGAGGATTCTGTGAGCCACGTTGCTTTTTCTCGCTTAAAGGAGGCCTTAGGTATGCGCAATATCTCAGTAGGTTTCGCCATGACGTTGTTGGTGATAGGAAACCTCAGCGCAACGTTTTCCGATGCGCTGGTCAAAACCATGGAAGGAGGGCCAGATGGTGCCATCTTCCAGTTCGCGCTGTTTCGTCAGGTATCTGCCGTGCTCATTTTGCTGCCTTTCTGTTTGACGGCACCTATGAAGAATTTGACGTTGGGACTGAAATGGCACGCACTGCGCGCGCACATTTGGTTGCTTGGTGTGTTCTTTGCGATTGTGGCACTCACGACCATGCCACTGGCAACAGCGAATGCGATTTTCTATGCGGCACCCTTGATAATGCTTCCGCTTGCGGCAATCTTTTTGAGAGAGAAACTCTCAGTAGCATCTATCATTGCTGCCGTGGTGGGGTTTATTGGTGTATTAATTCTGGTGCGTCCAACCGAGTTTAGCTGGGCGGCAATGTCCGCACTGATTGTGGCGGTGACGCTGGCCATCAACAACCTGTTGATCCCGAAAATCCCGCGCATTCAGACGGTGCCACAAACTCTGCTGCTGCATAACCTGATTGGTATTCCAGTGGCGTTTGCATTGGCACTTTATGAAGGCATGCCTTTCAGCCTGGACTTGTTCTGGCGTGCTGCTGGCTCGACCGCTTTCATTCTGGTCTACGCTGCAACCTGTGTGATTGCGTATCGCGCAGCGGAAAGCAACAAGATTGCCAGCGCCGAATACAGCGGCTTGGTGTGTGCTGTTGGTGTGGGTTTGGTTTTCTTCGGTGAAGTGCCAGACATGCTGATGGTGGTGGGTACGACCCTGATTGTTGTACCTCTGCTTTGGCTGGCAGGACGTGAGAAACGAAAGTCCCGCAAAGCCAAAGCGGCTGCAATGGCAAAAGCGCCAGAAGAGATTGCTGAGCCAGCATAACTGAACGAAGAACAGAGAACCTAAAACGCTCCCCCGCTTGCAAAACCGGGGGAGCATTTTTTTATGCCCAGCCGCAAAATGAAATGCATTTTTCTTAATTTGAATACTGGAAGGTGAAATGCCGGGCAGATTGGTTGAACTGCCAGAAGACAGTCAATAAAGTGAGGTAAAACAAAAGAAAAGTGAGGGTAGGGATAACTCCTTCACACGGTTGGCAAAGGAATCTCTCATGTATAAATACGTCTTCGCAGCGTTATTGCCAGTGATCTTGGCTGGCTGCTCGTCTTCAGAAAAACCGACCTTTGATATCGCAGCTCAGCAGGAGAAAGAGCAGGAAGCGGTGAAAAAAGGAGAGGTACTGCCTGAACCTTCTTCTTTGTATTTTGTGGGTAGTAACGACTCACAAGATTACGATCCTGAATGGGACGCCACACAGAAAACCAATCAACAGAAGCTGTTCATTGCCAACGGCGACCACGAAGTCACCCTCTTTACCGATCACCTTGAATGTAAAGACCCGATGGGGCTGAACATGGACAGTCTGGGCACCAAGAGCATGACCATGCCGCGGGGCGAGAAAGTAACGTTGAATGTGTCTTTCCACGCTAACAGCTTTGCCGCGGGTGGTGCGTCTTGTGTGAACACCTTTACCTTCAACGTCGATGAAGGGAAAAGCTACACAGTGAACCATAAATTCAGCTTGGAAGACGGCCTATGCACTGTGTCGGTGTTTGACGATGAAGCCAAAGCCGCGATTGATGTGTTTGCCCGCAAAGGCCCTTACCTTTGTACTCCTGAAGATCTGAATGAAGACAACGCAGCCCAACGTATTGAGTTGAGCGCAGGCCGCTTCTAATCCTTTAATTTCGCCGGAATGTTAGCGACCAAGTAACTAATGAGCGCTTTCAATCTGGCGGGTTGGTGCCTGTCTCTGTGATACAGCAAATAGAGTGGCACCTTATCCACCTTCCATTCTGTAAACACCGACTCGAGTTTTCCTTCTGCTTCATAAGACGTGCAATATAGTGCGGGCAAGCGACATATCCCGTTCCCCTGAAGCGCCGCGTTCAAAAGCACGTGACCGTTTTTACATTGTAAATGGCCGTGTACTTCCACATCGGTATGCTGCTCTGGGTCGTCGGATTTCACGTATCGCCACTTGGTGACAGACCCGGTCAGACAGTCATGCTGCTGCAGTTCTTTGGGATGTGATGGCCTACCTTTGCGTGCGAAATAGTCTGGTGAAGCGTAGGTGCCTATCTTAATTTCTCCGAGCTCACGGCCAATCAACAGTGAGTCGGCCAACGCGCCCATTCGAAGCACCAAGTCAAAACGGGACTGCACCAGATCAACCCGTTCTGAGCTGAAATCAAGCTCGATACTGATCTCCGTGTTTCGAGCGCAGAAGGCATGAATCACATCGCCAATCAAAGACTCTCCCAAGATACCGCCAACACAGTTCACCGCGATATGGCCGCGCATCTTATCAGCATCGTTGCTGGCGAGAGTAATCGCCTCATCTAGTTGCGAAAGAGCAGCCCGGCAGCGGCTAAAGAAGGTTTCTCCTGCCGCGGTTAAGCGTTGGGAGCGGGTAGTGCGGATGATTAGCTGTACCCCCAGTCTCGCTTCCAATTGGCTTAACTGGCGAGACATATGAGCGCGGGAAGCATTCAGCGATTCTGCAGCTTTAGAGAAGCTGCCAGTTTCTGCGATAGCAACAAAGGCACGGATGTCACTCAGGCTTTCGCCGAGGATTTCTTTATTGGTGTTCATTTGGTAACACTGAGTTTTATTGTGACATATATATCAACAATGATGACAAATTTAGAATGCAGCCTCAACCAAAACAACAAGGTCTTTGAGGAAGAACATCATGAAAAAGTTGGCTGTTATTACTGGTGCAAGTTCAGGTATCGGCGAAGCGATTGCAAAACAACTGTCTGCACTGGGTCACCCGCTGCTGCTGGTTGCTCGCCGTGTTGATCGCTTGGAAGCGCTGGACCTGCCGAACACTCTGTGTCGTAAAGTCGATGTGACTGACAAAGCCGCATTCGAAGCGGCAATTAAAGAAGCAGAAGCGGAATATGGCGAGGTAGATCTGCTGGTCAACAATGCAGGTGTGATGTTGCTGGGTGATGTCGCGACACAGAACGCAGCAGAGTGGCAAACTATGTTCAACGTGAACGTGGTTGGCTTGCTAAATGGTATGCAGGCAGTGCTTGAACCAATGAAAGCGCGCAACGGCGGCACTATTGTGAATATCAGCTCAGTGGCTGGTCGTAAAACCTTCCCGAATCATGCGGCTTACTGCGGCACTAAATTTGCGGTTCACGCGATTTCTGAAAATGTGCGTGAAGAGGTAGCGGATGCCAATGTTCGTGTCATCACCATCGCTCCTGGCGCGGTAGAAACCGAGCTGCTTTCCCATACCACCAGCGATGAAATAAAATCAGGTTACGACAGCTGGAAAGACGAAATGGGCGGCGTTCTGGCTGCAGATGATATCGCCAGCACCGTTTGCTATGCGTATTCCTTCCCACAAAACGTGTGTGTGCGTGAGATTGTGATCACCGCTACCCGTCAGCAGCCTTAACTGGAAAGTCTAGGAGTTTCGCAGCGCCACTGATTGTGGCGCTATCAATACAAAGGGGAAGGTATGCAGATTTTCAACGCTGATTTCATCTTAGTTTGGAGTGATATCGTGCGAGTTTAAAAGAACCTGAGTATTGGTGTGTCCCTCCTCAGTAAGTTGGCTGAGCGCGATAGAAGTCCTCGTTGAACGCCAAACTGCCCCACATAGCATGAGCGTGAGCGCAAATTACCGTTTTTTCATCCACGAAATCTTCAGTCAGCGTGTCTGATTCTGGGTGATACTGATAAGTAGATATCCCTAGTTCGGGCCTCAGAACAACGACTTTATTATCTGCCGTCATCCAACCGAAATTTTTACCCCTTTGCATCATGGCACGTTGATTTTTTGTAGGAACGTCTTTGGTGAGGTCGTAACCTATCATTGGATTGATGCTGCTGATACCAGCGAGTGACAGTAGTGTCGGGGGTAGATCAAGTTGGCTGGTTAAACGGGAGTCAAACCTTGGCTCAATGCCGCCACCAAGAATAATAGCGGGGATCCTGAAGTGACCGATGGGGACTGGCAGATCTCCGGTTGCCCTAGCATCATGGTCTGCCACAATCAGGAAGATGGTATTGTTCCAGTAGTTTGACTTTTTGGATCGTTCAATAAATTTGCCCACTGCATAGTCTGCATATTTCACGGCGTTCTCCACCGTGTTTTTGGGACTGTTAAATGGTGTTATCTTGCCATCAGGATACTCAAAAGGGCTGTGATTCGAAGAGGAGAACACCAAACTGAAGAAGGGTTTGTCCTGTTCCTCTAACTGAGTAAACAGAGTATCTGCTTTATCATAGAGATCTTCGTCTGAAGCCCCCCAAGATCCAACAAACTTTGGCGCGTCGAATGTTGGAAAGTCCTGAATATCAGTAAACCCGTTTCCTAGGAAAAAGTTCTTCATGTTGTCGAAATGGCTTTCCCCACCATAGATGAATTGAGTGTGATACCCCTGAGATTTTAGTAAATCAGCGATAGTGAAAAAGTTGGTCTGACTTTTTCCTAGTTTGACCACGGATCGCGCGGGTGTCGGTGAGAAACCTGTTGTCAAAGCTTCAATACCTCTGACAGAACGGGTGCCAGTGGCATACATACGGCTGAACGCCCAACTCTCATCAATCAGTTGGTCAAGATAGGGTGACGTATTTATGCCTCCTAAACGGCTGATATATCGGGAACCATGACTTTCAAGCAGCAGGATAACGATGTTCTTGGGTTTCCCTTGATAGGAAGCCGTACGCTTTGTAAGCGTAGGGGCATTCGCTGAAATAAACGCTTCGTTCTTCACCAGCATATTTTGTTGTACTTCTCTAATGATTTGTTCTTCATCCATTGGTGGGTAAAACTTGAATGCATTGGCTTCTGAACTCATTTGTTTGGCGGCAAATATCAGGGAATAGGATGAGTTGAGTGTGAGGTCATTGATTAGTGGATCGGTTGAAAATGACACCATGGCTGGATTAAGGGGACGATGTCCGAAGCTGGATCGCGCTCCCATGACGCCAATAGCAACCACACAAAGCGCTATCAGAGGGCGCCAGTACCATTTGGGATAAGAGAGGTGACTGACTAAGCGCTTTGACCAGCGCCAGCCCAGTATTACCGTAGAGACTGACACGACCAAGCCGATGAAGAGTTCTAATTTGTAGCCACTCCAAAGCATGCCAAACACTTCTTTGGGATAAATCAGATATTCGATAAAGAGGCGGTTGGGGCGTAGGTCATATTCAATGATAAACGGAACGGTGGCGACTTCCATGTAAACCACAAGCCAAAGTCCGGCAGTGATCCAGATACGCAGGGTGAAATGCCATATCCTCCCCAATAAATGCTCACCTGAAAGTAACGAAGATAGTAGTGAAGGCAGGATGAGCAGATAGGAAACACTTGAAATATCAATACGAAGTCCGCTTACCAGAAGGTGCCCCCATCCCTGTGCTGCATTGACTCTATCTATCTGCCAGACTGCGAGTGCCATTCTGGAGATGAACATCAGTAATAAAACGACGAGTGCTGTTGCAGCAATGGGGTATAAAGGCCCTAGGTACTTTTTGAATTTGTTCATCAGAATACTCATAGCACTTCATAAACTGCGAGAAATGAAACTGCGCACCATACATTCACGATAATTTGGATATGAATGAATCACACGCTCCATAAATAAGATGTCAGCGGTTATTAGAAATACCGAAAATACGTTCTATGGTTTTGTTGGGCGCTCGACGGGCTCTTCTTAGCGGAGGTCGAATTGGGCAAAGTGAGATGGCAGGGTTGCTATAACCGTAAAAAAAGCCACCTTCACGGATGGCTTCTTAAAGATATTTTGTTATCGCTTATGGGCTACCCATACCCGAGAAAGAGCGTAGGGAGTATCAGCGATATTGCGGGTACAAAGGTGATGATAAGCAGTGCGCCTATTAACACGGCCACCCAAGGCAAAATACGCCTGGCTATCCGCTCGAAGGGTATTTCCCCAACCTGTGCGGCCATAAAGAGGTTTGCCCCCAAGGGTGGAGTAACAAAGCCGATGGCGAGCGCCACGATCATCACAATACCAAAGTGCACCAAATCAACCTGTAGCTTGGTTAACACAGGCAACAGCACTGGCGTTAGGATGACAATGGAAGCGAGGGTTTCGAGGAAGGTACCGATAATCAGCAGTAAGACCAAAATCGCCACCAGCACCAAGTATTTGTTCTCTGTGATTGAAAGAACAAACTGTGCCAGCTCTGTCGGAATTTTCTCCAGCGCGATGATACGACCGAACGCCACAGACGCACCGATGATCACCAGCACCGCTGACACCAACATGGCTGATTCCAGCATTATCTTTGGCAGTGCTTTGAGCGGTAATTCGCGATAAACCAGACAAGACACCACCAAGGCATAGACGACTGCCACGGCAGATGACTCCGTGGGGGTGACAATACCGCCGTAGATCCCGCCCAGAATCACCACGGGCATAATCAGCGCTAGCTTCGCTTCGTTTAGCACGTGGAAAATCTCTTTCCCAGTGGCGGCTGGCCGTTGCTCTGCCATGGTTACCTGTGTGGCCTGCTTGCGATACAGGTAGTTGTAGGTCATCAAGGTTAAAGCAATAACAAGCCCCGGCAGGATCCCTGCCATAAATAGGGCGGTCACTGATACCCCTGCCGCTACCGCATACACAATCATCACCACAGAGGGTGGGATCATCACACCCAAACCACCGGCACTGGCGACCATGGCACCGGCATAGGCACGGTCATAGCCACGTTTAACCAAGGCTGGAATCATGGCTAACCCGACTGCTGCCACAGTGGCAGAGCCCGTACCTGAAATGGCGGCGAAGAACAGGCATGCCATGATGGTCACCGTGCCTAAGTCCCCCGGCGCACGGCCAAATAGGGTATCAGCGACTGCGATTAAACGCTTGGAAATACCGCCCTTACTCATGATGTTCCCGGCGAGTGTAAAGAGCACCACAGCGATCAGCGTGAAGCTGTTGATGCCGCTGACAAGGCCGAGCGCATACAAATCAGGTTTGAGGAAAGGGATGTACATGATGGCTATCAACGACGCTGAACCCAGCGCGATGCCGATGGGCACACCTATTAGCAACATACCGAAGAAACTGAGGAAGAGGATCAGTGACGTCATTGTGGCATCTCCTCATTTTGGTAAAGCGAAATGTCGCCCTTTACGCCAATTTGGTAAAGGGAGTAGAGGAGTCTTAGTGAGCACAGTAGGCCGGAAAAGATAATCGCGGCGTAAAGGATGGATGTTGGCCACTGAGTTGCAGAGAGTGTTTTTCCGCGAGCGATAGCCTGCTGTGTGATTTCGACACCCAGCACGCAGACCGTCACAGAGTAAACGAGGAAAATTGACTCGCTGACAAACAAGATGAGGCGTTTGAACTGCGAAGGGAATTTGTCCACGAAGAAGGTCACTCGCATGTGTCTGTGTTCACGGATGGCATAGCTGATGCCAAAGTAGATGAGGTACACAAAGCACAGCCTTGCAATCTCATTCGCCACGACGATAGAGGTGGAAAAAGCGAACCTTGCTATCACGTCAGCGAACACAGTGATGATGATGGTCACCAGACTGGCAACAATCACGGTCGGTTCGAAGTACTTTTCCAGAAATCGGAACATACAGACTTCCTTTTACGTTTTGCAGGGCAGAGCAAGGAGCTGGCGTTGACCAACTCCTAGGGTCAACAGATCCTATGCGCTTATCATTGCTGTAGGTTGGACATGAATTCGTCGTAGAAATCGCTGCCGACTTTCTCGCGAATGTCACTTTCTATCGCCGCATTCATGGTTTTACCCAAGCGCTCGCGGTCAGCAAGAGGAAGCTCATTCACTTTCAGCCCTTTTTCTTTCAGTGCTGCCAGCGTTTCATTGTTGGTTTTCAGGGTAAGATCGCGCTGAAGCAAAATGGTTTCGCGGGCGACTTCATCAATGAGTTTGCGGTCTTTATCGCTGAGATCCTGGTACCACTCAAGGTTTGCCATCCAAAGCTCAGGCCAGTAGATGTGGTTGGTGAGAGATACGTAATCCTGTACTTCGAAGAAGCGCTCAACGAGCATAGAAGACAACGCACTTTCCTGACCGAAAATGAGGTTTTGTTGAAGCGATGAGTAGATCTCACCCCATGCCAGCGCAATCGGCACGGCATCAACAGAGCGCCACGCTTTAATCGCAATCGGGTTATCCGCTGAACGCATTCTCAAGCCTTCAAACGCTTCATAGCTGTCCAGTGGCGCGCGGTTGTTGGTAAAGCTTCGAAAGCCCAGTTCCATAAAGCCCATTGACTTGAGGCCTTGCTTTTCCATGGCCTTGCCGAGGGACTCACCGGCTTTGCCATCCAGCACGTTGCGCGCGGTTTCTTCATCAGCAAACAACAGGAACTGATCCAGCACCGCGAGTTCGTTAACGGTGGATGACAAATGCACGGACGCGCCGGTTGCCATGGTGATGTTTCCAGATTGCACGAGCTCCGTCATTTCCCTTACGCCGCCAAGCTGGCCGCCAGGGTATATTTCGACCTCAATGTCACCGTTGGAACGCTTCTCGATTTCCTTTTCAAAATAGAGCAGCGATTGATGAATTGGTGAGACTTCCGGTGTGGCATGCCCAATTCGGATGGTGGTATCAGCCATTGAGGCGCTAGCAGTAAAAAGTCCGGCTATGACAGTGATCAACATTGACAACTTCATGGTGTACTCCTTGTTTTTAGCCGTGTCGCATTCATTGACGCGCATGAAAGCGCGAGGAAAAAGCCACGCGGAATGCGCAGCTGAAAGGTGTTAGGTTCTGACCCGTTCGAACTCCGCCCAGGCCTGTTCAAACCGCGCAAAGTCGAAGCCGTCTTCCTTCGAAGCTTGCAACACAATTTGTTCGTTTTTGAGCAAGGTTTGGATGGCTTGTTCCAGTTTGGGAATCACGTCTTTTGGAATCACCACTGCGCCGTGTCGGTCAGCGTGGATAAGGTCACCTTCATTGACCGTTAAGCCAAAGACGTTGACGGGTTGTGCTATTGATTCAACATGTACAAAGGCGTGGCTGGGGCCGATAGAACCGGCCAGCACAGGGAAATCTTCTGGTAAATCGCCTAAATCGCGCATCACGCCATTGGTCAAGACGCCTGAAATGCCAAAGCCTTTGTGGACATTGGTATTGATTTCCCCCCAAAAGGCACCGATAGCGTCGGGGTAATCCGTATCTTCAATCACAGTGACGGAAGGGAATGGGCCTTCGGACATATATTTGTAGTACTGCATGCGCAGCGCTTTAACGTCTTCCGGCGGTAAGCTGGAAGGTTCAATGGCGGCAATCTGCGCGGTTTTCGCATAGCCGACCATGGCTTTGCTGGTGGGGTCGGAAGCAAGCAGTGTACCTCGTGTAAACTGGTCAAAACCGCGCGCTCCCTGCGCCACTTCTATTGCATTACAGACTGTGGGTGTGTCGACACTCAGTAAGAGTTTATAGAGCTTTTTATCCATTAAGCGTTCAACCAAGCGTGCAGGACACGTGTGGTTGCCTCCGGTTTTTCAAGTGTGGGCAAATGCCCGGCAAAAGGAATAATGATGAAATCAGCATGGGGAATGAGCGACTTCATGGTGTCGTGTCGATCTCTCGGACAGAGCTGGTCGTCTTCTCCCATCAGTATCAGGGTAGGAACAGTTACCGTGCGCAGTGTGTCCTGCTGATCCGGGCGATCGCGAAGGGCGAGGGACTGGTTAACAAAGCAGGTATCACCGAGGTTGGCTGCCATCTCAAGGCATAGCTTTTCGATATCAGGACGCGGGATGTCGCGGTGAACGTATTTGGGGATCATGACCTCCTGCATCACGTCCAACATTTCACCGTTAGCGGTGCGGGCAAGGTGCGCTTTTCTGCCCTCTTTCACTTCTTCGAGCTCAGCGCGGGGGTTGGTGTCCATCAAAGCGAGTCGGGTGATACGCTCCGGTGCCTGATGGAAGACTTCCATTGCCAATATGCCGCCCATTGAAAGCCCACCCAGCGCGAACTTCTCGGGGGCGTTTTCCAATACTTCCGCTGCGAGCGCTGACATGCTGTCATGACCTTCGATATTCATCACGATCACTTCTCTATCTTCACCCAATGAAGCAACCTGATGCTCAAACAGGCGGTGATCGCACATCATGCCGGGAAGCAGGACTAATGGCTCATTCATACGTCTTCCCCAGTCCAAGTCAGGCCAGCAGGGTCATCAGTGCGCGTGACACGAAAAAGGCTGGCTTCACCGGAGGCAGTGACCTTGAGTGAGTAATCGGTGCCTCCGGGAAGCCAAATAGTGTCACCAGGATTGAAGATTTCTGTCTTGTCTTGCCAACTGACAGACCAATGTCCTCGCATCACCATTAGGACCACATCTTTTTCTGCGTGAAGTGTTTCGGGTAGCGGTGACTGACGGGAAAGAAAGTCGACTTCAAAACCCGGTTTGTCGATCAATAAGCCATGCTCGCCAATGACACTCACAGCGCCTTGGGCAGACATTGCCATCATGTCCCAGTAGCGGGCGACGTAATACTTCACCACGGTCGTCGCATCTGGGCGGAGTAGAGTGTCAAGCCAGTCCTGCTGAGGAAGAGGCATTTCATTCTCTCCACTTGGCAGCGACTCACCGCGCTTGGCATCGTAAAGTCGGCCTGTTTCACTGAGGATTAAGCCATGTTCCTGAGCGGCCTCGCGGACGTGCGGTGCCCAAATGACGCCGCCGCCGGCATCATCGCCACCCAGTATCGACATGATCATTCCGTAATCGCTACCGATGTTTTCAAAGCCACGGAATAAGCGGGTAGGAATGTTGAAAATGTCCCCTTCTTCGAGGATGACTTCACCGTCTTCGCCTGTTTCTCCCCAAAAGAAACGCCAGCGTCCTTTCAAGACAAAGAACACCTCCGCCGTATTGTGGGAGTGCAGAGAGTTGAAACAGCGGGGAGGTTGGCCTGCCGCGCCAATATTGAAGCCCGGCGTGGCGTTGATGTGTACGTGCTGATCAGGGCTTTCCGACACACCACCGCCAATAATGGTGAAGTTCTCCTTTTCGGAGGAACCCGGTGTATGTGCATCGATAAAGGCTGTACGACACGGGATCAATTCGCCGAATCTCACCCATTGAGGCTGTTCCATTATTTTCTCCTTGTAGGCGCGAGCCTGATAACTGACTTCAATCTGTGTGCAGGGCGATTTGTTTCCAGATAGACGTTTCATCAAACAACACGAATTCGCGTCTGATACCGTAAGGGCCAAATTCCACATGCGCTGCTGCCATCAAGTAAACATCTGCACCGCTTGGCTGACCGAAGTGGCCCCAACCCTCATGCTTTCCGTGAAGGGAAAAGCGGATCGCCGCGCGGGGTGGCATCATTGGGTCGTCGCGCCCAATCTGGTGTTCAATCTTGAATGTGGCATTGGGGAAGCTGGCGCGAAGGCCAATCCAGAATTGGTCGATTGCGCCCCATGAGTTGACTGTCAGCCCACCTGGATATTCCGCCTGACAAGCGCGGTCATAATCATCGGGAATGCAGGAAAACTCGGCATTCATCATGCGGGTTAACACCTCGGCATAACGCTGTCCCCATTCGTTGTCGTTACCCTTACCGAGATAAGGGCCTTGCTTGTCCATCGCGGGCGTGAAGGGGCGGGCGCAATGTTCTTGTCCCCCCTGATCGGCGATTTGCTGAATAGCGAAAGTTTTGGGGTCGTGCCCTAACTGACGCACGATGGCACCCAGATCCCGGATGAGCCATTCGTCGTTAATTTGATTGTTGATGGCGTGGCAGTCAGCAATGATGCGGTAACGAAGCTTTTTGCCCGTTGCTGCGCCGAATTGTCCATCGCCCATGTGCGTTGCTTCGGACAAAATACGGTGTGATGAGAGCATGCCGTCTTCTGGCGTTCCGCTCCAAATAACATCTTCGCCATACAAGGTTCTGTCTGGGAATTCATTGAGTGTGCCAGCCGTTTGGGCAATCACATCTTTGTTGCCAATGGTCAGTCCGGCAGGGGAGCGGACGATGATGTCTTCACCATAGTAATCATGAAGCGAAGCGAGATTGCGCCCTTCCCAAATTTCATGCGTTATTGAGATGATGTAGTCCGGAAAGTCGACAAACTTTTCGTTAAAGCCCTTCATGATGTGTATCCCTTCGGTAATCTGGCTGAGCCGCGGACGATCAACGGCGAACCAATGGCAACCTTCTGAGGTGCATCGTTCTCATGGCTGATCTGTTGCAGCAAAATTCTGACGGTTTCACTCACCATGATGTCGGCGCGTTGCGCCAGTGTGGTGAGGTTGTAAGCAGGCCATGAAGCGGCGGGAACATCGTCAAACCCAACCACGGACACGTCTTCTGGAACGCGAAGGCCGAGCTCAAAACGGATGGTGTCCATGACGGCCAAGGCCATGTGATCATTGGCCACAAACACAGCGTCGGGCGGATCGTTCTTGAACATCGCGCGGGTTGCTTCACGAGCTTTGTCCATGTCGAACATGCCATCGCCTCGGGAGTGAACATCAATACCTGCCTGCTGCAATCCGGCACGGAAGCCAATTTCCCGGTCACGTTGGGTGGATGTGCAATCTAGCCCGGCAATGTAGCTAATTTTTTTATGGCCACCGGCGACAAGAAACTCTGCAGCAGCAATGCCGCCACTGAAATTGTCAGAGGTGACAGAAGAGAAATCATCGCCTTGTTGAGAGCGGTTAAAGAGAACGATAGGTACACCCACTGAGCGACAGCGTGCAGCAAGTTCCGAGGATAAATCGACGGATGCGGCGATGATGCCATCGACCTGATAATCCAGGATCTCTTCAATGACTTCCTCGATAACACTATCCGAGTTGTTCGCCATGAAGATCAGGACATGGTAGCCCTGCTCCTGTAGCTGATTGGAGAGCTTTTCCAGCGCTTCGGGATAGAACTGGTTATTGAGGTAAGCGACAACCAAGCCAATGACCCGGCTTTTGCCCGAGACCATGGCGCGAGCTAAAACGTTTGGCCTGTATCCGAGCTCTTCTGCGGCCTTTTTGACCTTCTCGATGGTTTTTTTCGACGCCGAACCGCCCGGTGTAAACACCCGGCTGACGGCGGACTGGCTGACGCCTGCACGTTTGGCGACGTCGGTTGAGGTCACTTTATCGTTTGCCATTATTCTGCTGTCCAACCTCCGTCTACTTTCAGCGAGGTTCCTGTCACCATGGCTGAGGCATTTGAAGCGAGATAAACCACAGCGCCCATCAAATCTTCCACTTCACCAACGCGGTCGAGTTTGATGTGGCTTTCTATCCAGGCGCGCTTTTCCGGGTCCGCAAACGTCGATGCAGTGAGGTCGGTTTTGATAAAGGTGGGGCAAACGGTGTTCACGCGAATGCCTTCTTTACCCCACTCGATTGCCATGGCTTTGGTAAACCCTTCGACGGCATGTTTGCTGGCGCAGTAAACGGCGCGATCAAGACCACCGACATGTGCCATCTGGCTGGAAATCGAAATCAGGCTGCCCGGCTTGCCCGCGGCAATGAGCTTTTTGGCAGCAAACTGGAACAGGAAATAGGCCGCTTTCACATTGAGGTTGAAGACCTGGTCGTAGTCATCGGACTGGGTATCAACAGCGGGTGAGTGCTTGGCCAAGCCTGCTGAGTTGAGTACCACATCAAAAGGCTCGCGGGCGTTCATTTCACGCTCTAGCGCAGCAAGATCTGTCATGTCCAAGGGCAGCGCTTCTGCATGTAACCCTTCGTCAGCCATGGCTTGCTGAAGGGCCACTAGCTGGTCTTTTCTTCGTGCCATCAAGGTGACATGTGCACCTGCTCGCGCCAGAGCCGTGGCGCACGCGAGACCAATACCTGACGACGCGCCCGTGACTAATGCACGCATGCCAATGAGATCAAATGAAGGGGTTTTGGGCAGGGCAATGGTCATAATACTTCCTTTGGTAATTCGACCGCACGGTGCGGTCTGGCTTTGTTGAATTCCTTCAGTCTGCCAAAAACGTCTACGCCGAGCTGGGCGTAAACATCTAAAAGGTCGACCAAAACCCAGTTTTCAGCGATCTTCCCATCTTCGATACGCCAGAAGTCCAGACTGCGCAGCGAGACCTGTTGACCGGAGGGGGCGATGCCCAGCCAGCCATCGGCGCTGAGCGTTTGTCGCATGTTTGGCCAGCCCGTTACCGCGACATAGTTGTCTTGGGCGAACAGGTGAATATCCGCGTCACTGTGTACTTTTCCCCGATCAGGCATCGCGTTGAGAAAGGGGATTTGATGCCAATGACGAAAACCTGAAAGACCGCGGCAAGTGCCAATACCCGCTGGGCCATACCAAGTCAGATTTGGGTGCCAATAATGCGTCAGGTTCATCACCTCGGGGCCACCTTGGGCGGGGTGACGGATCAGGTCATTAAGCATCGCTAAAACAAGTTTGGTGCTGGATGGCGTATCACTCGCTTCAGGCGACAACACTTTCACGCCATCTTGGGTCGCTGGCCCCGGAACCAGTCCTTCCCGTCCTAAAGACGGCGTCATTGGCCAGGCATTGGCTTGCATCATCACTTCGACCACATCCCAGATGGCCTGCACCTGAACGATGCGGTCATCAGCAATCTGATAGAACTCGTGATAGCGCATGTGGGTGAAGTGCCCGGTCGGTGGAATATCCAAAAATGGATTGAGAAAGGTGCCGCAGTAATAGCCGCAGCAGCCTATCCATTGCTGACCGTGTTGGTCTTTTCCATGAATGACGATGGTATCCCGACGCTCAAGATCCGGCATGGCTTCGAGCAAAGGCTCATAGCTTTGACGAATCCATTGCGACGCGCCTGTCATGTCCCCGAAAGGATGACACATGTGGATCACGGCATTAGGGTCGAACAGCCCTTCGGCGGCTGCTTCCAGCATGCCAAGCTCAGCGTTTCTCTGACACTGACGCCAGCGAGAAAAGGCGTCGGCAATGCGGTGATTTTCCATCGTCACGGACGCTTATCCTCTTGCCGCAGCTTCGCCGTATGGCACGACTTTGTTGCCATAGCGTCTTACTCGCACGTTGCACTGCTCCGCATGGCCTACAAAGCCCTCGAGCATACAAAGGCGTGAGCCATACTCACCAATCAGGGTTGCGGCCTCATCGGTCAGGATTTTCTGGTAACTGTGTGTCTTGAGGTACTTGCCTACCCAAAGTCCGCCGGTATATCGGCCGGCTTTCTGGGTCGGCAGGGTGTGGTTGGTCCCAATCACCTTGTCACCGTTGGACACATTGGTACGCGGGCCAAGGAACAGGCCGCCATAACAGGTCATGTTGTCGAGGAACCAGTCGTCCTTGTCTGTCATCACCTGCACATGTTCGTAGGCTTTTTCCTCAGAAACGGCGAGCATTTCCTCGTAGGTATCGCAGAGAATAATCTCGCCATAATCCCGCCAACTGACACTGGCGGTGTCGGCGGTGGGCAGGATGTTCAGAATACGTTCGATTTCCGCCATGGTTTCGGTCGCCAGCTTTTCACTGGTCGTGACCAGCGCAGCAGGTGAGTTGTAGCCATGCTCTGCCTGACCGAGAAGGTCTGTCGCACACATTTCGGCGTCCACGGTATCGTCAGCGATCACCATGGTTTCTGTTGGCCCGGCAAAGAGATCGATACCCACGCGCCCGAACAACTGGCGCTTCGCTTCTGCCACAAAGGCATTGCCCGGACCGACGAGCAGATGCACCGGCGCGATGGTTTCGGTGCCCAGCGCCATCGCGCCCACAGCCTGAATACCACCCAACACATAGATTTCGTCGGCACCGCCCAGGTGCATCGCTGCGACAACTGCAGGGTTAGGCTCACCATTAAACGGCGGTGTACAGGCAATCACGCGTGGCACGCCCGCGACCTTCGCCGTGGCGACCGACATGTGCGCCGAGGCCACCATAGGGAATTTTCCGCCAGGGACGTAACAGCCGACACTTTGTACCGGAATATTCTTGTGCCCGAGGATGACGCCCGGCAAGGTCTCGACTTCCACGTCGCTCATTGATGCCAGTTGCACTTTCGCAAAGTTGGTGACCTGCTCGTTGGCAAAGCGAATGTCTGCCATATTTTCAGGGGAGACTTTGGCAATAATGCTTTCGATATCCTCTTGGGACAGAAGGAAAGATTCTGGCGCGTAATTGTCGAATTTGATCGCCAGCTCGCGAACGGCGGCATCGCCCTCGTGCTCAATCTTTTTCAGGGTATCAGCAACGATCTGGACGACTTTCTCGTTGTCGCTCTCTTTATCAGACTCTGACTTCCCTGTTTTTAAATATCTGACTGTCATGTGTTTTTCCTCTAAAGGCGAAAATAATGAAAATTATGAAGCGGGTGATGGCGGGACTTTTTCATTGCGGTCAAACGCTTCCCAGCCTTCGCCGTTGAATGCATCGACACCTAACTGGGCGAGCACGTGTGGAAAGTCCACCATCACCCAGTTGTCGACGATTTTTCCGTCCTGCACTTTCCAAAAATCCATGTAACGGATTTCCACTTGTTGACCGGTTGGGGCGATGCCCATGAATGTGCCGGTATGTTTGGCGGTTTGATGGCCAAATGCGGCCGCCCATTCGCCCATATATAGTCTTGCTTCGTCCACGCAGACTTTGTCTGAAAAGGCTGCCTGAAAAGGCCTTTGCCAGTTGCGTTGGAAGGCCTCCAAACCATGTTTGGTGCCACAGCCCTGATTACCAAACCAACGAAAGCTTTGAGAAAAAAACTCACCGATATCAGCAATGCGGTGATCGTTGAGGCCATCGACCATCGACTCGATAACCTGGCGGGTTTCATCTGTCTTGGTCATGTCTGTGTCTTTGGTGAGAGCGGCCTGTTCGGGTCTTGAGCCTTTCATTTACGCTGACTCCGGTTGAGAGATCCGTTCGCCAGATTCTGCGTCGAAAAGATGACAAATACTGGCGGAAATGGTGGCTGAGAAGGGTTGGCCAATGTCGGTGACATACTCTTTATCTGCCTTGATGGCGACGAGTTCATCATTGACCTTGACAGTGATCATGGTGGCATCACCCAACAGCTCGATGGAGAAGACCTTGGCGTTAATGCCGCTAGACGTTTCACTGCCATCAGTGACAACGGCATCTTCTGCGCGGAACCCCAGCGTGATGTTGCCGGAAAGGCGCGTATCCAACCCTGTGATAGTGACGTTCTCTGCGGTAAATACACCATCTGCAATGCTGCCTTTCATCAGGTTCATCGCGGGTGAGCCAATAAAACTCGCCACAAAGGTGTTGGCTGGGTAGTTATAAATTTCTGTTGGTGTGCCCACTTGCTGCACGTTACCAGCACTCATGACCACCACGCGATCTGCCAACGTCATGGCTTCGATCTGGTCATGGGTGACGTAAATCGTGGTGATTTGTAGCTCGTGGGAGAGGTTCTTGATTTGCGCCCGAGTTGAAACGCGCAGTTTTGCATCCAGGTTCGAGAGCGGTTCGTCCATCAGGAACACATTGGGCTCGCGCACAATGGCACGTGCCAGCGCCACACGCTGGCGCTGCCCACCGGAAAGATCGGCTGGGCGGCGGTGTAGGAAATTAGTGAGCTCGACCATTTCCGCTGCACGCATGACTTTCTCATCATGGGTGGCCGGGTCGATGTTGCGAACTTTCAGCGGAAACCGGATGTTCTCATACACGCTCATGTTGGGGTAGAGCGCATAGCTTTGGAACACCATGGCTACATCTCTGTCTTTCGGCTCAAGATCGTTCACGACCTTGCCATCAATCAATATTTCTCCGCTGGTCGCTTCCTCTAGCCCAGCAATCATGCGCATGGTGGTGGTTTTACCGCAGCCTGATGGTCCAAGTAATACCAGAAACTCCTTGTCAGGAATGGTCAAATCGAAATCTTTGACGCCGATAAAGTCGCCCCAGCGTTTATCGATATGACGCAACTGCACTTCAGCCATGATTGCTCTCCATGTTGAACGAAACTTGATGGGTACGTATTCAAAATAAGCAGAGAAATATGAGTTTTAGAATGCTGAGTTTGGCGATATTTGAGTGCGGTCACACAAATATATTTACTTGTATTTTTTTCTTATTAATAAGAATATTAGTTAAATCATCTGCTTATAAATTAATGAAAATTATCACAAAATTTAATATTTAAATGATTTTCAATGAGTTAAAGGAAATAAAAATTGACTGTTTTTCGTTCGGGATGGAATTAAAGATTTCTTGCCAAATCTGCCTAAACCAATAAATCTTATTTTTGCATACGTATCTATTTCTGTCTGGATTTGAAGTCAGGCAAGTTAGTGAGAGACGCAATCGTTTTAGTTATTGCTTATCGGATGAAGAAGTAGGAGAGCAACATGAATTGCAGCGTGAAAGGGATAGCCATGGCGAGTTTGCTCGCTATCACTCATCAGGCGACAGCCGCAGACGGGTGCGGTGCAGGGGAAGGAAAGGTCAACATATTGTCGAATGACTTTCCCGCACTGCACGCGGTAGCAGCGCAAGCTGAGGGATGCACCACGAACAAGCTGAGCGTGACCAAAAACCAAACCAAAGACCACCGCGATCTACAAAACGCAGCGCTGAAAGCGAACCCCGCTAAGTACTCCACCGCCATTGTATCAACCAGCTCTATTGTGCCCTTACTGAATGAAGGCCTGATCCAGCCTCTCGATGATATGGTCGAAAAATACGGGCAAAGCCTTCAGCCGTCACAGTTGATCAAGATTGATGGAAAAGTGATGGCCGTGGCCTTTATGGCGAATTCGCAGCACCTCTTTTACCGCAAAGATATCCTTGAAAAAGCAGGTGTTGAGCCACCGAAAACCTTTGAGGACATGATTGCTGCAGGCAAGAAAATCCAACAGATGGGACTGATGAAATACCCTGTCGCTCTGAATACCAAAACCGGATGGAATCTCGGTGAAGAGTTTATCAATATCTTTAGTGCCACCGGAGAGAGCTTCTTTAAACCGGGAAGTGCGATTCCGAACCTTAACAATGCCAATGGTGTGAAAACGCTCAATACACTGAAAGCACTGACGGAGCTTTCTAATCCTGACTTTTTAACCTTTGATTCCAACAGCACCCAGGCATTGTGGGAAGACGGCAAAGTCGCGCTGGCACTGTTATGGGGCTCACGTGCGACTGCGATTCTGGATGGTGAAGGCTCCAGTCCAGAGATTGTTGCCAACACAGTACTCACCAATACGCCGGTATTTTCAGGGAGCAGTACACCGGGTGCGACCCTGTGGTGGGACGGATGGACAGTGGCCAGCAACCTTTCCCCGCAAGACGCTGAAGCGACGTTCAAAGTCATGACCCATGCCATTTCGACAGAGATGATGCAGGCTAACCAAGAAAAAGCGGTGTGGCTGATTGAAGGCTATGAGCCGGATCCGTCCGCGATGGGAGTGATTGCAACGGTTCAAGAGCAAGCCAACCCTTACCCAATGCTGCCTTATATGGGTTTGCTGCACTCCGCACTGGGTGCAGAGCTGCCGGATTTTCTTTTGGGTAATGAATCGGCAGAGCAAGCGCTCAAGGACATTGAAGCAGCGTATATGACCTCTGCCCGTGAACAGGGCTTTCTATAAGTACTAAAAATCTTTACTACCCAAGCATCTGTAATAGATAGGCTTCTATCACACCTTAGCCCCGGAGGGATTCGGGGCTTACCTAACGAAAGGTGGAGTTCATGCCACATCGCACATTCTTAAAATTTATGTGGCCATCGTTATTGGTCATGTTTTTGCTCATCGCGCTGCCGATCGTCTCTGTGTTCGTCCAGTCGCTTTATGTTGAGCACGAGCAAATCGTGTTGGAAACGGAAAACTGTGGGCCGTTTGGTTGTAAAACCACTGTCGCTGTCGACCGCGAAGCGACGGATAAGCTTCGTGAAGAAGAGCCGCTTGGTCGCTTTAACGGTACCGATACTTACACTAACCGAAGCCATCTGGCATTTCAGGAATTAGGAGAGGCGTGGGACGCATCATCTTCCTTGGGTGACTTTGTCGATCGCATGATGAACCTGCCTTTCTATAAAGCGCTGGTTTTTACGCTCGCCTATACCTTCATCGTTACGCCACTGGTCATTGTATTGGGGCTGGTGGTGGCGCTTTGCGTCAACGCATTACCCAAGCTGGTGAAAGGGCCCACGATCTTCCTTTCGCTGCTCCCCATGATTGTGACGCCATTGATTGGTTCACTGATTCTGTTCTGGATGATTGACGCCGATGGCGTGATTGGGGCAACGCTACAGATCTGGTTTGATGATGACACGCTTTCGCTGAAGGCCTCGCCAACACTGACTTGGATAACGCTCTTTATCTACGGTATTTGGTCGTCTGTTCCTTTCTCTTTCATCGTGTTTTACGCGGGTCTTCAGACCGTGCCGACCGACACGCTCGAAGCTTCGATGATTGATGGTGCATCGCGTTGGGAGACGATTCGTTTTGTTGTGATCCCGCACATGGCGCCACTGGTGACCTTTGTGGCGTTGATGCAGTTGATGGACAACTTCCGGGTATTCGAACCTATCGTAGGCTTTGCCGCTGAAGCGCATGCGACCTCACTCAGTTGGCTTATCTACAACGACTTGCGTGGCACAGACTCCCAGCTCTTTGGCTCTGCTGCATCCACATCCATGCTCACTATTTTGGGTGTGGCCATTCTACTGATGCCGGTGTTTATCCGAACCTGGCGTGATTTCAACCGTAAGTCAGCCTAGGAGGGCATCATGAAAGAAGTACGTAAGAAGCCTGTCTGGCTAAAAACCGTCTCGATTGCCTTTGTTGTTGTTTGGCTACTCATTGCCGCAGGCCCGTTCCTTTGGACGGCTTGGGGTTCGTTCAAAGTGCAGGCAGATTTCTTCTCCAAATCTGATTGGATGAACGCGATTTACGGTGTAAAGACCTTGCTGGAAACGGGCTCCGAGTTCACGGGGCAAGGTTACTACGGCGCGTGGATTGAGCAGGATTTCTGGCTCGCCGCCATCAATACCTTTGTGGTGGTGTTTTCTGTGGTCATCATTTCACTGACCATTGGCACATTGGGTGGTTACGCGCTGGCTCGCTCCGGTTTTCGTTACTCTTTATGGATTTTGATGATTGCCTTGGTGCTTCGTGCCATGCCACATATCACGCTGGTTTCGGGTTACATGCTGCCCTTTTTCGAGTGGAATTTGTGGGGGCACCTTGGCACCACCATTATTGTGCTGGTGGCTATCAACCAACCCTTTACGTTGTGGATGCTTCATTCCTTCTTCCTCAATATTCCAAAAGACATGGATGAGAGCGCAATGGTGGATGGCTGCACCCGATTCCAAGCCTTCAAGCACGTGATTATCCCGGTGATGTGGCCGGGCGTGATCACCACGGGTTTGTTCAGCTTCCTGCTGGCCTACAACGACTTTGCCGTTACGGGCATGCTACTCAGTCAGGAAAATCAAACCATGGTGCCGAAAATCGCCAGCTTCCTTGGCACCACGCAGGTGGAAGGTAACGTGATGTTTGCGGTTGCTGCGGTGGTATCGGCGATGATCCCACTATTCTTCCTGGTTCTTTTCTTCCAAAAACAAATTGTGTCCGGCCTGACCGCTGGCGCGGTAAAAGGGTAAGTCATGTCGGCAGTGCTACAGCAAGCGAAAGAGAAAGTATGGTCGTTTTATCAAGCCTTGGACGCTGCTAAAGATGACCAGCTGGAAGCAGTTTTCGGCGAGTTTTGCTCGCCAGATTACCGCTTTCGGGGCTGCCATCCCTTTAACGAAATCGACAATGCCGGTGATGTCATCAAGACAGTCTGGCAGCCATTGAAAGCCTCCTTCTGCGCACTTCAGCGTCGTCAGGATATTTTCATGGCAGGTGAAAATAGCCTCGATGAAGATGGCAGCATTTGGGTGGTGTCGATGGGGCACCTGATGGGCTTGTTCGATCAACATTGGCTCGGCATACCCAGAACTGGCCGTATGGCATTTTTACGCTACTGCGAGTTTACTCAGGTGGTAGATGGCAAGATCGCTGAGTCTGCTTTCTTTGCGGATATTCCCGGTGTCATGGTGCAAGCAGGGGTAAATCCTTTCCCACCACAGAGTGGCACGCAGCTTATACAACCCGGCCCGATCACTCATGACGGCATCATGACAACCCTTCAGCCCACGCAAGAAGGGGAAAAAACGCTCAATGTCATCAACGAGATGATTTCCGACTTGGGCAATTGGGACAACAAACTGAGTCTGGAAGAAGAGCTGGCGCTCACCTGGCACGACGACATGATTTGGTGGGGGCCAACGGGTATTGGCGCGAGTTACACCATCGAACGCTATGCCAAACAGCATTCTGGTATTTTCAGAGCCAGCTTCTCCGACCGCATCTTCAACGGTCATGTCTGTAAGTTCGCCGAAGGGCATTTTGGCGGATTCTTCGGATGGCCGAATCTTAGCTTGAAACCCTCTGGTGGCTTTATGGGTATGGCGGCGAGTGACAACTATTACGACATGCGCGTGATTGATATCTACCGCCGCGACGGCGATAAGCTCGCAGAAAACTGGGTGTTTATTGATTTACTGTATTTCTTCCACCAACAAGGCATCGACATTCTGGCGAGAAACCAACAGCTTAATGCTGATAGTCAGAGTGATGTGAGTAATAGGTGTTATTAACTTCTGGTTTATTGGCAATGGTATGTGCGGCTCACGGCCTCTGGAAGAACACAAAGGCCGTTCGGGCGAGTAGGAGAAGTACTGCGTAATCAACAGATATGAGACCATAACGGGTTAGAGTCGGCGATCTAAGATACATGTTTCGTATAAGCTGACTTTTGGAAAAATGGATTGTCATTGTCTGGTGAAGGTTTATGTATCTTCCTAGCTGCGCTCGCCTGTCAATCAGTGACGGGCGTACATCCACTCTGTGCTCATCCGAGCAATTTACTTAATAAGCTAGCGACGGGGTTGTTCAACACCCAAATAAAGTATCGGCTGCGCGATACTTATTATTACTTGTTCTGCCTTTCCTATTACTGCAGGTTGGAAGTTTTAAACCATACCACCTAAAGAGTCATAAATTTCCTTACACCTGAATCGTACTTTTTTCATATTAATCTACGGTTTTTTACAGATACCTAGAGTTTATGGGCTATGTAGACTCTACAGTAGGAAGAATAGATATTTGATGGTATTCACCGTATAGCGACGCTTAATATTTTTGCCTAGGTCTTAATCATCGTTTGACCTTATTACTATTGCGCTTTAGTGCGTTTTAAGAGTTCAAAATTCAGGAAATAACGCAGTGAGCGAAAGCGCATCTAACGCCAAAATCATTGGTTGTTTAAGATGGTCTTGCTTGCTTCGAGGCGTTGAGCAAGCCGATAACTGCCATCAAGCCATTAGTGGAGCGGACAGCGTAGCGTTACCACTATTTCTAGTGGGTTAACACCATGATTGGCAATGTAAAAGATGCTATGTACGGCACCTACCATGCTATCAACCAAAACCAAAAACACCCGCCACGGTATTTGGGTGAGTTCTGTTTTAAGTTCAACCGGCGGTTTTGTCTTAAAAAAACGATCGAACAACTCATTTATTTGAGTATTCAAGCAGCGCCAATGCCAAAACGGTTGCTTAGACTGGCTGAGCATAGGCGGTAAACAGATAGTTTGAAACGTTAAGGAGTAACGGAAATGAGCCAGAAAAGCTATGCGCTGAAGCCGACATTGTCGACTCTACTTCTACTTATTGCGATTTTCATGTTGCAGGGTTGTATGCCAGAAGCAAAGAATGACGAGCATGTAGTGCTAGCAGATAGTAAAAAACTATTCACGCTACATGCTACCGATAAAGACCCAAATCACCAAAATAGCTTAACTTACCGCATTATCCAGTATCCAAAATTTGGTAATGCCACCCTGAATAAGAATAAAGTCACCTATCAACCAGCCAAGGGATTTATTGGTTTAGATTCCATTGAATTTGTTGCATCTGATGGTATAGACACTTCAGCCCCCGCGACAGTCACGCTTAAAGTTGGACCCAGTGAGAAGCATGGCCTTCAAGATTTCGTTGACTATGATTTTCTCGTCGGAGCAGCCTTCAATGATAAATTTGTTGACGATGACAAGTACAAGAACGTTTTTTCAAGAGAATTTAACGTACTTACGCCAGAAAATGCATTCAAACCCACATCTTTGATAAGTTCTGATGGTTCCTATCATTTTGACACTGCAGATAAAATTATGGATTTTGCCTCTTCAAATGGCATAAGTGTGCGTGGGCATACTCTTCTTTGGCACCAAAGTGTTATTAATGGAATCAATGCCAAAACAAAGCCTGAAGAAGTAGAAAGAATTATTGATGAATATATCGAAAAAGTCGTCGGAAGGTATGCTGGTAGAGTTTACGCTTGGGATGTTGCAAATGAAATAACCGGATCGTATCTTGAGCAAAAATTCATACCCGATAGTGTATCCCCTGTTGACTCGAGATTTCGTAACTCTATTTATATGAAAAAACTCGGTAAAAATTATCTTGCCAAAGTGATTAATAAGGTAAAAGAAGTTGACCCATCCACAAAAGTTTTTATTAACGATTACCTGGTGGCAGACCTTGGAGAGAAGTCCAATAATCTATTCAGTATTATCAAAGAGTTGATCGATGATGGCGTTCCTATCGACGGAGTAGGTTTTCAGATGCATGCATTCATGCAAAACCCCAAATGGGATGACATGATAAAAAACATGAAAAGATATGATGAGTTGGGTATTGAAGTATCAATTACTGAGCTGGACATTTCTTCTATAGACCCGCAAGACTACGCCAAGTTAATCCCATATGGCACCACAGCGGTGACTGATATTATTCAAGGAAAATTCAATATTGGGTGGGATTTTCCGAGCATCTTTGGTGTATTAAGGCCATCTGACGAACAGAAAAGATTATATTTCGAATGGCCTCGCGTATGTTATGTATCACCAAATTGCAATTCAGTCACAGTTTGGGGTGTCGAAGACAGTAACTCCTGGTTGTGGGATTTCACAAAACCACTGTTGTTTACACCAAGCTACGATAGAAAACACGTCTACTATGAATTTGGTAGGGCGGTGTCCACGGAATAATCCTAAAGCGATGGGGCAGAGCTAACAGCGATGCCCCACACTTCTAACTGGTTGCCAACCACACAAGCAATTATTAAATAAGCAAAATCAATGAAAGTTCTGCTAGTTTTGGTTACGGTAGGAATCATGGTCACCCGCTAGGCTAGCCTCCAAACAGATCTGTACGAGCGCTACTAACGCACACGGCTCCTACCTCAGGTCCAACGTCAAATCACTGCTCTGGATAAGGGTGTGGAAATCGGGACATATATGGTCGCTCCCCTGAACAGCGCAAAGTCGTTGCGGTAGAGCGGTAGCGTAATAAGTGGATATTGGACAGTTTCGAGTTAGGTGTTGATTTGTTTAGGCGCAGCCCACTTTGGATAAGTTGAGGTTGGGCCTGTAATCACTCTGGTTCGCGGGGAAAAGTGATTTAACACTATGGGTATAATGCGTAGTGGGGCTGCTGATATTGGTTAGAATCTAGCTCGCTTATGCCCCATTTTGCGTCAGCGGAAGCACATCCCATTGATCTAAATTAAAAAGTTTTCGATAGGTTTTCTAATGTAAAACGGAAAGGATGTGAAGTGTGCCATATTGTCGGATTTCATCATCCTCGATTTTGTTTAACTGCATGATATTATGATGAAAATATGCAGTCAGATCGAACTTTAGCACTCATGAGATGCTTGGAAAACTCCAAAATGGGTGTTTAAATGACCAAGTTTGGAATCTGCCAAGTCAAGTAGGGGTTTTAATTGACAAGTCAAGAAGAAAAAAGAATTAGAGATGAAATTAAATCTTGCTTGGAGAGTAATAATATTTCTTCACTTAAAGACTTTATCGAAGCTGAGTTAGATGGGCTAATTGATGACATATATGGGAAAGATGAAACCGTTGACACTCAGTTTTCATCCGATTACTTGACTCAGATTGATCATGTCTTACGTAATGGCCCCCCATTTTCAGAAGAAGAAATGGAAGAAATAGTAGATATAATTATTCCAATAATTGTAACGCATGATTTGAAAGGTAGGTAGCGGTTTCCATTTAAGTTCAAGTTACACAACAAAGGCTTGAATGGAATAAAAACACTGGGTTACTTTTGGTTACTTCAAATATTGGTGATTAATAAGGAATTCTTGGCCATATGAATCAATCAGATGAAATTTCAAAAAAGTTATTAGAATGGCTTGGTTATGAGGTTTCTATTATTCCAACCTCTGACCATGAAGAAAAAAAGGAAGCAGACTTTCTTATCAGTTATGGCAATGAAACCGCAATCGTTGAAGCTAAAATGAAGAAGGACTCAGAAGAAATAGCTAAAGAAAAAGAAGAAAAACTCAATGCAGGTGATGTCGCAGTTGTCGAAGGAAAACTTGGTCGAAATGAAACAATTTCTGGCATAATAAAGGAGGCTAAAAAGCAATTACGTTCCTCCTCAGATAAGGAACATGATTTCAAAATAATTAGTTTTATCGCAACTGGATCCAATACATTAACAAAATCAGATCAGTTCAAAGACACAATCTATGGGAGTACTTTGATAGTAGATTCTAATGGCAACTCAAAAGTATGCTATTTCTATAGAAATGCTGATTTCTTTAGACATAAAATTATTGATGCAGCGATTATAGGATATGAACAATCTGGAGTAATCACAGTATACTTGGCTTTGAATCCATATAGTGAGAACTATAAACTTATAAAAAAAAGTAATTTCATCAAACCTTTTCGAGGGGAAGTTATAGACCCTATAGAACAAGAAAAAAATGGAGTGGCATATATTCCTGATTCTGATATAGATCGTAAGTTAACGCCATTATCAAAACTTTCCCCATTATATAATCCGATTATACATCACCTTAAGGAAAAGTACGGTCTTGGTTTTATCATTCCAGTGGACTTCAACTCACCAGAATTATCAATTCGAACCATATGTGACGAAGAGGAGTAAGCCTAACACATATGAGCCCTTCCCCGGTCAATAGGCAATTGTATTCTATTGGCTGCGTTAGCAGCCAATGCTCTCGAACAACAAAGCCATCTACTTCGATTTCCCCAAACTAAAGTTATCCGAAGTGAGAGGATTAGAAATCTGACTCTAACTGATTCCTGTCCCTTAGCTAGCCAATATCCTACAAACCTGCGATCTGCTATAGCCGGTCGCTTCTGCAATTTCTCTCAGGCTTAGGCCTTTCTCTCTGTAGTATTTCACTTTCTGGTGCCGTTCTGTGTCGGCTCGTTTGCCTTTGTACTTGCCATTGGCTTTGGCGGCTTCTATGCCCTGGCGCTGGCGTTCTCTTCGGGTTTCGTAGTCCTTTCTGGCCATGGCGGCCATCAGCTCAATTAGCATGTTGTTGATGGCATCGAGCACGGCCTTGATGATGGGGTCGTTGTGGGTGAGGGCGTTGTTGTCGAGTGCTTGCCAGCTGGTTGGAACGTCCATGCTGACAATGCGTATGCCTTTTTCCTCAATCATGCGCTTAAGCTTTTTCCAGTCATGATCGTTAAGGCGGGTGAGTCGGTCGATTTGTTCAACAAGCAGAATGTCGTTTGCCTGGGTGTCGGTGAGTAGACGGTTTAGCTCTGGTCGATCGAGTTGAGTACCGCTGATGTTTTCGGTGTAGTAACTGGCAATGCGTTGGCCATGCTCTTGGGTGAACTGATTGAGGGCGGCTTTTGCCCGTTCGGCATTTTGTTCATCGGTCGAGGCGCGAAGGTAAGCGCGAATAAACATGATTTATCTCCCTGAAGTTGGTCAACGTCGCATTTAGGTGGTCGCAATAAGGAGTGTCGCATTTAAGTGGTCACATTGCCAGTTTTTGTATCAGGGTAGGGTGGTCGCGTTGGGGTATACCTTAATGAATTATCTGTTTTTGGGGCTGTCTTCCCAATTTCCTCGTTGCTCTCGGCAGTTTTGTCCAGCACAGTGCTATCGAAGAATTCTTGGGGGCGGAGAAACGAATATATACATTCCATGATATCCCGTCTTAAATTTCGTCATACAGCTAGTGACTAACCAAGTACAGCAGTAAAAAGGCCTTTTAAATGACAGTAGAAAACAACTCACCTAGCCAAGTTACAGACAAAGACATAGAAAGGCTCAACGAATTACTAAAAAACATCGATTCAGATATTGCTCTGTCAATGGCATATGTTCGCCGCGCACACCAGGTATCTTTTGTGGAGCTAAAGAGAAAATTCACAGGTGTAAACGTAGAAACACTGCAGAAGTACATGCAACCTAGCTATCAAGGACACCGGCCATTACATGTTGTTGCGGCGTTCTCTTGGATGATGATGGTACCAATGACGGCCTTTTACTATGGCTTGTCGCTTCGCGAGTATTACCGAGGGATGGAAGATTCATCTGTAGAGGCACTGGTAAGAATAGGTAAGTTACCACTATCACAGTTCAATTCCGTTATAGATATAATTACCAACCTATATAACGACAGGGAAAGAGCTGATTTTCTAGCGTTTCGGACAGAGTTGGAAGGTCACAGTGATTATGTCGGCCTGGATTATGACTCACTGTTACCGCCACCAGAATTAGATCTTGAGGCTTTTGGTGAAGACTATTACCGCAGTTTGGCAATAAACTTAAAGCGGTTTAGATACGCCTACAACGTACCTCTAGAAACTATGTCAAAGGTTCTTGGTTTATCCGATTACCAATATCAGGTTCTTGAAAACGAAAATAAGCCGGTTGCATTCTCAGTTGCCGTTGGGTTTCGGGGCAAGCTGGGCTTCAAGTTGAATTCTCACGCCGGCTTCACTTCTGAAATGACTAAATTTCCTCAGTTTCATCACTTAAGGACTGCTCAACATGTCAGAGACTCCCTGATTGTAGAGGCTCTTCGGCATCTGGATCATGAGCAAAAGGAAAGCATCTCGCAAATCCTTAATTCACTCTCCCGCCTTTACATTTAGGACTGTGATATCAATCAGTTGATAGAAAATGGCCAACGTAAAATACGCAAGAAATTGCGTTGACCATCCCCATTCATTTCTTAATAATTAATTGGTCAGGCCATGTAGTGTTTTCTCTACATGAACAGCCGTGGAAGCCATAAGAATCAATGCATTAGCTACCCTTTCAGGGTGTTGTAAATGAGCTAGGTGGTCTGAATTTTTGATGACAATAAAGTGGCTGTTTGGGAGTTGATCTGAAAACTCTTTTGCAATTTTTGTGGTCACATAGGGGTCATGTTCGGCAGCACAAATAACAGCAGGAACCGTTATCTGGCTAATGTTGCTTGGCTTATGTACAAGTAGCCTTACTGAATTATCAAAGAACATATTTATCCTGGAATCATCAAGGTTAGATATATTTTTTAGCATTGCTTTCTTGATAACTGCAGAGCGCGGAATTCCTTCAACGTCTGCCGTCAGCGAATCAACAAAGGTCGCTGCGAATTCACGCTTACTGAGTGTTGACGCAGCAATCATTTTCTTAGTTGCAGCGATACCAGACTCAGGAATACCTGGTACACCGCCACAGATACTGAGACTTTGAACCCCTTTCCATACACCACAAATTTCAGCCGCGATTGCTGTCGCGTAAGAGAAACCAATTAGGTGGGCGGCCCCAATGTTCATGTATTTCAGAAAATCTAGCAGCATGTCACTTTGTTCAGAGATAGAAACTTGTGCTCCGAGAGGTTCTGCATAACCCGTACCTGGAATTTCTAGCGTGATACACGTCAGTGTTTTCGAGAAGTGGTCAGAGTACATTTTGACGCTTTCAATATCTTGAAGGGCGCCTAACAAGAAGACTGCGACTTGATCTGTCGTGTGGTTCTCGTTGATGGAATAGCGATAGAGCTTGTTGTTAAGTACTACGTGTTTCATTTTTACTACCTCATGATAAATGAGGTAGCAATATATATGCATACAAGCTAGTGATTCATCATTACAAACAGATGAAATAACTAGAAAAAGTGTTAACCAAAATTATCGATAATTTGCCAGGTGGTAGTATGAGCAAACCAACTACAAGAAAAACAATAGCTAACAAGGTAAGGATTGCCAGGATTGACTCCGGCAAGACTCAAGTACAGATGGCTAAGCATCTCAACGTGGCAAGGCAAACTTATCTAGACATGGAATCTGGGAAGACAGAGCCTCGGGTTACAGCATTGCAAAGAATCGCCACCTATACAGACTTTCCGCTAGTGTGGTTCTTTGAAGAAACCGAAGACAACATGAATTACTATCAAGCGATAGAAAGTCAGGACTTACTAGATTTTATGAAAGAGGTAGCGAAGCTCCCGGCCACAACAAGGAAAGAGTTTCTGCAATCAAGTAAAAGACTGGCCACTAGCATTATTAGCATCACACAGCCAGCATCCCAAGAGACATTCAATAGGTAAAGGGCTGGAAGCTAGTTGCAGTCGTGCAATTCTAGCAATTGAATATCGTTATAGATCTCCGGCGGTCCTTCCTCCCTTGTCTCGCCATTTCAACCAAGCCTAACTGCGCTTCGCAACGTCTTGGCCCATTCGGGTCACGATAAGGGCTAGTCAAAGCAGAGCAAGATCAAAAGCTTTCACCATCTTCACAAACCATTATGGGCGGATAGTCAGCATGTTCGGCAGGTAGTGTGGACGCTGAATGGGGCGGAAACCGTTTTATCGCTACGATGGGGGTGGCAGCATGTCACGCTCAGATTCTCTGAGCCTCCATGATTCTTCAGAACATTTTTATGTTGAAAATGGGCCAGTGTCTAAGAGTCTCAAGAATTGAGGTATGGTTTTTTATACGTCAATAAGAAAAGCGCTGCGTTGCGCAGCGCTTTAGTATCTACAAAGAACCAAATGGATTGGGTCCTTCGAACGGGACGATACCAAAATAGCGTGCCCCCAAGCGTGTCATTGTAAATGAGTCATTCGGCGACCATGTCTTACCCCATGCCCAGTTGGTATCACTGGTACTCAACGTGACGGCAAACTCTTGTGACTTCAGCGATTCCTCAAGCTCTTCGAGATTGTGCAATAGGCCTTCGTTTGTTGAGAGATTGTACACCACTGAGGGACCTTCCCATGTTTTTAGCCCTTTTGCTGAGTCAAGCGGGATATTAACTAACGTCATGGTGACTTGATTATCGCCCTCACCAGATGTCGCCTGCAAGCCTTAGATTTCCTCTCCCGTCTTTGATAAAGACTCTTTCAGTTCTTGAAGTTTGCAGGCTTACGAGACCCATTGTGAGTATGTGCCTACCATTGGAATATCTGGAAAAGCTAGATCTTGCTCCATGTATATCTCCTCAGATGTTGTTGATCGAATAATGAGTCTAGGAATGAAGAGAGGATGCTTGCTTTGACTATTTCTCGGGAGTGATTGAGAAAATTTCAAAAGCAATACTTTGAAAATATGCTAGGACCCTAAAAGGAAATTTTCGGGAATATTGATGATGGATGGGGTCATTTTTTTCAGAAAAGGTATTTTGGGGCTGCGGTTGCTCTGAGTCGATAAGCGTTTAGGCATGTCTTCAGTGGGACAAAATTGGTGTTACTGAATCAAAAAGCCACCCTGCTGGGTGGCATTTCTATTTTCCGCTAGCGCAAAGAGAGCAACGCCTTCCTCATAATGTCTATCGCTTCTTCGACGATATGGTTTTCGACAGTGAGTGGCGGCAGCAATCGGATTGCGTTGCCGAACTGACCACAAGGCAGCAAGATAAGCCTCTTGCTGCGGCAGGCTTTGATAAAAGGCTGCACATGGCGGGGTTCCGGTTGTCCATCACAGACAAAATCAAACGCAATCATGGCACCTTTGTGGCGGATATGATCAATAGGCAGCTCAGGGTTCAGTTCTTTTATCTCGGAGAAAGCCTGATGCAGGCGGCTTCCCACCGCCTCGGCACGGTCATTAAGGCATTTGGATTCCAATTCATCCAGCACAGCTAAAGCGGCGGCGCATCCCACTGGGCTACCACCATAGGTACCACCAAGGCCGCCCGGCGTTGGGCTGTCCATGATGTCGCGTTTGCCGATAATGCCAGAAAGTGGGTAGCCACCTGCCAGCGCTTTTGCCACTGTAATCAAATCGGGCTGCACTTCAAAATGCTCGCTCGCGAGGGTTTTCCCTGTGCGGCCAAAGCCTGTTTGCACTTCGTCGAAAATCAGCACAATGCCGTGTTCATCGCAAAGGGCGCGAAGGTGTTCCATCAGCGCATTTGGCGCGGCATAAAACCCGCCTTCCCCTTGAACAGGTTCCAGCACAATGGCGGCAACGGAAGAGGGAGCAATGTCCGTCTTGAACAGTTTCTCCAGTTGTTGCAGCGAATAGGCGGTATCAATGCCCTGATAAGGAACCGGGAAGGGAATGTGGTAAATGTCGTTCGGGAACGGACCGAAGCCTTCTTTGTAAGGGGCAATTTTTCCGGTCATGCCCATGGTTAAAAGCGTGCGGCCATGAAACCCACCATGAAAGGCGATAACACCGCTTCGTTTGGTGTAATGACGGGCGATTTTTACCGCATTTTCCAATGCCTCAGCACCTGTGGTCATCAGGATGGTTTTGGCATCATCAATCGGGGCGATGGCATTTAAACGTTCGGCTAACTCAATGTAATTCTCGTAGCCTGCGACCTGAAAAGCCGTGTGGCTGAATTTCTCGATTTGCTCAGTGACTGCCTGCGTGACAGCGCGGTTATTATGACCGGTATTAACGACTGCAATTCCCGCAGCGAAGTCGATATAACGGTTGTCTTCCACATCCCAAAATTCTGCATTTTTGGCACGTTTTACAAACAGAGGGGTAGCCGAAGCCACGCCTCTGGGAACCGCCGCATTGCGGCGATCCATCAGTGACTGGTTGTTCATTGTTGGTTCCTGATACTGGTGAGTTACAAGAGTCCGCCAAAGCAGACGTATTTGGTTTCGAGGTACTCTTCGATGCCTTGTCGCGATCCTTCCCGGCCTAAACCGGAGGCTTTCACACCGCCAAAGGGGGCGACTTCATTGGAAATCACGCCTTCGTTCACGCCGACCATGCCGTATTCCAACGCTTCGCTGACACGCAGACAGCGCTGGATATCCCGCGAATAGAAATAGGCAGCGAGGCCATATTCCGTGTCGTTGGCCATCGCAACGGCTTGCGCTTCATCTTCAAAGCGGAAAAGGGGAGCGACGGGGCCAAAGGTCTCTTCAGAAGCAATCCGCATGGCAGGGGTAACATCGGCCAATACGGTAGGTTGATAGAAGAGGCCACCCAGCGAATGGCTGGCTCCGCCGGTTAGCCGCCGTGCTCCCAAAACCAGTGCATCGCGTATGTGTGATTCGACTTTATCGAGTGCAGAGCGGTTGATGAGTGGGCCAATCTGGTTTCTGGGCTCTAGCCCTGCGCCGACTTTGAGGTTGCTGACGGCATTGGCAAACTTTTCTGCAAAGGCGTCATAGATGCCGGACTGCACCAAGATGCGGTTTGCGCACACGCAGGTTTGCCCCGCATTTCGAAACTTGGAGGCCAGAGCCCCTTCGACGGCAGCATCGATATCTGCATCATCAAAGACGATAAAGGGTGCGTTGCCGCCGAGCTCCATCGACACCCGTTTAACGGTATCGGCACATTGCTTGATCAGCGTTTTGCCAACCGCCGTTGAGCCTGTGAAGGAAAGCTTGCGAACATCCGCGCTGTTGCAGAGCACCTTACCCACCTCGGCGCCGTGGGAAGCAGTCACCACATTAATGACACCATCCGGTATACCGGCTTCCTGCGCCAATGACGCCAGCGCCAGCGCGGAAAGGGGTGTCGCTTCTGCCGGTTTGACGACGATGGTGCATCCTGCTGCAAGGGCGGGGGCGACTTTGCGGGTGATCATCGCGATGGGGAAATTCCATGGCGTGATAGCCGCGCAGACACCGACAGGTTGTTTGATGGTTTGCAATCGCCTGTCGATCGCGGTTGTCGGAATAACATCACCATAAGTGCGTTTCCCCTCTTCCGCGAACCATTGGATGAATGAAGCGCCGTAGCCAACTTCACCGATGGACTCAGCCAAAGGCTTGCCCGATTCCTGTGTAATGAGCGCTGCCAAATCCGATTGGTTTTCCATAATGAGGTTAAACCAATTCATCAGCTTTTCTGACCGCTGCTTAGCCGTGGTTGTTCGCCAGCTGCCGAATGCCTTTTGGGCTGCATCAATCGCGGCTTGGGTGTCGCTTTCACCCATCTCAGGAACATGGGCGATGATGTTGGTGTAGGCCGGGTCGAAAACGGGGTAGGTTTTCCCGCTTTCACTGTCGACCCAATCGCCACCAATGAATGCCTTATCTCGAATCAACGTCATCGTGCGGCCCCGCTCTTCTCGATATGCTGTTTGGCATATTTCAACAGCGCGTCATATTCCTTACGGGCTTTCAGCGCATCTTCCAGCGAGATTTGCACAAACTGGGTCTGTGAATTGGGCTGCATCTGTCCGATAAGATCCATGTCCACCGACACCACGGTACCAATCATGAAGTAGCCTCCGCCTGAAACGGCGTCTCGGTGCAACACAATGGGTTCTTTCCCTGCTGGCACCTGAATTGAGCCATAGGGATAACAGCCGTCGACAATATTGGAAGGGTCGGATCCGGCGCCAAACGGCTGCTCGCGCTCGACAAACTCTAATGGCGTGCCGTTTTTGAACCGGTAGCCAATGCGGTCTGCTTCTGGCGCTACCTGCCAGATATCGTTGAAAAACTGCTCGCCAGCCGCTTTGGTGATCCGGTGCCAGTAAAGGCCGGGAACCACCCGCAACTGATTCAACCTTGGTCTGCGTAGAAAGTCGGGTAAATAGCGTTCTTCAAACGGCGCTTCATCGCTGCCGACAGGCAGTTCGTCCCCGGCTTGTAGCAATCTGCCTTCAAATCCGCCCAGCGCCCCGAGCGTATAGGTCGAACGGCTTCCCAGCACCTCAGGCACATCAATGCCTCCAGCAATGGCGATATAAATTCGCGCGCCGCCTGTCAGATGTGAGAAGGAAAGGGTCTGACCGGCTTTCACCGCAAAGCTTGCCCAATTGACCTGCTCTTCCCCATCAAGGATGGGGGTCATATCTGCTCCTGTAACGGCCACGGTGGCGTCCTGATTGAACGTCAGTTTGGGCCCCATAAACACCGCTTCCAACACTGCCGCGTTTTCGTCGTTACCAACCAGCCAGTTGGCGCAACGACAGGCGAATCTGTCCATCGCACCTGAGACCGGAATGCCAAGATGAAAATACCCTTTGCGGCCCAAATCCTGCACAGAGGTGGCGAGCCCGGGGTGGATAACATTAATGCTCATACAGCGCCTCCTGCATTGCTGCGTTATAGCCCGCCATGTCTTTTTCAAACTCAGACAGTGAGAACCGAACCGATTTTGTGCGAGGTTGGTAGGTACCGTCTTCGACCTGTTTGACGATCTCGTGATACTCATTTTCTGAGATAGGTTTGAACTTCACGATGTCGCCCGGTTGGAAGAACACCAGAAAATCCTTCAGGTGTGCCGCGTTTTGCGCCGGGTCGTAAATAGGGACAGGGGTGACACCGAACATCTGGTAGCCACCGGCGCCCCGCACGGAGTAAATACAGGAGAAACAGCCACCATAGCCCACCGTCAGCTTGGGGGTGTCGGTTCTGGGTCTGACGTATTTCGGTACCTGTATTTGCTTCTCGCGTTCAACCATTTGGAACATGAACGGCAGGCCGGAAACGAACCCCACCATGGTGACAAACCAGGGGGAACCGGAATGCGCTTCAATAAAGGCTTCAATGGAGTCATAGCCGTTGATTCTGGCGGCGTAAGAGAGATCGGTGCCTTCCGGATCCTGATGGCGATCGCGAAACCGCATCAGGGTTTCATGGGTCCAGGGGTCTTGGTAGAAAACCGGCACCTCAACGATGCGGGTATCGATTTCTGCTTTTCCTGCCGCTTGCGCTTTTTCGATGTCCTGAATCGCGGCGAGCATAGTTTCAGGCGCGCAAACGTCTGGATTGTACTTCACCTGAAATGAGGCGTTTGCCGGGCAGATTTCCTCAACACCGGGCAGGTTCGCTTCACGGATGGCCTGGGTGATCGACAAGCTTTTGAAAAAGGCAGCGAGCGACATTTCTTCGCTGACTTCGACGAAAATATGCTCGTCGCCGCCGTATGAGTAGCGTGTTTTCATTGTCCTTCCTTAGCTTGCTTGTGGCAGCGAGCAATCCTTTTTGTTGTCAGACTGACCTTGTTCAGGCTTTGGGGCGTCGAGTGTCTCCAGCCATTGTTCAAGCCACGCTGTGTGGAAATTGCCGTTAATCACATCAGGCGCCTCACACAGCTTTTGAAACAGCGGTTGTGTGGTTTTCACACCTTCAATCGACAGTTCGTCCAGTGCCCTTGCCATGCGGTGAATCGCGCTTTCCCTGTCCTCATCCCAGACAATCAGCTTGCCGAGTAATGAGTCGTAATAAGGGGGAATGGCGAAGCCGGAGTAGATGAGCCCGTCAAAACGCACACCGCTGCCCATTGGTGGGGTGAAAGATTTGATGACGCCGGGGAAAGGGAGAAAGCCGTTGAAGGGATCTTCCGCATTCAGGCGAATTTCAATGGCATGGCCGCGACGCTGAATGTCCTCTTGTTTGAGAGAAAGGTGCTGACCTGACGCGATCTGAATCATTTCCCGAATCAGGTCAACCCCTGTGATGGCTTCGGTGATTGGGTGCTCGACCTGAATGCGGGTATTCATCTCGATGAAATAGAATGACTCAGATTCATCATCGTAGAGAAACTCAATGGTGCCCGCGCCTTTGTAGTTGACGCTTTTTGCCAGAGAGACCGCAGACTGGCACATGGCTTCACGCACCAAATCTGGCAAGACGGCGCAGGGCGCTTCTTCCCAGACTTTCTGACGGCGTCGTTGCAGCGAGCACTCTCGCTCGAACAGGTGGACCGCATTCAGGCCATCCGCAAGAATTTGTACTTCCACATGGCGGGATTGGCGAATGAATTTTTCGAGATAAAGCGTGCCGTCACCAAACGCCGACTGTGCTTCAGCAGATGCCTGATGGTACTGGGTCAGGAACTCGCTTTCGTCTTCAATCACACGAATGCCGCGCCCACCACCGCCCGCTGACGCTTTGATCATCACTGGAAAACCGATGAGTTTGGCCTGCTCCAGTGCCGCTTCCGGGTTATCAGAGGGTGCACTTCCGGGTACTACAGGTACACCGGCTGCCATCGCGGTTTCACGGGCGCGGGCTTTATCAGCCATCTTTGTCATGGTTTGGCCGGACGGGCCGACAAAGATGATGCCCGCCTTACGCACGTCATCTGAGAAGCTGGCATTTTCAGAGAGAAAGCCATAACCGGGATGGATAGCATCCGCGCCAGACTGCTCTGCTGCCTGAATGACTTTGTCACCGCAAAGGTAAGATTGGTTAGCCATCGGGGCACCGATACAAATGGCTTCATCAGCCAGTTTTACCGCAAGGGACTCTTTGTCCGCCTCGCTGTATACCTGCACTGTATGGATCCCCATTTCCTTGGCCGCGCGGATAATGCGCACGGCTATCTCACCGCGATTGGCGATGAGCAATTTTTCGATTGTCATACTGACTCCTTGTGTGCATTCAGAGCGCTTACTTCAGGCGGACAATAGGTTGTCCTGCGTTGACCGGGCTTTCGTTCTCAATCAAAAAGTCGTCAATCACACCGGAAGTTTCCGCTTTAATTTCATGGAAGGATTTCATCACTTCCACCAGTCCAATCACGTCACCCGGTTCGATAGCGTCTCCCGGATCTTTGTATCGGGGCTGATCGGGAGAAGCCGAGCGGTAAAAAATGCCAGGTAACGGGCAGATAATTTCTTTGTCAGACATGTATCACTCCTTCGAACGTCTATTCTTTTTCGGCGGTGCAGACATCGCTTTGGCGGGAAAGGTGAGGCTGTAACAACTCATTGACCGCTTTGGCGATATCCACCGCATTCGGGGTATCTGAATGCACACAGATGGTTTGGGCGACAACCGGGATCTCTTGACCGTTGTTGGCCGTGACCTTGCCATGTTCCACCGCCTTCAGAACGCGTTTGGCGGCATAGACAGGATCAGTGGCGTCGTGGGTTTGGGTGATCACCAGATGCCCATCTTGATCGTAGTCGAGGTCGGTAAAAAACTCGGGGATGAAGCCTGCACCGTGTGCGCTGTAAATGGTTTCATGGTAGGTGCCTGACAGCCCAAACACTGGCACCTGGTAGTGGTGTGCGATCCGGGCAATCGTTTCAGCGATGTCCGGATCCGACGCTGCCATGCCGTAGAGCGCGCCATGCGGTTTGAGATGGTTCAGCGGCATATCGAGCATATCGAGGAAGCCTTTCAGCGCGCCGATCTGGTACACAATCATATTGTGCAGCTCGCCTTGGCTGAGATGCATTTTACGGCGTCCAAACCCCTGCAAATCAGGTAGCGAGAAATGCGCCCCGACTTTTACGCCATATTGCTTGGCAAGCTCTACGGTACGTTTCATGTGGTTGGGGTCTGAGGCGTGAAACCCGCAGGCGACATTGGCTTCAGTGATGTAAGGCATCAGCGCTTCATCGTCACTGAGTTTGTAGATGCCAAAGCCTTCACCCATGTCGCTGTTGATGTTGATCATAGTGAGACCTTCCTTTTGAAATGTGTTGGTAAGGCGCATATCAGTGGGCTCCCAGCTTGGCGCGCAATCGAATACGAATTTGGTCGACGATGACGGCAAAAATCAGCAGCGCACCGATCACCACGGTTTGCAGGTAAGATTCCACGCGGGTCAGGTTCATGCCGTTTTGCACCAGACTGATAAACACCGCGCCCAAGACGACATGTTCCACTCGCCCGATCCCTCCGCGAAGACTGACACCGGCGATGACGCAGGCTGCAATGGACTCGAGGGGCATGGCTGCGCCTATGTTGGCCTCGCCGGTGTCAAGACGGGCGGTGATCAACATCCCTGCCATGGCTGCGAAGGACGCGCAGAGCAGGTACGCCAGAATCAGCGTTTTGTGGGTGTTGATCCCTGAGAGACGGGCGGCATTGATGTTTCCACCAACTGCATAGAAATAGCGGCCCAGACGGGTACGGTTGACGATGACCATGGCAAAAATCGTCATCAGCAAGGCAACCAGAATCGGTGTGGGCAAGCCAAAAATGTTGCCAAAGCCAAAGGTGTTGCCGAACTCCATCGGCATGCCATACACCGGCGATCCGCCTGTCATATAAAGGGCGATACCAAAACCGATGGAGGAGATGCCCAGCGTCATCACAAAGGGTGAAACCTGAAAATGCGCGACGCCGATGCCATTGATAAATCCGACGACCAAGCCAACGGCTACACCGGCAGCAATCCCCACAAAAATGGCGAGATACACAGATTCCGGGAAAGCCGCATAGGTTGCTGCCATGGTGGTGGCCCCGACCACGGATGAGAGGGCGATAATGGTGCCGACGGAAAGATCAAACCCTGCGGTTAACAGCACAAACATCTGTCCGATGGAGACCATCACCAGATACGAAGACTGGCGAAGCAGGTTCAGCAGGTTGCGCGCAGTCAGGAAGTTTTCTGATGCCGATGCAAAGATAGCAACGGCGACCACCACCAGGATAGGCAGGACACCCACCTTCACAAATAACCGTGTCACCCGGTTGGCAAATTGCCCTTTGGAAGCGCCCAGATCGGCGTCTTGGGAACTGGCCTTCACTGGCTCACTGTTCATTTTCATACTCCATTGATTCAAAAAAGTGGCTGAGCGCCTTGGTTTCTGTTATCTCTGCTCCCTGAAGGTGAGCGGCGATTTGTCCTTCACGCATCACGTAGAGACGGTGGGAGAGGTGTACGACCTCGGGCAGATCGGAAGAAATGATGACGACCGCTGCCCCTTGCTCGCACAAACCGGCAATAAAGCGATAGATTTCTGCGCGTGTCCCGACATCCACCCCCACGGTGGGTTCGTCGAACACATACAGCGAGACATCGCGGGTCAGGCATTTTGCCAATAGCACTTTCTGTTGGTTACCACCGCTGAACTGGCCGACATCGCGCTCGGTTTGCATCGGGTAGAGCTTGAGCCTTGTTGCAAGGCTTTGGGTTTGCTTGCGTTCGTGGGCGAGATTCAGTGCGCCATGGCGATGGGAAAGGGGATGAGAACCCAGAGAAGGCAAACTGATGTTTTCCCGGCAACTGCGGTTGAGCACCAAACCTTCGTCTTTGCGGTCACGGGAGTTATAGAAAAAGCCGCGGTCCAGCATCTCGCGGATGCTAAGCCCTGTGACATTTTCACCGTTAAACACCACGCAACCGGCAGTGACCTTCTCTGCACCAAAACAGGCTCTGAGCGCTTCGGATTTGCCGCAGCCAACCAACCCGGCAAAGCCGACAATCTCCCCGGCTCTGACGTGGAAAGAAAGGTCTTCGACGAGTCGGTTGTCGGTGGTTAGGGATTGCACGTCCAACACGGTTTCAGTGGGTAAAAAGGGCACGTGCGGATAGACGTTGTCGATTTCCCTACCCGTCATCATAGTGATGAGGTCTTGCTCTTCGACAGTATCAACCTCGCGGGTGCCGATGTATTTTCCATCCCGCAGTACGGTAATCCGGTCTGCAATCTGGCGGATCTCGCCCATACGGTGAGAGATATAGATAATGCCGACGTCTTGTGCTTTTAGCTGATCAATCAGTGAAAATAACTGCTCGGTTTCCTGATGCGTCAGGGACGCTGTCGGCTCATCAAGGATCAGTACTGACAATTCGCCACGGAGCGCTTTAGCAATTTCCACCATTTGCTTTTCAGCACGGGAAAGCTCGCTGACGGGCAGGTGTGCATCAAGGTCAAACCCCATTTTTTCGAGCAGTGCCTGTGCTTCGGTGTGCAAGGTGGCGTTATCCAGAAAGTGTCCGGTCAATGGCTCTTCGCCCAGAAACAGGTTTTGGGCAATGGAGAGGGTGTCGACCAGAGAAAACTCCTGGAACACCGCACTGATGCCTTTTTGCCTCGCGTCGTAAACGCTTTTGAAGCGCACGGTGTCTTCGAAAAAACGCATCTCTCCTGCCGTAGGCTGGTTGGCGCCGGAGATAATGGAAATCAGCGTTGATTTCCCAGCGCCATTCTCGCCAAACAACACGTGAACTTCGCCGGGCTCAAGCGTGAAGTCCACCCCGTCGAGCGCTTTTACACCGGGATACTGTTTGTGTATCCCGTGTAGGCTGAGAATCGGTGCGTCCATCACTGCGGCTTCACTGTAAACGTCGGTTTAAAGTTCGCTGGTGCGAGGGAGCTGTTACGATCAAAGCTGTTGATGTTGGCGTCATCGATGACATAAAGCTGCGGTCCCACATGTTTGGTGTAGGGTTTGCCTTCGAGGATACGGATAGCTTGATCAATCGCGACACGACCTTGGATAACCGCCGAGTCTGTGGGCGCAGCAACGATAAGGTTACGTTTGATCCCCTGATAAACGCCGGGGGTGAAGTAGTAGGAAAGGACGCCGATTTGGTCAGTGAGACCTCGGGCGCGGAGCAGGCTGGTGGCCGCTTCTGCTGTCACTGCCGTACCGACAATGTAATCCAGGTCCGGATGTGCTTCGAGGGTGTCTTCCACCAGTTTGAGCTGCACTTCCTTACCGGTATCGCCGTATTTGGTTTCTACTACGTCAATGTTTGAGCCTTCTACGGCAGATTGAAAACCCTTGTTTCCGGCTTCAACCCAACCTGCGCCAGGAGGTCCCGGAAACCAGCCAACTTTCACTTTCTCTTTATCGTTCTGGTGGCGCTCCGCCAGATACTGGCCAATCTTTGCGCCCATCTCGCCAAATGAGACCAGAGACTTCGCTGAGATATCTGGCGATGACATGCCGTTGACGATGTCGATAACCGGCACACCGGATTGGGCGATATTCTTCACCAGATTATTGAGACCATCGTAAGAAATGGCGCCCACTATCACGGCGTCTGCACCGGAAGCCACACAGTCTTCAATCTGTGAAAGCTGAGTATTGAGGTTGGTGTAACCGCCTGCCTCCACCAACTGCATTTCGACACCGGCGCGTTTTGCTTCATCCACAACGCCGTAGTTCACTGCGGTCCAATAAGCATCTTTGAGGTGCGGGAAGGAGACGCAGATGTCCCACGCCTTGCTGGCCTTTTCAACGGGCTGATATTGCATCACGTCGCGGGCACTGCTCATGTCGAATGGTGTAGTCCAGACATCAACCGTATACGGGTACCAGTTTTCGCTGTTTGCAGTGCTGCTTTGAGTCAGCGCCATTGCACCGACCAAGGTTAACCATGGGACAGCAGAAGGTTTGCCGTTCATGTTTCTTCTCCCTGTTACTTCAACCAATGTTTGCAATGGTCATGGCGAGAAACGCCGGATTTGACTATTGCTCGATGTGTTAATAACAGGTTAAATTTGCATCACTGGTATGTAAATTACAGAGTTTTGTCTAGTGTTATTAGAAAAACAGATAACAAAAAGTGCTTTGATATCACCTAATAAAACTGAGTTATTTTGTTGATATTTAATGATTAAATTGTTTTTTGGTGTCATTTTTCAGACCTGTCGACAGGTCTGGATATCAGAAGAATGGATACAAGACTTAAGGAAAACAGAACATGCTCCCAACCATGAAACAGATTCGCTATTTCATCGCGACGGCGGACTCCGGGCAGGTCTCTCAAGCGGCCAATGCCATGCACGTTTCCCAGTCAGCGATTACCACCGCCATTAAACAGTTGGAGGAGATGCTGAATGTGAACCTGTTTGTGCGTCAGCCTCATGGCATGTTGCTGACCTATGAGGGGAACCAGTTTTACCAACATGCCACGCACATTGTGAAGGAGCTGGAAGAAGCCATGTTACTTTCGCACCGCTCCGCCAATCAGGTTGAAGGCACAATTACCGTCGCCATGTCTTACACCGTGGCGGGATACTTTGTGCCACCCTACCTCACCCGGTTTCAGCGCAGCTACCCCAATGTGAACCTGAAGCTGGTGGAAGCCACCCGGGGGGATATCGAAGAAGGCGTGGTGTCAGGGGAATTTGATGTTGCCTTTATGCTGACGTCCAACCTAATTAACCAGGAAGACATCAGTTTCCAAACCCTGTTGAGTTCCCAGCGTCGATTGTGGCTCAGCTCCAGTCATCCTCTGCTGGAAAACAAAATGGTGACCTTCCACGATGTCGCTCAATATCCCTACATTATGCTAACGGTCGATGAGGCAAGTAATACCGCTCTGCGCTATTGGAACCAAACGCCCTATCAGCCCAATACCATTTTCCGCACCTCTTCCGTGGAATCCGTGCGCAGTCTCGTCGCCAATGATTACGGCATCACCATTCTGTCAGACATGGTTTACCGACCCTGGTCATTGGAAGGGAGAAGGGTGGAAGTGCGTCCACTGGCTGATCATGTACCGCCGATGGATGTTGGTTTGGTTTGGTCGAGAAAGCGCGAGCGTAGTGATGCGGTCACCGCATTCTGTGAATTTATGGAGCTTTCAGTGACGCCGGATAGCGGTTTTTCGCAACGGTACTGATCAGTTTCTAAGGATTAATCTGGTTTCACCTTTCAGGCCAAAAATTACCCAACGGGCAAGAATTGCGCAAATTTTGAGCAGTTTTTTGCCCGGGTATTTGGTTGAAATTCTCAAGTGTCTGTTTATCTGAAAAAACCTAATTGGCATATGTGTTGCCTGTGTGTATTGGTCGATACATACACTAGCTGCAGAAGGAATACGCAATGCCAACTCCATGCTATATCGCGATTGAAGGACAAACCCAAGGCAATATTACTGCCGGTGCATTTACCGCCGATTCTGTCGGTAACATCTATGTTGAAGGTCACGAAGATGAAATGCTGGTTCAGGCATTTGATCACATCGTGACAGTTCCCACCGACCCGCAAAGTGGTCAGCCGTCAGGTCAACGTGTCCACAAACCGTTCAAGTTCACCGTGGCGCTGAACAAAGCGGTACCCCTCATGTATAACGCACTGTCATCGGGTGAAATGCTGCCGAAAATTGAACTCAAGTGGTACAGAACGTCAGTAGAAGGTAAGCAGGAACACTTTTTCTCGACCATTTTGACAGACGGCACCATCATCGATATTGACTGCAATATGCCGCACTGTCAGGACTTAGAGAAAAAAGAGTTTACTCAGCTAGTGACTGTGTCCGTGGCTTACCGAAAAATCGATTGGGAACATACCGTCGCAGGTACATCAGGTGCCGACGACTGGAGAGCGCCGATCGAAGGGTAAAAGACTGGGTAAGCGTCGACTCAGTTGATGCTTACCCGTTATCCATCGAACAGATACCGCACAAGCGTCTAGGGATGGTTTAACGATGGCGAATGCGACAGGGCTACAGTTCACTTTTCAGACCAGCAGTCTGGATCTTTCATTGTTTGGTGTTCTTGGCTTTTCCGTTGAGGAGGGGCTTTCGACGCCCTTCGTGGCAAAAGTTGAGCTGGTAAGCCGTGAAGCAGGCGTTTCGCCTGACCAACTGGTAGACAAAGACGGCTTACTTTGCGTATGGAAAGACGGTGTGCTGTACCGGCAATTCCATGGCATCGTCAGCCGTTTTACCCGCGGGGACACCGGTCATTCGCAAACCTACTACTTTCTGGATCTGGTTCCTGCGCTGAAACGGTTGAGCCTGCGTCAGAACAGCCGGATCTTCCAAAGTGCTGATGCTGTTCAAATCATCTCTACGCTGCTGGAGGAGATGGGCGTTGATGATTTCGCGTTCTCACTGACACACACGCCTGCTACCCGCGAGTATTGTGTGCAGTATCGAGAGTCGGATTTAGATTTTGTCGAACGCTTGGCAGCTGAAGAGGGCATGTTTTACTTCTTCGAGCAATCAGGCGGTAAGCATTCTCTGGTGTTTGCGGACGACAGCTCCGTACTATCTGCTATTTCTACCCCACTGACTTACGAGCCAAACATTGGCGGCGTGGCTGAATATCCCTATATCCGTAGCTTCAAACCCTCCAGCGAAATGGGGGCGTCCAGTGCAACTCTCAAAGATTACAGTTTTAAAAAACCCGACTATGGGTTGGTGCACAGCCACACAGGGACAGATCTCAGCTTTCAGCGTACGAGTTATGAACACTATGACTATCCCGGACGGTTTAAAGACGACGGTTCGGGGAAACCTTTCACTCAGTTCCGGCTTGAATCTCTGAGGCGCGAAAGTCTGTCCGCTTCTTTGCTGAGCAATATTCCCGCCATCTCTCCGGGTCTGAAAATGACGGTTGAAGGGCCTGAAGACGCGTCTGACGTCAACATGGAATGGCTTGGTGTCAGGGTTATTCATATAGGTACCCAGCCTCAGGCAGCACAGGAATCGGGGGGCGAAGGCCAAACGACCTACAACAACGAGGCTTTGGTGATTCCGGCAACCAGAACCTGGCGTCCGATGCCGAATATCAAACCCCGTGTTGATGGTCCTCAAATTGCGATTGTCGTGGGGCCAGCCAATGAAGAAATCTTCTGTGATGAACATGGGCGGGTCAAAGTCCAGTTTCCTTGGGACCGAGTGGGGGAATGGAACGAAAACTCCAGTTGCTGGGTGCGTGTGGCACAGGGCTGGGCAGGGGCGAGCTATGGCGCTGTGAGTGTACCCAGGATCGGTCACGAAGTGATTGTCAGTTTTCTAGAAGGAGACCCGGACCAGCCGATTGTAACGGGAAGAACCTATCACGCTGCCAACCTTGTTCCACAGTCATTACCAGCGCATAAAACACAGACTGTGTTGCGGACGCAAACCCACAAAGGTGACGGCTTTAATGAGCTGCGCTTCGAAGATGAGTCAGGCAAAGAAGAGATTTATGTCCATGCTCAGAAGGATGTTAACCGCGTTATCGAAAATAACGAAGGCGACATTGTTGGTAATGACAGGCAACGGGACGTTAAGAATAACGAAACGGTAAAAATCGGTGATACCCAGAAGATCAGTGTCGGCAATGATCAACACATCAAGGTCAACCGCTTCTTGACGGAAACGGTCGGGATAGCCAGCACACTTACGGTGGGCGGGGCGTATCAAGTGACCGTCGGGGCTGCAAAAAATGAATCGGTCGCGTTGGTTAGCGCAGAGCAAGTTGGGACGATTAAATCCATTGTTGCGGGTAAATCGATTCACTCCAACACCAAGAAATACGTCGTTCAAGCGGAAAAAATCGTGCTCAGTACAAAGGGTGCAATGATTGAAATGGATGCATCCGGCATTTTGATTAAAGGCAATCAAGTCAAAATCAAAGGCAACGCAATTGATTTTTCGAGTGCGGGCGGTGGCGACAAAGAAGACAAGCCATTTAAAGAAAAATGCACCAAGGGGAAAGGGTAATGACAGTAACAGAAACCCTCAGTGCATCCTTACTCAAAGCCAAAAATCAAAGTGAAGAATGTCGCCTTTATGTCCTTCTCGACCCTTCACACAACGAGCAGCTCATCGCCGCGGTTCAGGGCATGTCGACGCGTCATCGTTGCCTGTTTGTCGGGGAAGATTTAGAAGAATTTCAGGAAGAATCGCCCTGGATAGCTGAAATTCTTGAAGGAGAGCCGCTTTTTGACTGGCTACTCAAAGAAACCTTTGGCAAACAGCAGGCACTGTACTTTGTCAGCAATCAGGGGATAGACAGCCTCTTCACCAAACTTCAAAGGGTCAAAGAGGTCGTCGAGCCGAGTGGGGAGTTGGTTTATTTCCGGTTTTACGACGCCAATACGCTGAACCGTTATTTACCTGTGTTTTCAGAAGGGCAGCGACGTGAGTTTTTCAGCGCCATGAACAGTGTTTACGCTGAGGAAGGGGAAGAGGGCTTCTTCACGTACACGCTGAATGGGGACGCGACCATGAACTGGTCGGTATCTGGCAACATTGAAGATTCAGGCATTTACCCACTTCCGGGATTAAAAACCGAAGAACATGACCCGTCTCTACCTTGGTTTTTCACCGAGGAGCAGCTTCAGTATCCGTTGTTCGCCCATCGTGACGAACTGATCGATGACTTGATTGAATACCTGGAGTATGAAGAAGTCGAAACGGTGCACTTCTATCCAAAAGGGTTTGTCCGAGCCATGGTTAATCAGGGCATAGAGCACTGTTTTACTTACAAAGTTCTGGACCTTATCCATATGCGGCTTTTCATTAACCTGATGTGGACGATCAACCCCCAGTTTCATCTACAACCCTCCATACATCAGGTGTTATCCCAATCATCCAGCACAGAAGAAAAGTTCGATATGCTGCTGTCTGATGACTTTGAGGAAGTCTGGATACGTGCTGGCGCAGAAAAATACAAGGATTGGTGGCCTGAGGGTGAGGGGGCGTCATGAGTAACGAATATACGCGTTTGTTAGAAGAAGCCAGAGACAAAAAGCTATGGGAAGAAGCGGGAGAGATTGCCAAAAACAACCCGCAGATCATCACAGATATCACAGGGATTTTTGACCCGACACCGGCAAGTGATGGGATTTCTGCCGTCATTTCGGCGGCAAAAGGGGACTGGCTTGGAGCCGGTTTGTCACTAGTTTCTATGATCCCTTATGCGGGGGATGCATTGGCAAAGCCTGCTAAGTTTGCCAAATATGGGAGCAAGGTTCAGGGACTGGTCGGGCTGATGTTTAAGAAGTTCGACAATGTCGCCTCGATGACCAAGTCTTATGAAAGCGTCTTGTCCGCTACACAGGTGATGAAAGCTAGGATGCAAGCGCTGAGAAAAGCCAGAGCTCAAATGATTGATGCGCGTAAAAGGGCCTTTAAGTGCAAAAAATGCGAGCAATTTAAGCGCAAACACAAAATGCCATCTAACCGAAAAGGAACATGGAATCCACCCGGTGCCAATGACCCGAAAAGCCCGAATTTTGGCTCAGGGAAACTGACGTTTAACAAACCTGTGGACCTTCCAAACCCGCCTGGTGGTCAGGTTAAATCAATCGATTATCAGGATGGTTTTCCTGTATTTAAGGACAAACACGTTCATGGCAGGGTGAGAGTTACTGATTTGAGCAACAACGTCGCAACTGACAGCGCATTGTTGAAGCAACAGGGGATCACGGCTCCCGGTAAAGATTGGACTCTACACCATTTTGAAGATGGTACGCTGGGTTATGTCCCTTCCAAGCTACACTCCAAAGCAAGCCACACAGGTAGCCGTTCAATCATGGACACGGATGCGTTCTAGCGACGAATTAATGAGGAAAGATATGCCGTCGAACATTGAGACACTAAGTCAGCAAATCGTTTGGAAGCCTATTGATGCTGAGGACGGGGAAACACCCGAGCTGTTTTGTTCGACTGAAGAACAAGTGCTATCAGTGGAAGCATTTCTCAATACCAAGTTACCCCAAGATTACAGATGGTTCCTCAGAAATGTAGGGAGACGCTTGATTGAGGATCAGAGAATTGAAGTCAGAGTGAACGGTATATCGCTGGAATTTTTAGACTGGTTTCGGGATGCCGTTGATGTATTGACATTCACCATGATGGCAAGCGATGTCGATGATGATGGTGACGCCCGCATTCCACCGAATTTAGTGGTGATGGAAAGCTCCATTTCCCGAGACTTATTGTTGCTTGATGTCTCCGAGAACAACTACGGGAAAGTCTGGTACATGAATGGCTATCAAGGCGAAAAAGACTGGTCTGGACACAATTACGAAGGACTTGTGCTTTTGGCTGACTCATTCACCGAGCTGTTGGAAAAGATTGTCCAATATGAACCCAACTGAAATCAGCCAACCAACACCTGTTTCACAAGGAGACGCAAATGAACAAAGAGAAACTGTTGTCGTTTTGGAAGCAGGAAATAGTTAGCACGGAAGACCTCGGTGACCGTTTGTCTTCTCAAGAAGCAATATCGGATTTTGAGGCCAAGCATGGTGTTGTGTTACCAGAGGGGTTCAAATCTTTTCTGACAGAATACGGCGCGTGTAGTTTTAATGACCTTGAACAGAACTTTTGCGTTTATATGTTGGATGTAGGCGAACGCAGTGTGCCGGGTTTTGTGGCGCATAACTTCATTTACAACGTGGATGATATTGAAGATACGCTGTTTGAGTTGAACGAGGAACTACCTGATTTCTGGGAAACGGATGCCGCGTTGATCCCACCCGCCATGATCCCCATTGCTGACAGCTTGGCCGATGACAATGGCTACCTTCTGATGAACTTGGCGGAGAAACATTATGGCTCTTTGTGGCATTGGCGGTTTACCCAGAATGCATGGGGAGACAAGGGAAATGATTCCATCATCTTGATTGCCAATAGCTTCGAAGACTGGCTTGAAAGTCTGGTGACATATGACGAAGCCGAATTGATCGTGGCTCAGGGTGGGAGCAGTGTCTGATTCCAATCATGTGATTGAGCAGCTTTGTAAAGATATTTCTTGGAGTTCAATCGCCGAGGAGTGTGAAACGAAAGACGTTTATTGTGCAACGGAGCAAGAGCTGGTCGCGATTGAAACGTTTCTGAATCGTAAGCTACCGAAGGATTATCGATGGTTTATGAAAAGCTATGGGATGCGAAGCTTCGAAGATGAAAGAGTGCATCTCAAGTTGAGTGGAATTTCGCTGTCTTTTCTCTCTGCATTCTTGGCTGCCGACTCAGCACTTGTTGTCACCCAAATGTACTCTGATGATGGTGAAGACAGAAGAATCCCGGATGAAAGTTTGATCATTGCGGATTCTATTTCCGGTGATTTTTTAGTGATGGATCTTTGTGACGAGCGATTTGGCTTTATCTACTTTCTCAGCAATCTGAAACCATGGGGAGCTTTTGAAGACAGTGACTACCTTGTTTTAATTGCCGAGTCGCTGACAGATTTGCTGTTAAAGATTGTAGAGAATGACTCGGCTGAGGAGCCTGATTTCAATATCCCTGACGAAATGACTCGATGAAACAGCCGGAAAAAATCGCCAAATGTTCAACAGCAATCATCGCGACAGAATATGGAAATCTTCCCGATGTTTTCCTGCATCATTATTTTCAGCAACCGGCAGCGACACTGGCGGTTTCAAGTGAGACATTGTTAGCAGGGCTTTCAAACAATACGAGTTACCGCCGCCTTTCGGGGCTACCTAAAAGGGCGGTGAGATTTAAGGCTAATAGCATCATCGAGCCCCAAGATTATTTACCCAAATTAGGCGTAGTGAGTTGGAAAGATTGCGTTGGTATGGCAATGCTGCCCAAAGGGTTGCTTCACCCAGAAAGTCAAAATGAAGTGCTATCGTGCTGGCTGACAAACCTATCGGACCGAATGGCTCAGGTACTTCATGCGTATGTCGTAGATCAGGTAACACCGAGGCTGTATTTGTTTCCATATCATGACTTTTCTGCGCGCTCTGAATACCGACTGGCAGTTTCCGGAGGGGCATTATTGGACGCTCGTTGTTATCGGCAACGGCAAGATTTTCAAGCCGGTTACCGAGAAGCGATCAAAAAGTGGTGGCTCGGCCTTGGGGATGATGTCGCGCAACTTGAACAACCTCTACTGATTGATGTTGTTTTGGATACATCGAGAGGGTTTGCGATCATTGATGTGAACCCAAACCTTCACTTATATCAATGAGGTTTTGCTATGGGTAAACCTGTTTCTTTACTTGGCCACATGCATGTCTGCCCCAAAGTAGAACCCGGCCCAGTACCTCATGTGGGAGGTCCAATCATCGATGCTGGCCAATCGCTAGTGAAGGTCAATGGTATTCCTGTCGCAGTGGTCGGAGGCAAGGCAATTTGCACCGGTGTAGGTATGCCTGATGACCTGAAGCAAGGCTCCTCTTTGGTGAAAATTAACGGAAAAGCCGTGGTGAGAATGGGAGACGGTTGCGCGCATGGTGGTCAGGTGGTGCAAGGATGGCCGACCATTACCATGAGCTAACCTGAAAGACTCTTTTCTCAACGTACTTTTGTGCGGCTTTGTTCCCTTCAACTTTTCTGGGAATGGGCGCTGCCATTCTCTCTTTTATGACGCTCCGAAAGACTCATTTTCCTGCCTATTGACAAGTCTACTTATATAAATGTTATGTTATAACATATCAATTCAATCCGCGGGCATCAGATGAAAGGAACTCATCAACCCATACTCTCATTGGCTAACTTCTGTGCTGATAGCCTCTCAGGTTGGCGCGCGGTGTCTGACGTGACGTTTTCTGTTTCCGCAAACGAATGCATCGCTGTTATCGGACCTAATGGCAGTGGGAAATCGAGTTTGCTTAAAGCCATCACGGGTGAATACCGGAAAGTGGCGGGTGAACTCTGGCTTGAAGGCTGCGCTGAAGAAAATCTGAATCGCTTATACCGGGCGAAAAGAGTGGCGGTGGTTGCCCAGCATGAACATGTCGACCCAAGGTTGAGTGTGAGTGAATATGTCGGTTTGGGTCGGGTGCCACATACCTTCTGCTGCACTGAAAAAGAGCATCAACGTGCCGTCAAACAAGCCATTCATGACACAGGTTTGTCTGCCAAAGAAAATCGCCTGTTCGGCTCTCTCTCCGGGGGTGAAAAACAGCGTGCCAGCATTGCCCGCGCATTTGCTCAAGAGCCCAAACTTTTGCTTCTGGATGAGCCTACCAATCACCTTGACCCATTGGCGCGTCTTGAGCTGCTCGACTTGATTAAACAGCGCGGCATCGCGTCGATTGCAGTGCTGCATGATTTACCTCTAGTCGCGCCTTTTGCGGACAAAGTAATTTTGATGTCCGGGCAGAAAATGGTGACCTGCGCGTCCCCCAACGAGGTGTTGCAGGACGCATTCATTACCCCCGTTTTTGGTCTTCGTGTATTTCCACTCAGCCATCCCCAAATCAACAACACGGTGCATCATTTTGAAGCCGCACCGTCCCATTAAGCCATGCCATTAATAGGAGCTGCACAATGAAGTGGTCAGTCGCATCGACGCTGTTCTTCCTTTTTCCCATCGCAATCGCTAATGCCAAAAGCACGGAATATCCGGTCACGGTCGATAACTGTGGGAGTCCACTGACAATTGAAAAGCGCCCGAATGCTGCTGTGTTTCACGACATCAACATGACGGAAATGGCTTTTGCACTTGGCTTGGAAGACAGCATGGTGGGTGTGACGGGCATTACAGGTTGGTACAAGATGTCTCCTTCTTTTGAAAAAGCACTGGGCGACATTCCTGAACTGGCACCCAAGTATCCTTCGCTGGAAACCCTGATTGCGGCTAAAACCGACTTCTTCTTTGCCGGCTGGAACTACGGGATGAAAGTCGGTGGCGAAGTGACTCCGGAAACCCTCAAGCCTTATGGCATCGACACCCTTGTACTCTCGGAAAGCTGTATTCACACCAACAAGCTGGAGCAAGGCGCCAGCATGGCGTTGCTCTACGATGACATCAAAAAGCTGGGTGTGATTTTTGACAAGCAGGATGAAGCGGCAGCTTTGGTGGAAGCCTGGCAAGCCAAAATGAAAACGGTCACTTCTCAAAGCAACGCAGAAAACAACGCGCCGAAGGTCTTTCTGTTTGATTCCGGTGAAGACAAGCCATTCACCGCAGGTAAATTCGCGATGCCTAGCGCAATGATCAAAGCGGCGGGTGGGGAAAATGTCACTGATGACATGGAAACCAGCTGGGCCAGAACGTCATGGGAACATGTCGCGACAGAAAACCCTGATGTGATTATCCTTTTGGATTATCAAACCGCCAGTGGCGCAGATTCATTGAAAACTTTCCTGGAACAACATCCTTTGATGAAACACACGAATGCGGTAAAGGATGGTCGCTATGTGAAGCTGCGTTATGAGCAGTTAACGCCGGGACCCGCCAATATTCAGGCAATCGAAAAGCTCGCTCAGGCCTTCTATCCGCAATAACCTAGAAAGCAACTAGATTGATTGCAGGAATCAACAAGTATCGCGCAGCATGGCTACTGGGAATCAGTGCCATGCTGATTGCTTTTGTGTTGAGTTTGCAGTTTGGAACTGTGCCGCTTTCCTTGGAGCAGGTGCTTATAGGCTTGGGCGCGTTCAACGAAGACGACGCCAGTATGATAAGCCGTATCCTAATGGATTTGAGGTTACCCAGAGCAATCCTCGCACTGATTGCAGGCGCTGGTTTAGCCTTGGTGGGTGCACTGCTTCAAACCACCACACGCAATGATTTGGCGGATCCTTTCCTGTTTGGTTTGTCTTCCGGTGCGTCGGCAGGAGCGGTATTAGTTATTACCAAGCTTGGTGATGCACTTGGCATATGGTCTCTGCCTATTGCTGCATTTGCAGGAGGAATCGTCTCAGCCGCAGCGGTGCTGATGCTCTTTTCCCTCCAGAAAAAGCAAGGCGACAACAACATTGTCCTGTGTGGATTAGCCATCTCCTTTTTGTTTGGTGCTGTGACCAGCTTTCTTATCTATTCTGGTGACCAACGTGCTGCGAGCTCAATTTTGTTCTGGACGATGGGCGGACTGGGTTTAGCCCGTTGGGATAACCTGATTTTTGCCGCTGTGGGCGTGCTCTGCTTGGTGGTTCTGATTCTGGTGCGATACCGGGAGTTGGATACCTTGCTTGTCAGCGAGCAAACGTCCCACTCGCTGGGTATCAATGTTCACAGGCTGCAAAGTGAAGTATTCCTGTGCTGCGCTTTTTGTACAGCTTCGATTGTTGCACTCACCGGTGTGGTTGGCTTTGTGGGATTAATGGTGCCTCATCTGGTGCGCCCATTTTCAGGGATGACCCACAAGCGCGCGTTGCCCCTCATTGCATTGTGGGGCGCGGTGATCTTAACCCTTGGTGATCTTGTTAGCCGCACCATTCTGGCACCACAGGAACTGCCAGTCGGTATTGTGACAGCGGCCTTGGGCGGTTTGTTTGTGCTCTATCTTGTGTGGAAGAAGCCTGCCCGTTGAAAGAATAGAGAGTGTGGTCAAGTTTTCCTCAATACTGTTGAGAGCGCAAAAACTGTAATGACGACGATCTCACTGTTTTGTTGTTTTCTTGACCATTTGGTAAATGAAGACGCTAAGCTCCTCGGTTAAATGGCATCTCGTAGAGGCAGCAAACGACGTATTGCTTTTTCAACGGAACAATCACGGTAGAATTATGCAAAGAAAAACGCGCTCAATCATGTTCAGCACAGTGGTGCTGTTTTTGGCTGCTATCAGCAGCTCAGAGGCGTTTGCGCACGCCGTCGCGGAAGGCGACAAAGGTTATATTCAGGAAATCACAGGCACACATATCTTCGCTTTTATGTACCTCGGTGCAAAGCATATGGTGACGGGTTACGACCACATCCTCTTCCTGTTAGGCGTTATTTTCTTTCTCTACAGACCAAAGCACATAGCGCTTTATGTCAGCCTGTTTGCGCTGGGGCATTCAACGACAATGCTACTGGGCGTCTATTTCAACATTGGTATCAACAGTTACATTATTGACGCCATTATTGGCCTTTCTGTGGTTTACAAAGCCATGGATAACCTCGGTGCCTTCCAGCGCTGGTTTGGTGTCCAACCCAACACCAAACTTGCCACCTTGCTATTCGGCTTCTGTCACGGCTTTGGTTTGTCATCCAAAATCATTGATTACGATATCTCGCCCGATGGATTGGTGCCGAATCTTCTTGCTTTCAACATCGGGGTAGAGCTTGGTCAACTCTTGGCTTTGGGGGCGATACTGATTTTGATGGGGTATTGGCGTCGGCATACCCACTTTTATCGCCAGGCTTATTCTGCCAATGTTGTGATGATGAGCCTCGGTTTTATGCTGATCGGATATCAGTTAACGGGCTACGTCGTCGCGCAGCATTAAGAGAAGGAACTCAACATGTATAACTCCGATATGCCCACCCGCGCGGAATTGCCCACGTCGAAACAGCTTATCCGCTCAACGCTGATTGCGCTTGTCACCGCTATCGTCTTGCTGGTGACAGTGATTTTGCCAGCGGAGTATGGCATTGACCCAACGGGTATTGGCCGGGTATTGGGGCTTAAAGAGATGGGTGATATCAAAACGCAGTTAGCCCAAGAGGCGGCAGCAGATAAAGCCACCAATAGTTTAGCTGTCACGTCAGATAACATGGACGTAGAAGCACTCACTATTACCGAGTTTCAGGGCGAAAAACCCGTCTGGAAAGACCGGGTGCTGTTGGCCCTTAAGCCCGGACAAGGGGCGGAAGTGAAGTTGTTGATGCAGCAGGGAGAGCAAGCGATATTTGAATGGAAAGCCAAAGGTGGGGCTGTGAATTTTGACGCACATGGTGATGGGAATGGCAATGTGGTCAGCTATGAAAAGGGCCGCGGTGCGACTGAAGATCAAGGTGTGCTAACGGCTGCATTCACGGGCAACCATGGCTGGTTTTTCCGCAATCGCAATGACCACACTGTGATGGTGATATTGCGCACCAGCGGTAAGTACTCCGAAGTTAAGCGAATGTTTTGAGCAGCAGGTGACAAATTTTTTTCCCGTACATGTCGAAAATTGCGGATTGGGATCGTCCTTGTAACGAGAACCATCATTAAGCAAGGAATTTGGAAATGAAATACATGCTACTGCTTTACGCTGCACCGGATAAAGAGCCTCAATACGGAACGCCAGAATTCGATGAAATGATGGCCGCATTTGCCGCAACCAGCGACGCTTATGAGAAAGATGGGGTGCTGGTGGGTGGTGAAGGGCTGCAAGATATCGAAACAGCGACGTCTTTACGGATAAAGTCCGGCAAGGTGGAAATTATGGATGGCCCCTTTGCGGAAACACGCGAGCATCTGGGCGGCTATTACGTGCTCGACGTTGCGGATCTGGATGCGGCCTTGAAATATGCCGAGATGATACCTGTCGCCCACTTCGGCACCATAGAGGTGCGGCCGCTGTTGGTCTTTGATCAAGAAAGCTGACAGATGGAAAATAACGCCCCCAAAGCTATCGCGGTAGGTCACCTTATTGATGAGGTATTACGCCGCGATCGGGGGCGGATTTTGTCTGGGTTGATTGCCAGACTGGGAAATTTCCAATTGGGTGAAGATGCTCTGCAGGAAGCGTCAATTTCTGCGCTCAAGCATTGGAGCCGGGATGGTGTTCCGCAAGATCCGGTTGCGTGGCTGATGAAGGTGGGGCTGAACAAAGGGATAGATCAAATCCGTTCCTCCCAACGTGAAGCTCAGAGAAAAACCGATCTCGATTTAGTCGCCCAAGACGCACAAGAACAAGCGGGTGTAGATGTTGCGGAAGTCATCCCTGATGAACGACTGCGATTGATTTTCACCTGTTGCCATCCTGCGCTTGAGGAAAAGTCCCGCGTTGCGTTAACGCTGCGTACTGTTTGCCATCTAACGACCCGGGAGATTGCAGCAGCCTTCCTCGATAACGAGCAAACAATGGGACAGCGCTTGTCCCGGGCCAAAGCGAAGATTCGGTCCAAAGGCATCAGCTTTTCTGTTCCCGAAAAAGGGATATGGACGGACAGGCTGGACACGGTGCTGTCCACGATATACCTGATTTTTACCACTGGCTATGTCACAGAAGATAAGGGGCCGCGATACCTGTGTGAAGAAGGCATTTTTCTGATGCGCCTTTTGCACAACCTTTGCCCGAACGATCCGGAAATCGAGGGTGCGCTTGCCTTGATGCTGCTGACCGATGCCCGGCGGGGTGCAAGAATCGACGCTGAAGGAATTTTGGTGCCAGTCGAAGCTCAAAACGAAACGCTTTGGTTAAGTGATGCAGTGACAGAGGCGATAGGTATTCTTGAAAACGCCATCGAGCGTGGGCAATCTGGCCCTTTTCAAATCAAAGCCGCCATCACGGACTGCCATATGATGCGACCTAAACCAGACTGGCTGCAGATAGCCTTTCTCTACAGATCACTTTGGCACTTTGAACCCACCCCCGTTGTCGCACTGAACTGGTCTGTGGCCATGGCAGAAGCCGGTCAACCTGAACTCGCGTTACAAAAGATGGATGAGCTGAAACCCAAGCTTAAAAACTATCAACCTTGGTACGCGGCTCGCGCTCATGTGCTGGAGAAGCTTGGCGAGTTCAGCGGCGCTCATGAGGCATACCTGCAGGCGATTAAGACAGCACCACATGATGCATCCCGAAAGCTGCTGGAACGAAAAGTACGCGCGTTGCATCAATCCTGTTAGCCAGACTCTTACCGGTGAAAAATTAACACTCCCCAGTCTTTTCATCTCCAGTTGGGCGCTACACTCCGCGTCCTTCGGCGACGGGCCGATATTGAGAGATTGAAAGATGAAAATGAAATCCTGGTTTTCTGTGGTTTGTCTGTCTTTGGGCTTATTGGGTGCGAGTGCAAGCGCTCAGGCAGATGACGATATCACGCTGGGTCGAACGATTGTGTTTGAAAACACGGATTACGGTGCACCGATTCCACTGCTAGTTTGTCGCCGTGTTGAAGCTATTCAGGTAAAAGCTGACCGCGACATGTACTTGAGAAAGGTCGTGGCAACGTTTAAAAACGGCGACACCAAGACGTTCCGTTTCTACCGAAATATCAAGGAAGATGACAACACGGACTGGCGTGAACTGCCTTACAAACGTTGTGTGAAGAAGCTGGAAGTTTTCGGTGAGTCGAAAAACTCATCGGCGGGTGTGAGAGTTTACGGTCGAACTTAGTGGTGGCTCTAAAAACCAACGAGTCCCAAAAATAGTTCAAAAAATCGTCACATTCGTTTGCTAGCCTCGAATTAGGTTTAGGAAAAACCTCAACGACGAGAGGTATGCAGTATGAAGCTGGTGAATGTACTTAGCGGCGATATCGTCAGAGAATCGGATAATTTGGAAGAGCTCAAAGCGCTGGGTGTTAGTATCGCAATGCGAGAAGGTGCGAAATCTACTTACTGGAGCTTTGAAGAAGCTCCCAGACATCGTATCTCTGGCAAACAGGCCCTCAGTCTGAGAGATGAAGAAGGTGCGATCTATCGTATCTTCCTCCCCAAATAGAATTTTAAAAGGCAGCATTGATGCTGCCTTTTTTGTGCTTGTCATCTTTCCGTTCATCATTCAGTGGTGTAAAGGCAACAATTCAAAGGCAAGAAAAGGGCCGAAAAATCAGCATGTAAAGAAAATGAATCGGCGCGATGAATTTTCGGCGAGATTCACAAATCACTTTTCATTTCTGGCATATGGTGAAGTCATCCAAGGTCGACATGACGAGTGTATGGAAGCTGTTGTAGATTTGATTATCTCGACTGGTATTGACGACTTTATTATGCGAAAAGCGGGTCTCCACGGCTGACTGGGAAACCAAACAATCACAGAAACGTGAATAAAATAATCATCGCTTTTGGGTTTATTCGCTTTTATCTCTTTACCTCGTAAACAAAGGTCACCCGCATCAGTGGCCTTTTCTCATTTGGGCTCACACTTCGTAACAACAAATTGAATGCGGCTGACGCATGGCATTCAGACTCGCGCTGCTCTTCTGATATTATCTTGCAGATGGAAAGCGTGTGCTTTCGACAAGATGTTTTTGGGAGAATCTCTGAATGGATCTGAAAGGTCTGGAAAAATACCTGGCGCTGAACCACATCGACTTTAAATCAGCGACTGATAACGATGGATTGCTGATTAACCTTGGTTTTCTCGTAGGGCGCGTGCACGTGCGTTACGAAGAAGATACTAAGACCTTCAACTTCAATGACAAGCCACGCTGGGTTATCCAAATCGTGCTGATGGCACTGATGCTTTATTTCCTCGCAACCAACTTCACTCTTTACTCCCAGCTGCAGCTTTATACCTGTATTGCTGTTACCGTCGCGATGTTCGGTATCTTTGGTTATAAAGAATCCCGCATCAAGAAGCTGAAAGATGCGGTGAAGGAAGACAACCCGTCGGCTAGTTAGCCTTGATTGAGGCTCAGGGAGGAGTGATGGAATATCAGGTTGTTGCCAACCCAACAGAGCAGGACATCATGGATGTGCGCGGAGGTTTACGGGCGTTCAACGATCCCTTTGTTGAGCATCTGAATGAAATGCAAATGGCCGTGTTTGTCCTCGATGAAAGCGGGCAAAGACGTGGTGGTATTGTCTCGCGCTTTTGGGGGAACTGGATGCACATCCTTTTCCTCTGGATTGACCCAGCGCTGAAAGGGGGAGGTGTTGGCAAAACGCTGATGCAGAAAATGGAAGCTGAAGCAGTCGGCAAAGGCTGTAAAGCTGCCATGGTCGATACTTTCAGCTTTCAGGCAAGACCGTTTTATGAGTCTATGGGTTATCACAACCAAATGACGCTGGATGCCTTTCCCGGCGATGAGCATCAGCTGCACTTTCTTACCAAAAAGCTGGTGGATTAAACCATGTTGACAGGACTGAATCACATCACGCTGGCGGTATCTGATTTGGAAAGATCGTTGGCGTTTTACCTTGATGTGCTGAGCTTTAAAGGCCATGTCAAATGGGATGGAGGCGCTTACCTTTCTTTGGGTGAACTTTGGCTTTGTCTCTCTGTAGGTAAGCCCTGTGAGAAAAGTGATTACTCACACATTGCGTTGAATATTGACACTGAAGATTTTAGTGCGTTTGCCGCAGGGCTACGTGAAAAAGGTGTGACCGAGTGGAAGCAAAACCGCAGTGAGGGAAGCTCACTTTACCTTCTGGATCCGGATGGACATAAGCTCGAAGTGCATGCTGGCGATCTTCAAAGCAGGTTGGATAGCCTGAGAGAAAAACCCTATTCGGGGTTGGAGTGGCTTTAACAGCAAACCGTATTTCTCAGGCATAACTTTAGCGGTTTCATCCTGATGTGTGAGCTATGCCATAATGCCATCTTAGTAATTAGAGGTCACTTCACGCTAGCGCCCATTCTTGCTTCCTTGTAGCCCATTAAAAAGATATTATTTGTCCATCAACTTCGTGCATTTTAGCGTGCGTTTCTAAGCGCCGGGTTATGTTGGCAACCCAAAGATTTCGTGTTGGTTAAACCACTCTAATAATCACTTTTTCATCGCATCGCGAAATCCAGCTCTAACTTGCTTGAGTCGATCGTTTTTCACGTCTGAATGTTTGTCGACGTGGCCTTTCTATTTTACTGGAGAGATTCGAATTGCATTACTATCGATGGTATGCAGTTTATACCCATTTCAACGAGGAAAACCTTCTCCTTGATTACCTGCTTTCACAAGGGTATGAAGCTTATTTGCCAGAGCGCAGGTTCTGGGAAACGGTTGGCAACAAGCGCAGAATCGCTTATGAGCCGCTGTTTAAGTGCCACCTGTTTGTGCGCGCGACGCAGGCAGGTCTGCAGAAGGTGAAACAAGCACCGGGCTTTTCCCATTTGGTGCGCCATGGAAAATACGTGGCGACCATTCCTGAATCGCACATCGTCAAAATGAGAACGATTCTTTACTACTACGAAGATGCAACCTCGATCTCTAACGACGATGTTGATGGTGTAACCGTGGCAGTGGTGAGCGGTCACCTCACCGGCATGACAGGCATTCTTCCCCATGGCGAGGGAGAAAGGCCGGTCGCGATGGAAATTGACCACCTTGGCTATTCCATCAATGTAAAGGTACCCATGGAAACCATCTTCCAAACCAAAGTGCCTTCGCTTATCTCATAGATCACTCCGAACACTTTGATAAGGGGCAAGCCAATGGCTTGCCTTTTTAATATGTTTTTCATTTATCTACTCTTTAAATCTCCTTCCTGACGGGCGTCTGTCTGTGAAGTCCAAGTTTCTGACCTTCAAACAGAACCAGATCCTGACATGATGAACATCATGCCGTGTGTCACGGAAGGTAGCGAATACAGCTTGGCATGCGTCCAAAGGCAATAAATCTGGTTTCTCCGGAAGAAGGTAACTGTCGTGGCATCGTAGATGTGACTGAATACCTTGGTGCGGATATCTATGTAGTTGTTGATTGTGGTGAGCTCGGCAAAATAACTGTTCGCACCGATGGGGAAAGCGAGGTAAGAGCTGGCGACAACGTGGGTCTCCAGTTCCATACTAACAAGCTTCACTTCTTCGACGCGGAAGGATTATCTGTCGCGCAATCATGATCAAGTGTCTTCGGTTTTTCGAGTTTACTGAAGGCACACATTCTCCATTTGATGCAGTTCTTTCTTCCAGTGAACTGCAAAACACTCCCCCGGCATTTTCTCCTTGGATGCCGGGCTTTTTTTGCTACTTGAGTGGTACAAAAGTATTGATATCAATACCTGTATCATTTTGGAGGCAAATTTATCGAGACGAATTCAATACCCTTCTCGCAGCCAAGAAAAGTACTGGCTGAGATACGAGTTAATAACTAAAAAGGATATTTGATGAATCTGGAGCATTTAAAAAAATATATACGGATGGCGGGGAGCCTTGGCCTGGCGCTTTTGTCTTCAACGGTCTTGGCGGGAAACTATACGGCAAAGGATTTTCCCGATGGCCAATTACCGAACAACGACAACAACATCACGTTTACGACTTACAACGGAAACTGGGTGGGCGAGATAAAATTCCCCACAGCGCCTCAGGACAAAACCATTGTGAATCTGGTTTCCAAGGCGGGTTATACCTCTTCAATCAGTCATGACTCTCTGGATTTTGAAACCGTTTATCTCTACACCAATGACTCGGTGACGTTCCGCTATGATGCTGCCACCAAAGCGTGGGGTATGGACATAGATTTCCAGACGCCAAACAAGGTGGGGGATACCATCAAGAACGATGCGGGACAGCGTTTTGTTCGCTATCACATGTACGACGGGAACTGGACGCGGGCGGTTAAATTACCGGAAAACGTTAATCAGCTTCAGGGTATTGTGATTACTTCAAACGCGTCTTGGACATCACGCATTGATGACGCGCAACTGGGAGCCAAAAGTACTGCCTCCATACGCACTAAAGATAAGTATGTGCTGGTGTATAACAGGCAATATAAGAAGTGGTTCTTCAAATCAGCGCCGGAGCGTTTTATCAATGCGCGCGATATTAAAGACGGTGTGGTACCCGCTCCTTATTCGCCAATGACAGTGGTGCAGTTTGCAGATGCTAACTACATCGGCAATATTTCGTTGCCCAGACAGGGCAAAGAGGGAGACATAGTGTCAATCCGCTCCCGCGCTACTTGGAACGCCACTATTATGAATACCCGCACCGACTTGGGCGCGCCTCTCACACTCAGAACCGGTCAGGAATATGTGTTCGTATATCGTGGTGACCGTAATCTGTGGAGTTTGTATAAGAGCCCAGAAGTACGCTTGAATGCGCGTGATGTGAAAAACGGTGAGTTGAATATCACCACGCCCGATACCCACGTTTATTTTGCCAACGCAAACTATGTGCGAAACCTGAAGTTGCCAAACAGTGGCGAAGGCACCCGCGTTCATGTAAAAACGGATGCCGCATGGTCGTTTGTCGTATCAGGGCAGGGTATGAGCCCAAACAGGCTTTACCGTGGCGAATGGGCAACCTTTGTGGTCAATGGCAGTGGAAACTGGGAACGCGAAACTGTCACCATCGATTTACTGGCTTACTACAGCCATCGAAACGTGCAGAAAATTGGCGAAACCAAATCACGTGCCCGTTTGGTGGAAGGCTTCGTGAAAACCAATGAAGCGCTGTTGAATTCAGGGGCGAACTTCCGTTTCCGCATGGTTTCTCTTGAGAAATTCCAGACGCCGGATACCTGGCTGAGACTTGGTGATGTGCTGCGCGAAATACGCTCAAATCCAGTTGCCCAGCAACGACGTGATGCCCTGAAAGCGGACGCGATTTACTATGAGGGTACAGAAAGTGGTTGCGGCTTAGCGTATGTGAAATCCAGCCGTTTCAACATGGTGGCGTCGGGCTCGCTGAACTGTGACACCAATGTTATGCGTCATGAATTGGGACATAACATGGGATTGAATCATGGGGTACTGACGCCAGATTTAGCACGCAGTATCGCGGTTGGTTACTCTGCGGAACGCACCGTGATGGGTGGCAATGCGATCCCATATTTCTCTACGCCAGAAAAGCTCTCTCCAAACACTAAGCTACCGCTGGGTTTTGACAATCAGATCGACGGCGTAAAGGCAATGAATAACTTCTCGAAGCAGGTGTCGGAATATAACTAATTCGCTCCCTTAGATCGAAAAAGCCCTCCAATGTTTGGAGGGCTTTTTATTGGTTAAATTTCCGCGTCGGTTTCTGCGCACCCCCTGAACAGCTTTTAAATGGCGTTCCAGTTACTCAGTTCAACACAGCGGCCTTCATACAAAACCTGACTATCCGGCGTTTCACCGATGGTGACGATCAGTTCTGAACTGTTCTTCAATTGTTGCCATTCTGCGCGGGAAAGAAAACGCGTGTCGTTGATGTTTCTCAGCGTGTCGATGCGCGTAACTTCTCGGGATTCTTTGTCCCGCATCCACACAGTGGCCGTTTCCGGCGGCAACTCCGATTCACGCAGGTTTCGCTGCAGACGCAGTGTAGACTTTGCATCCCCTAATCCGCGATACGCCACAATGGCAAACAGGTTGTGTTCTTGCTCAGAGGACATCAAAGCAAAGTAGTTAGCAGGCTGAACAATAATCGGCCCTTTCTTTGGAGCCTCTGGTGGCATGATACTGGGGCTTATCAACACGCCAATAACCAGAGAAAAAGCCAGTGACATGGGCGTGGTGACAGCCTTCCACCAAGGCTTTTTCGATCGGGTTCTTGGCTCTTCTCGTTGAGGGTAAACTGCGTTAGTGATATTGCGCCAGACCCGCTCCGGCGGTTTGGTAAAGGCCCAATCTAAACTTGCATCGATAGAAGGGGTGATGCCTTGAAAATGCTGCTGCCAATGTTCAATGTGTTCCCACCAACTTGGGTCTTGATTCATCAGAAATTCCAGACGACGTTGAACTCTGGGTTTGAGCGTGCCGAGCACATATTCAGCGGCAAGCCTGTCTCGTAACTTTGTGGATTGGTAGCGCTTGGCAACGGTTAATTTAGGCATCGTTTCAGCTCCATCAGTCCGCGTCGAATCCAGGATTTCACCGTTCCGAGTGGGGATTTTACATGTTCGACAATTTCTTCATGGCTCATGCCGTGCTCATAGGCGAGGACGATGGCACTGCGCTTTTCTGGTGTGAGGGCTTGCAGGCAGTAACTCAGCTTCTGGTGTTCAGGATGTGCGTTGTGTTCCAGCATCGCCAGACCTTTATCGGCCTCTGACATGGGGTCAGAGACCGATTCTTCCTTTGAATAGCGAGCCTTTCTCAGTTCATCAATGGCGAGGTTCCGCATACTCTGACATAGCCAAGCCCAAGGGTAATCAATAGGGTAGCTGTGCTGTCTGAACCAGAGTTTCAGAAAACCCTCCTGTAGTAAATCTGCAGCCAATCCTTCGTCTTTGACAATAGAAACCAGTAAATGATAAAGGCGCGAACCTGTGAGCGAATAGAGCGCTTCAAAAGCGCTCCGATCTTTCAATGCAATGCGGGAGAGCAACTCACCGACTTCCTTGGTATCGAGACTCAAAAATCACCTCATAGCGGCACCATGTGCCAGATGTCCTTCACGCCATCTCCTGTCGTTTGACCCGGCGCGGTATCTTTAATCCATCGGTAAAGCGGCATACCTTTGTATGTCCACTGAACGTTCCCATCCTTGCGCTCTGTTACCCCAAAATCACCGGACAATGTCAGTGATGCCATGTTCTGCGTGTCCACCAAAGCGGGTGGCCAATAAGCGGCGCAGTTGCCGTAGCAGTTGGAGATACCCTTTTCATCGTTATCAAAGGTATAGAGGGTAAAATTGTTGTCATCCACCAGATAGCGGCGGTTATCATCGTTATATAGTCGGACTGTCACATCATCGGCACGCGCTAAAGGCCAAACGCCTTTGATACCTGCTCCTTCGATATCGCCTGTCTTCATGTCTTTAAACCAGCGGTAAAGTGGTGCGCCCTGATAAGCCCATTGTTTACTGCCGTCGTCGCGACGAATAACGCTGAATCCAGACTGACTGCCATACAACATTTCTGTTGCTGGATTGACTGGAAGAGGCGGCCATTTTGCTGCGCAGCCATCATTACAGATGGACCTGTCCTTTTTGTCTTTGCTGAAGGTGTAGAGCGAGCGTCCGTTCGGATCGACAAAGACCTCACCTGCAGCGGTGTTGACAGTGTTGTCTGCGGCAATAGCCAGCGCTGGAAGCGCCAACAAAGTGCCGACAAGCATGTGTTTGTGCATGGGATTTCCTTCTCATTGTTTTTGACATCATGAGACAGCGCTGTCAAAGATGGAGACGGTGGGACGGGGGGATTGGATGCAGGTTATTCGAAACTTTTTTCCACGGTTAATTTTGGCCAATCTGAGAGCCAATTTTTAGACTGAATGCGCTGGTGGAATAGGGTGATATCGCGCTTGGGATTAGGCGTGATTTTTAACGCGAGAAGGGATTCAAATCCAAACGAAGAGATACAGTCCAGTGTGTGATTGTCATTGATACGAATTGCTATGGCAGTTTCTTTCTCCGGCCAGAAACTCATGGCATCCAGAATACTCTGATAGGGTTGGTCACCATTTCTCACGTGCATTTTAGCTTGGTTACGCACCTGCCAGTTGAGCGTGGGCATGATGGCTTTTAGCTTTAGTTCATATGTTAGATAGGCATTTTTATCAGATTCATCAGCATCAAAATAAATGACATCGACATCATTAAGTGGCGTTGTATTTTCTTTTTGATGGAGGCGATCCCAAACCAGATTTCGGATAAAGCCCGCGGCAAGATAACCGTTGGGTAATTTGAGAGAGTGAACCGCCTTGATCGCCTCCATGCGCAAGGCGTCTTCTTGAATCCAGTCAATGATGGTTTGCATCGTCAGTTGTTTGGGTATTAGAAAATATCTGATGAGTGAATATTATCACTGAAGTTAGAAAAGAACGCCTGTCATGGTGAAAACCACGGGCAGGCGAACGTTTGCAAAGAGGGGTTAAAGAAGCTTATTGACCTGAATAAAATCAGACAGCTTGTTGGCGATATCCTTGTGTTCTTCAGCCGTTGGGTGCCAAATGCATCCTTCCAGCGGCGACACAAAGGTGTGGCTATAAATACCTTCATGACCTTGGGCAGTGAGCCTTTCAATCGCTTCGTCGGTCGCTGGAATAATGTAGTCATAAGGATACGCTGGGCGAGGCATCAAAATGACATTTACGCCGCTGTAGCGCTGGCGAAGGTCACCGACAAACTCAACCATACGTGCTGTCCAGTCTGCTTTCACTTCCTCAATATCCGCCCAAGGTTCATGGGGCTGAGGATCGGTGCTGAAATCATTGGTGCCCACTTCTACAACGATAAGATTAGGATATGTGTCTTCGAAGTCATGGGTGAGTCCAAATACTGCGCTGGCCTTGTCGGCGTAATAAGTAAGATTATGATAAGGCTGGTTACCGCTCCAGTTTCGGATCAGCCCCAAGCCTGAAAACGACACTTGCGTAATGCTGGCATTCAACACTTCGCCGGTTTGATAGGGAAAAGCGAGTCGGGCGTTGGATGACGCGTACACCTCTTCCCAAGTACATTCGCGCTTATTTGATTCACTACCGAAACCGGCACTAATGGAATCCCCAATAAACAGGATATGGGGTTGTGTTTCCCAAACCCCTTGCAGGCCGCCATCGTGATCAAAAGAGATCACCTGAGCCAATGTGTCATAGTTTTCAGTTCGTTTAATGATTTCCACCAAGACGTTTTGTGACTTGTCGCTTTCAAACAGGGTAAATGTCTGTGGTTGATTGCCACGGTTGGTGAGAAGTTTTTGAGTGAACTTCCCATCAATTAATACATCGAAATGATCGCCATTTCCTATTAGGGTGAGTTTCAGCATACTGCCGCTAAATTGCGTTTTGACTGACGTTCCTGGCCAATTGAATTGAACGGTACCGCCAGAATAATCTTTAACAGTACGACCCTCATAATTGAGGGCATGGTGGGTGGCAGGTACAGAACCAGCAATAGCATTTCCGGCTAGTAACAATAAAGAAGCGCATCCGAGTTGTTTAAGCATTTTTTTGTCCCATTTGAATGGTAAGCAAAGACCCTCTTCAGAAAACGGACGACTCACTTCCCAACTCTGAAATGCGAAGGCGGTGACGAGAAAGATTTAATATCTCAAGCTCATCAATTGAAAAGCCAATGACGGAATTTGCTGCGGTAAATGATCGGAAACTTGCTGGGAGTAGGGTTTAGTAAGCTGACAAGTCAGTCAGAATACACTTAGATATGAGATGCTTCGAAGAGTAAAGAAAAATAAATGAAGCCCGTTATGGGCTCCATAATTCTATGTGCAGAGCGTTTTCACTCAATTTCAATGATCACATTTTACCAAGTTTAAAGCTGCTTTGGGACACCATCAAAATATAAGAAAACAGGCCTAATTAAGCCATACATCGCATATCGCATCTGTCCATGTGTTTCTTAATTTGGTGCTCACTTCATCATCAAACAGTAAGCCCTCAATTGAGTCGACGTCGCATCGGTCCCGATATTTTTCAAAAATTTCACGGGTTACACATTGCGCCTCATTTCTCAGTGCGTCGCTGATAGAGTCGCCTACGCGCAGTTGTCCCAATACGTCTACTGCTTGCATGTATTCTAAGTCCATGTTCCCTCCCCTTTCGGGAAATATTCCACTAATACCAATGTCCCAAATATATAGATAAAAGACAGGTGTCTACTTATTAATAATTTGTTGTATTAATAGTTGGCGTATATTTAAAGTTTCGTCAAATAATTTGTCAAATTAATATTAGGGGTGTTTTCAATATGAGACAAAATATTAATGGATTATGCGTGTGATTGCATTTCTTGCTTTTTATCTGAATAGCGCTGGATGAAAAACGGGAAAGGGAATGAACTTTGGAGGAAGGTGTTGACGGCCTTTTTCAGCAAATGCAATCTTGTAATTATTATATTTTTACGAAAAGCCCTGCTGATCAGCAGGGCTTGGCAAGAAATTAATAAAACTATTAATCTTCGGATGTCGCGCCGATTTTGTGAATAGCTAAGTCAGCACCGTTATATTCGTCTTCTTCGCTCAGGCGAATACCCGCCGCTTTTTCCGCCAGAGTATAAACAATCCAACCACCGACAAATGCAACAACGACACCGGCAATTGTACCGATGATTTGAGCCATCAAGCTAACACCACCCAAACCACCGAGCGCTTCTGAACCGAAGATACCTGCCGCGATACCGCCCCAAACACCACAAACGCCGTGAAGTGGCCAAACGCCCAACACATCATCAATTTTGAAGCGGTTTTGGATCAGGGTGAACAGCCAAACAAACAACACGCCAGCCACACCACCAGTGATCAGCGCACCGATTGGGTGCATCAAATCAGAACCGGCACAAACGGCTACAAGTCCTGCTAAGGGACCATTGTGCAGGAAGCCAGGGTCATTCTTGCCAGCAATAAGGGAAGTGACGATACCGCCAACCATCGCCATCAGGGTGTTCACGGCAACCAAACCGCTGATACCGTCCATGGTTTGTGCAGACATCACGTTAAAGCCGAACCAACCCACAGTCAGGATCCATGCGCCAAGTGCAAGGAACGGAATATTGGAAGGTGCAAAGGCAATTAGCTTGCCGCCGCGGTAACGGCCTTGACGCACGCCAAGAATCATAATGGCAGCCAGCGCAATCCATCCGCCAACAGCGTGAACAACGACTGAACCAGCGAAATCGTGGAAAGGGGCACCAAAGGTTGCTTCTAACCAATCCTGAAAACCAAAATTACCGTTCCAGATCAGTCCTTCGAAAAATGGATAAACAAAAGCGACGATAGCTGCGGCAGCAATCAACATAGGGTAGAACTTTGCACGTTCAGCAACACCGCCGGAAATGATGGCTGGAATCGCCGCGGCGAAAGTCATCAAGAAGAAGAACTTCACCAGTTCATAACCATTACCTTCGGAAAGTACGCTGGCGCTGCTGAAGAAGTTAACGTCGTAGGCAACCCAGTAGCCAATGAAGAAATAGGCAAGAGCTGAGAAGCCAAAATCGGACATAATTTTCACCAGGGCATTTACCTGGTTGCGATGGCGGACGGTACCCACTTCCAAAAAGGCAAAGCCTGCATGCATTGCCAAAACCATGATGGCACCGATCAGAATAAAGAGCGTGTTCGCGCTTTCTGACAGCGTTTGAATCGCGCTACTAATATTTTCCACGTTGTAATTCCTCTACTTCCTTGAGATTGCTTTCCTTGCTGAAGAGTTGCTTCTTCAGGCCGCAGGGGAATAAGCACAAATCGTGCCCGTGTGAACCAAGGGTGTGCAACATAGCGCTAATTAAGTGCGTAATGTTTTTAATTTATTGATATTTAATGATTTAGATGTGCACCGTAAAGAAACTATCTATCCTTCTATCTCCAAATTTAATGCACAGAAATGCTTCATTATGGTGCGATGGTGCAATGGATATGCACCATGAAAGTGCGATAAATATGTGTTGAACAGAGTTTGGGGCAGGTAGTTGGTATTTTATTATTTCTGCCTATATATCTATCCATAAAAAGACGAATGGAGGAGATTATCAACGAGTTAAATTATGTCTGAGCACTTATGTATTATTAGTCTGTAGAATCATAAAGCTCATTAAAAACAGCATTCTATGAAAATATCTTGCCAGCTGTCTAAATTCTGCGCATTATGGAAGGATGTTTAATTTTTATGACATGTTAAGGAGAGAAATGAAAGAACATACGTTCACATTAGGTAGGCGGACAATTCTTGATGCCAATGCGCCGGAGTACCATTGGGTGCAAATGCTTCATGCCGATGGCATGGAAAAAGAAGCCATTAACACCACGATTATTCGGTGCTTGGGTGGCGATGTTCAAATCGCAGATGTCTTCCGACAAGTCGCGCTTAGCGAACTTCCACCAGCGGCCTTGCTCAAACTGATTGTTCCTGAAGACTGCCACTGGGAATAACAGGCGATTCGCCTTGAGCCATTAGTCCTTTTTCTGATTACGCATTCAATGCTTGGCGAATAAATCCTTTATGCTTTTCAAGTCGCGCTTTCGCTTCTTCGGCGTCAATGCCAGCCAGAATCATTAAGATCGCGGTTTTACAATGACGGCCGCATGCTTGAAGAGCGATTTCTGCTTCTTCCGTACCGACACCTGTTGCCTCGACGACAATGTTGACCTGACGCTGCACCAACTTGGCATTGGTGGCTTCAACATCCACCATCAGGTTGCCATACACTTTGCCGCTTCGGATCATCGCGCCTGTCGTGAGCATGTTCAGCACCAGCTTTTGCGCCGTCCCTGCTTTCATTCTTGATGAGCCAGTCACAATCTCAGGTCCCACTACAGGAAGGATGGCAATATCTGCTTCATCTGCCATCGCGCAGACAGGGTTACAAACGATCGCCGCAACAGTCGCACTGACAGACTTGGCGTACCTCATGCCACCTAGCACGTAAGGAGTGCGGCCGCTGGCTGCAATGCCCACCACCACATCTTTAGCGGTCAGGTTCAAATCCACCAAATCCTGTTTGCCGAGTTCTACATTGTCTTCGGCGTTCTCAACTGCTTTTAAAATGGCTTGATGACCGCCAGCAATTAAGCCCACCACAAGTTCAGGCTTGGTGCCGTAGGTTGGTGGACATTCGCTGGCGTCCAAAATACCCAAACGACCTGATGTGCCTGCACCCATATAAATCAGTCGGCCCCCCTCCGCAAATGCTTTAGTGATGGCGTCTACCGCCTCGGCGATTTGTGGGAGTTGATCTTTCACTGCGAGCGCGACTTTTTGATCTTCCTGATTAATCACTTCGAGCATTTCCAGCGTGGAAAGTTTGTCGATTTCTGCGCTTGCGGCATTACGGCTTTCTGTGACCAGTCGGGTGAGATCTATTTTCATCAGTAGTGTGCTCATTTATCAGCGGATTTTTGTGAGACCAGTATTCCTGAAGCGCAGGTATAAACTCAAGGAAAAAGGCATTTTTCCCATGCTTGAACCGGGCCTTATGACGCTTGGTTTTTATACCCAAACAACCTGATGATGCATGATTCAGCGAGTTTGACTGGCGTTGTGATCGCGGCGTCCCTTTGTAGGTGTAGTCATCTCCATCAAAAAGGGACAACAACGAGTACGACGCCAGTCAACTCGCCCGAAGGGCGGGCCTCAGTGCGCCCACTTCTTCGTTAAATTCCACAGAAAAAGAACCACTATTCCTCGTAAAATTTGCCTCGAATTGAACGCATTGATGACCTCTGAATGCGAGCATCTCCAGGTCGTTTGGGTATACCATCAATATATTCGATTTTAACGAGTAGCAACGTGAATGGTCATTTCCGTTAGGATGCTTGGACTCTCCCTTCTTTTTCTGTGGTAGAGCGTTATGCATTGCAAATTCTTCGATCAGCACAAGTGCCGTTCATGTGAGTTGAGGGGTGCTCCTTACACCCAGCAAGTCTCTGACAAAGACAACGCGCTGAAATCCCTGTTTGAGAACCGACTGCCAGAGTAGTGGCTATGGCCGGTATTGAGCAAAGAAACGGGCTGCCGCAACAAAGCGAGGATGGTGCTGCTGGGGGCTGCGCACCAACCTGTGTTGGGTGCAGACGTGAAGTCGGGGGATAACCTTGAAATGGTGAGCCTGACCCATTGCCCACTCTACACCGAAGATATGACCGTATTGCTGGATTACCTGCAAGATTGGATTCGCACCTCCGGTATTCCGCCTTATAACAAAGCTAAAAGGAAAGGCGAGCTTAAATACATTTTGCTGACCCGCTCGGCACATTTTGGTGAGGTCATGCTGCGATTTGTTATGCGAAGCCGCGATGCAATGCCGCGCGTGGAAGCAAACTTAGTGAGGCTTCGTGAGGCGTTTCCGAAAATCCGTGTGGTGTCGGTTAATTTGCAGCCCGTCCACATGGCGCGTCTTGAAGGCGATGAGGAAATCTTCCTCACAGAAGATGAACACCTTATCGAGCTATTCAACGACGTGCCGTTGGTGGTACAACTTAGCGAGTTGGCACCTAACACATTATCTATTCCAGCTGTAATCCAGAAACGCTGAAAGCCGATGTCGATGGTTGGGTGAACTACACCGTCAAACGTCTGCAATGGTTTGATATGTTCCCACACACAGAACATGCCGAAGTCATGGTGCTTCTGGAAAAACACTGACCCTCCCTATCTTTCTTCTTTCAGCCTGCTTCGGTGGGCTGAATATGTCTTTTCGTTCTCCATTGGAGAACAATCATTTCATCTTAATACTGTTTTTCCTCAACTTAATAACACCTATTGTTAGCCCATCAGCAAATTACACAGCTTGGAGGCACGGCAATGGGCTTATTGGTAGATGGTGTTTGGCGCACCGATTGGTATGACACCAGCAAAACAAACGGACGCTTTACACGAAAGGCGCCGAGCTTTCGAAACTGGATCACGAAAGATGGTTCGGCAGGGCCAACAGGCGAAGGCGGCTTTGAAGCAGAGCCGGGTCGTTATCACCTTTATGTTTCACTGGCGTGCCCTTGGGCGCATCGCACACTGATTTTCAGAAAGCTGAAAGGGCTGGAAGCGATGATTTCCATTTCGGTGGTCAATGGCTTTATGGGTGATGACGGATGGACCTTCCTGCCGGGTGATGATGTGGTCGAAGACGCGATTTACGGCGCGACCTATTTGCACCAGGTGTATACGAGCGCATTACCGGATTACACCGGGCGTGTCACGGTGCCAGTGCTTTGGGATAAGAAGACCGGAACCATAGTGAGCAATGAGTCTTCAGAAATCATTCGTATGCTCAACAGTGCATTTGATGACGTCGGCGCGCTTCCGGGTGATTACTACCCAGAAGCACTGCGGGAAACCATCGATGAGATGAACGATTTTGTCTACCCGAACATTAATAACGGTGTGTATCGCGCTGGGTTTGCGACCACGCAGGAGGCTTACGATGAAGCAGTGGAAGACGTATTCAGTGCACTGGACAAACTGGAAGCGCATCTGGCGACCAATCGCTACCTCGTGGGTGGGCAGCTTACTGAAGCAGACTGGCGTTTGTTCACCACACTTATCCGATTCGATGCTGTTTATGTCGGACACTTCAAGTGCAGCCGTCGCCGGATCAGTGAATACACAAACCTGTCAGGCTACCTTCGTGAGCTCTATCAGTTCGCGGGTATCGCAGAGACAGTAAATATCGACCATATCAAGGCGCACTATTACGTCAGCCATGAAACGGTCAACCCAACCCGCATTGTGCCGATTGGCCCGGCGTTGGATTTCGATGCACCGCACGGACGTGAAAACGTCGGCGCTGCGCAGTAAGGAGGTTAGAGATGGGCAAGTTAATTGAAGGCCGTTGGCTCAACGATGACCAACTGCGAGAGTGGGAAGAAAAACAGTATTCAGAAGCAAATGGACGTTTCGTTCGCGGCGTGGCTAAGTTCCGCAATTGGGTCACCGCAACGGGGGAAGCCGGGTCAAGTGGTGAAGCTGGTTTTCAAGCCGAAGCAGGTCGATATCACTTGTTTGCAGCACTGAACTGTCCATGGGCGCATCGCACCCTGATTTACCGCAAGGTCAAAGGACTGGAAAACGTGGTGGGTTTGTCGCTGGTGGCACCGCTTCGCACCGAGCAAGGATGGGTGTTCGATAACACCGAGGAACGCTTTACCGACAATTTGCTCGGGCTTGAAGCGATGCACCAGTTGTATGTGAAGTCGAATCCTGATTTTACCGGCAGAGTCACGGTGCCCGTGCTTTGGGATAAAAAGACCCAAACCATTGTGAGCAATGAATCGTCAGAAATTATCCGCATGTTCAACAGTGCGTTTAACGAGATTACCGGTGATACGCAGGACTTCTATCCGGAAGCGTTGGCTAAAGAGATTGATGACACCAACGACTGGATTTTCAACACGGTCAACAATGGCGTGTACAAATCCGGGTTTGCTCGAACGCAGGATGCGTATGACGAGGCAGTTACTGCGTTGTTTGCATCACTTGAAGAGATTGAAGGGCGTCTTGGTAAGCAAGCGTTCTTGCTGGGTGATGCCATTACCGAAGCAGACTGGCGATTGCTACCGACACTGGTGCGCTTTGATGTGGGTTACTTCACCGCCTTCAAGTGCAACCTGAAAGCACTGCGGGATTACCCAAATATCTCAGCGTATTTGAAAACACTGGTTCAGCAGCCTGGCGTGAAAGACACCATAGATTTGGATGTTTATCGCCGTGGCTATAACTCGAAAAGTCCACTCAGAAATCCGCACGGCATTGTGCCCGTTGCGCCATACGTGAGCTTTCTAGATTAAACCAACAGCAATCAACGCAAGGAGGATTCACTATGTTGTTCTCAACCAAAAACAAAGAAAGACGCTTTAACGCGGCAACAGAAATGTCTGCGTTGGTCAATGACGAAATGCAGCGCGACAGCGCATTCCACCCGAACCTTGGTGGTGTTACCAAAGGCGGTATGTCGAACCATTACCCAATGACGATTATGTCGCTGCAGGGGTTAGGCGCGACGGATAATGAAATCAAAGCATTTCGCAGCAGCTGGCCACGTTACCGTGCACGTATTGAAGAAGACCTTCACCTGCGCGATACCGGTGTCGTGACCGAAGAGAATTGGACGGAATACCTGGGTAAAGCGGAATACCTTGCCGATTTCCAACGCCTTTTCTTCGAAGGGCAGGAAGCAGCGAACGACCAAACGGCGTATCTGATGGGCGTACTTGAAAAACTGCAATACGCGCTGCCAATGGGTCTGTTTCATCCGATGATCCGTTTGAGTTTTGCCATTATGCATGGCGACAAAGGGTTGATTGCAGATGCCTTGGCGTACTGGGCGATCCGTTTTGAGGATATGTACAAGCGCATGCTGCCGCCACGCATTGATATGTCAGCACAGTCTATTACTGCAGAAGAGCAATGGCTGAAAGTGCATGCTGCCAAACCTGAAATCACCCGTTTCGGTGGTAGCTTGCAAATCTGCGAGATGCTCTGCTCAGATACCGTGCTTCATGATATTTCGGTAGCAGATGAGTTCTTTATTACTGAAGAAAACATCGAGCTGAAGATGCGTGAAATTGGCGACAGGGCGATCGGTTTATACCTGTATGAACCTGCGTTGACAACGCTTCATGCCGTTACAAGCTTCCAGGCGTTGGCAGACATCACCAAGCGTGTGTTGGCAGAAGGGAATGGTTATCGTCCTTTGTTGGCTGAACTATGGCAACGTTACTGGATATGGTTAACGGGTCTTTACATCGAGAAGGGTTATCCGAAAACCCTGCCGACGTTGGATGAAGATGCGCTGGCTTACGTGAATGCCATCGATTGGGCAGACATTGCCAGTGGAATTCGCAAAGTGCCGGAAGTGCATGCCATTAAGATGGTATTCAGCTGCAAATGGCTGTTTGAAGAACTGGATGCAAATCCGTTATTTAAAGCATCAGCCATCAATGTGTTGGCGGATCACACCCATGTGAAGCCAGTGAAATTGAGCTGATAAATTTGCAGATCTGCAAAAATAGAGGTGTAAATAAATGAGCGGGCATTGCCCGCTCTTTTCAATATCGGTTTTTGCTTAGTGCTTTTACTTTTTCATCTCACGGTTTGGATTAAATCTAAGCCCCTTCAATCCAGCCCGACAATCGCTGTGCTTGCACATAAGCATTAAAGCTATTTAGGACTCTTTCATGGGCCCGCTGACCCATTTCGACTCGCTCGTTAAACGTAAGCTGAGCAAATTGCGCCAAACTCAATGCCAACTGTTTTACGTTCTTCTCACTCACAAGGTAACCCGTATCTGGCGTCACGATTTCTTTGCAGCCCATGATATTGGTTGTAATAACGGGGGTACCTACTGCCATGGCTTCTTTGAGAACCAGTGGACCAGTATCAACACAACCTGTTTGTGAAAAACAGAATGGTGCAACTAAGCAATCGTAATCGGCAAGGTGTTCTTTAACCCATTGGTGGGGCTTCGCGCCGAGAAAGGTTATTTGCTCGGAAAGGCCTTGCTCGCTAACTTGATTGGCCAAAGTTTCTTGCATATCGCCAGTTCCCACAATATCGAGCTGAAACTCAATGTTGTCTTTCATAGACGCCAAGGCTTCTATGAGGTAATTCACACCTTTTTGCTCAACCAAACGCCCCAAGAACACGAGGCGTAGTCGAGATGAAGGCTGCTTATCGCGAAGGAAAAATTTGTCTGTTTTGACACCACAGTGGAGTAATTTGACGTTACCACTTGCTAGATTATCGAACTCATCGAGCATGTCCTGGCAAACGGCAACAACAAAGTCACTCGCTTCGATTTTACTCTTGATATCAAATGCTGCTTCATACACATCGTGCCCATGCGCTACAAATGAACAACTGATATTGAGCAGTTTTGCTGCAACAACGGCATGCGCAGCGGTATGCTGAGCAAAATGAGCGTGAACATGTTCAACCTTGTTCGCTGACAACTGCAGTGCCAGTTTCAGGCCATGGTAGAACAAAGAGCGCTTGGGTAAACCAGCTTGGTTGTAGACGAAATTCATTGCTTGTCTAAACCCTCGTGGAGAGACTTTACGCAATAGTGTCCAGTCAACATTCTGCCCAATTTTTGCTAAATCGTAGCTGAAACTTTGCTCGCTTTTGTTGATGTCAAAGGCAAGCACCATCACCTCATGACCACACGCTTTAATTGAATCTACTTCGGTTTGAATGAACGTTTCACTTAGGACAGGGTAAGTAGGTGCAACAAAGGCCACTTTTTTCATTGGAACGCACTCGGTCTGCAATTTTTTCCTGTGTATTTATGTATCAGCAAATAAAATGCCAACTAAAATTAGTTTTATTTATTAATTGGTTAGCACTTAGAGAGGTTAACAACACTCTGAGAGAAATATGTTTTTCGTATATTGACACTCAAAATGAAACTTTTCGGTCCGCTGAGGTGCTTTTTTGAATTAATTTTAATTATATCAATGCTTTAAATTAATGGCATGCTCTGTGCAAATGTCGGTTTTTCGTTTGGCATCAGGAGCACACAATGGACAAGATTTCAGTGATTACTCCCTCTTACAACTGTTTGCCTTTTTTACCTACAGCGACGCAAAGCGTACTCAACCAGACCCACAAGAACCTCGAGCTGCTGATTATTAACGACAACAGTAGCGACGGTACGGATAAGTACTTAAACACTATGACAGACAGCCGGATACGTGTGTTTCACACTGCCGTTGGAGGCGCGGCCAAAGCACGCAACATAGGTATTCAGCATGCTACGGGCGACTACATTGCCTTCCTCGACGCTGATGACTTTTGGCACCCCGACAAATTGTCACTTCAACTGAACTTACACAAACGTTATCCAGATATCGCATTGAGCTTCACTAACTACGAACACTTGGATGAAGCACTCGAACCTATTATCGACTGCTTTGCTTACTGGGGCCATTATCAAGATGACAGCCAACAAGGTCTGCGTATTGAAAAAGCGCTTGAGACGATTCTTATCAATAACATCATTGGCACATCAACCGTGATGCTTAGCCGACATCAGCTTACAGAGCCGATTTGGTTCAATGATACGTTGAGCTATGGTGAAGACTGGGATTTGTGGCTCAGAGTTTGCGAACAGCACCCTATTGGTGTGCTCAACTCGGTGCAAACTGCTTACCTGATGCGGCAAAGTTCATTAACGCAAACTCAAGAAAGAAAACTGAGTAATTTGCAGCATGTAGAGCGAATATTTGACCAATATTGTTGCAAACATCTCCACAAACAGATTTCACCCCAAGCACTGCCAAAAGGCAAAGCGTTCTTGCTCGAAGGCTATGCGGACTACTATCGCAGCAGGCAACAGTACGCCAAAGCCATCTGGCATGGACTGAACTCACTTCGCCTTGATATGCATAGACGCAGGGTTCGTAGCCTGTTGGGCGATTGTCGAAGTGCACTCAAATTGGCTTGGTAAATTGCTATGGCTTGGATGACACAATCTTTCTATTACGCCATCGGCATCGTCATGATGAAGGGGATTTCATTATTAATGTTGCCCTATCTGACGCATAAATTGTCGTTGGTGGAATATGGCTCGTTGGAGTCATTGGTCTTGCTGGCAGATGTTGGCACTATCTTATTCAGTTTTGGGATAGTTGATGCTATGTATCGCTATGTGGGAACTGCAGAGGGGGAGCGACGTACTCAATTGGTTTCAAACTGCTTTTCGCTCAGTGTCATTATTTGTCTGCTCTGTGGCGTTATCATCCTGACGAGTACACCGTGGTTGCTCACTCTGATGCCGATAGAGTTTAAATGGTATCAGATTGCGCTATTGTTGATCCCCACTATGCTCGATGGCGTTATTGCCATCCCCCTCACTTTGATGCGCATGCAAGCACTTGCTAAGCGTTTTTGCTATCTCAATGTCATCAAAGCCACTTTACAAGCTGGTCTGACTATTACTTTGCTTGAAGCGGGTTATGGAATAGATGGGATACTGATCTCCAGTGCCATTTCGAGTGTCTTTTTGACCCTTTGCTTGGTGGGTTATCAAAGCAAACAGATGGGGCAATTTGGTCATCTCGCAGATTCCAAAATGCTCCTTTCTTTTGGGGCTCCAGTGCTAATTGGAACCGTCTCTATTTATCTTATTCAAGGTGCTGACCGATGGTTCCTTGCCCATGGTGTTGGTGTGGAGCAGTTGGCTGTTTACGCGGTTGCGGCGAAGTTTACTCTGATCTTAGGTTTGCTAATGCAACCCTATGCGCTTTGGTGGTTTCCTAACCGAATCCCAATGCTGCAGCAGTCCGATGGTAAGCGACAATGTGCTGATAAGACGATGCTTGGTGTCAACCTTGGCATTATCTTGGGAACCTTGATTATGCTGACTGCTCCCGTTGCAATTGACTGGTTGTTACCCGAAAGCTACAAAGGTTCGAGTACCTTAGTCATATTTTTACTGGGTATCGCGATGATCAAGAATGCGGGGGATTACATTAATTTAGGCTGCTATAGCGGTGACTCTAGCCAAGCTCAAATGTGGATACAAGCAAGCTGCGCTTTGGTAGCGATGATCGGCTATATGTTGCTTACGCCACAATGGGGGGTAGTTGGAATTCTTGCAGTACTCTTCAGCGCCTACACACTGCGATTGGTTCTTTTCTACATGGTCAGTCAACGAAAGCAGACGCTTCCCTACAAACATAGCAAGTGGCTTATCTGTGCGGGTATTTCAGTACTTATGCTCACACTCAATAGCGTCTTGAATGACTGGTTAATTGACCTTCCAACTCTTTTCGTTACGCTCCCGGTTGTTGTGATAACCATGGCGTTATATCTCAAGTCCAACATCGTAGGTGATGGTACAAAATGGTTGATTAAAATGCGGTTGAAAAGAGGCTTGGTTCATTAAAGCTAGCCTGTTCAGTGAACGTATTCGTGATAAACACTAAGCGTAGTTTACGAAAACAAGGTCAGAGTGATTGCTAAAAAAGAGCGGGCATTGCCCGCTCTTTTCAAGTCAGAAGTTTTATTAACGCTTTTGCTTTTTCGCCTGGTTGGTCAGGTCGAAATCAAACTCATCTGGGAACAGCACTACACCTTCCAGATCGGTATTTGGGAAAGCCACGATAGAAAGCTCATCGTCCAAAAGGCCATTGGTCCAGCGGCTATGCCATTTATTCAGCCCGATTGGCTCTGGTTTACAATGTTCCCACTCGCCGGTTGCCCATTCTTGTGCGAATTCTTCATTCGGCCATACTGGCACACAATCTTCGTCTTCGGTGTTGAGCATCACACAACCATGCTCATCGGTCAGGATCCAGATTTCTCGGTTTTCTACCACTTCCTTGACCAGATATTTGTAACGTTGGTCTACGTCGAATTTCAGGATTTCAGCAATGCGTTCCTGAGTCAGCGTCTTTGCCATTTTGATTTCCACCGGGCAATGAGAAAGGAATGCAGTATATCTCAATCTAAGTGGCGTGGCGCTAGGGGCTGCAAAAATCATCACCAAAGGTCTACAGCTCCTAGTGGTGTGCGATACCACTGAGTAATTTGGGGTGCTGCTGTAATAGTGATGACGCAATGCGGTCAATTTCCTGAATCCCTTGTATGTCACTCAATAGCCTTTTCGGTGGTTGGCTGATGGAAAGGGTATGAATGACCTCCGTGGGAGGGCGGCTTAAAAACCAGATTTCATCTGCCAGTGAAATTGCTTCACGAAGATCGTGGGTGACAAACACCATAGTCGATTGTTGGCGCTGCCAAAGCGCAATAAGTTGTAGCCTAAGTTGATCGGCTGTTGGGGCATCAAGCGAGGTAAAAGGCTCGTCTAGCAGCAGTAGTTCTGGGTCATAAACGAATGCCCGGGCAATACTGACTCGACGCTGCATGCCACCTGAAAGCTGAGCAGGATAGCTATCCAACTTATCAAGAATCCCCATGGCACTGAGCGTTTCCTGAATGGCGGGATTGTTCTTCCCAGCTATCAGTTCAAGGTTTTCCTCGGCAGTGAGCCAAGGCATCAACCTCGGCGATTGGAAAATGTAACCCACCCTCGGTTTTTCTTCGGATACATTAGAAAAGCCGATCTCTCCTTTTTGTGAGTTTTCCAACCCCGCAATCATGTTGAGTAAAGTAGATTTACCACAACCAGAAGGGCCAACAATCGCGGTGATTTTCCCAGGTTTAATTTGACCACGCAGTGAGCCCAGCACCGGCGTTTCAGAGCCATAGCTTTTTTCGTCGATATTCAGCGTAATCGAAATCATGCACGACCCCTTGAAATCACTTTGTCGAGAGGGCGGAAAAGCAGAGATTCGAGCAGGAAAATCACGGTGACGAAGGCAAAGGTGTAGGCAAGAATGCCGGCGATATCGAAGAACTGGAACATGGTGTGAAGTTTGAACCCGACGCCATTGCTGCGACCCAACAGCTCAACGACCAGTACGATTTTCCAAATCAGCGATAAACCGGTGCGAGCCGATGCCATGATGTATGGGTAAAGCTGGGGAAGGAAAACGTTGAAAAAGCGCTTGGTCGGGGAGAGGCGGAAAACCTTGGCGACATCCATCAAATCATTATCAATCACCCGAGCACCTTCTCGGATCATCGCGACGACTGTGGGGATTTTGTTTAGCGCAACGGCGGTGACTGCGGCGGTTTCTACCAAGCCAATACTCAGGTAACAAAGCAATATGGTTACGAGAGCGGGGATATTGAGCGCAAGAATCAACAAGGGATCCGACAGCTCATTGAGCCTTGGAAAGCGACCCATCATGATGCCAAATATCACCCCGAGCACCATGGAAATAATGAAACTCAGAAACACCCGCCAAAGCGTGATGCCAAGATGAGAAAGCATCTGCTCATTGAGTAGCTCAAAAACAAACGCGTTGTAGACCTGAACAGGCGTTGGATATTCGGCGCTGTTAACCAGCGCCGCTGACCACTGCCAAAACACCAGCAGCAGAACGGGGAGTAGGTAGCGTTGATAGCTCGATAAGCTCACTCGTTAGCTGTTCCCGTTTATGGCTTTAGCCAGAATGTGCCGTCACTCAGTGTGGTTGACTTACCCACCAGTTTCGGCCCGCCTTCTTTGGCGAGAATATCGAAGATTTTTGCGGCGGCATTCAACTGCTCCTCACCAAACGTGCCCGAGAAGCCGCGCCGATAAGCAGTTTTAAGCGCATTGAACACCTCGTCATTCTCTGCCTTGGTGAGTGGCTTGATGACATCCCATTCTGCATCGGAGGATCGCAACATAGCTCTCGCTTCGGCAGATGTTTTCAAAAACGCTGAGACCAAAGATGGATTCGCATTCGCCCACTTCTCATCGAACACCCAACCAAGCATAGGCACTTGAGTATCGATCCCCAAGCCTTTGACGATTTCATCAAGACTGATAACAGGCTGGAACCCTGCCGCTTCGAGTCTTGCGCCGTAATGCCAGAAGTTAATTCCGACCGGGACTTTGTTTTGCATCAGAAGCTTGTTCAACAGTGGAGGCGCAACGAACTGTTGTTCAGTCAACGCGCTGATTGCTTTGTTTTCTTTGGCTTCGCAATAGGCTTGGTAAAGGAGCCAGGTTTTGTCGACCGCGCCACCTGCGATGCCGAGCTTCTGACCCTCAATATCGCAGGGTGAAGAGAGCTGAATATCGGCAGCTGCGAACATACCGCCTGCCGTCGCAGAAGTGGGTGAGAGGGTGTAGGTTTTGCCCGCTGCACGTTGCCTACTGACCCAGACCCAATCAGAAAAAATAACGTCGACAGCCTCACCTTGTAGCGCGACGGAAGAGGCATTCTTGGAAGCCAGAGGTGTGATATCAAGGATAAAGCCTGCTCTTTCATCCAGCTTGTGACGTTTAATAACATCCATTTCCCAGTTAATGGTGCCGAACTTCAAAACCCCAACTTTGACCACAGGGAGGTCTTTCGCGAGTGCTGATAAAGATACTGCCATCAGTGTGATAGCCAAGAACAGACTGCGTATTAACCTAGTAAGAGAGATGCTGACCATAACTGCTTAACCTCTTGATTCCGGTGGGAACAGATTTAAAGCTAAGCAGTTAAGTGTTCATGCACAATGCTACTTTGTGACGAAAAAACACTTTACCTGCACTGCAAAGGTGTACTTACGGATACGCTTCCGTATGCTGAGTAGCGAATCCCTCATTGGTAAAGGAATACCTATGCCTGACATTGCGAAAACCCCTAAACCCCCTTATTACGCGGTGATATTTACCAACGTAAGAACTGATGTTGAAGATGGTTATGGCGATATGGCTGAACGCATGGTTGAACTGGCCGCTCAGGAGCCAGGTTTTCTTGGCATAGAATCAGTCAGAGATGGTTTGGGGATCACGGTCTCCTACTGGAAGGATCTCGACTCCATCAAACAGTGGAAAGCGAACGTTGAGCATGTGGGAGCTCAGAAGCTTGGGCGGGAAAAATGGTATGCCGCATTCACGACCCGCATCGCTAAAGTAGAACGCGACTACAGCCTTTAGATACATTGAGTAATGGACGGGTAGAATAGAAGTGAAAGGCTGGGGGTCTAGTCTTTCTCACTGTGTAGGGTTTTAATCTTTACCATCCGTTTCTTCAGTGCCTTTTGAAGGGTGTTCTTGTCGTAGGGTTTCATGCCTTTCCATGTTTGGCATTCTTCGCGTGTGCGGCCACACCCCAAACACCACCCTTTGGGGCCAGAAAAATCACACACATCAATACAAGGACTTTGATTCCGCTTCATCGTTATCTGTCCTTCAAAGCTCACTTAATGTCTGCTCAATACCGCCTTCAAGTTGTCGGAGACGGTTAAATTCTTCATACAGCTTTTGTTCGAGATTTTTGAAGTTGAGAGGCAGGTTGCGCTGACAAATGTGATAACCGCTCCCTATGGTTTGATAGCCTTTCCAGCCCTTGATTTTCTCACCTTCAAGATCCATAAATTTGCGGACAAATTCAGATTGTGAAGGGCAGTCTTCTTCTGCGTGCATACAGATAGGAAACTCTTTCTGCTTTAACTGCGGCGCTTCGATATAGGTTTCAAAGTGGATGCCGCCTTGAGCCTCATTGTGCCAATTTTCCTTATAAAGCTGCATGTACACGCCACGGTTATAGATTTCCCAACCATCATCAAACCATGACGACTGCCGGAGCATTTTCTCGAGATTCCGGAAAATAGGTTTAATGTCTTTCATTCATATATCCCTTGAAATACAGACCCAACGCGAGCATCTAACATGCTTCTCTATGGTCTGGATGAGCATCCTAGCCAAACTGATTTGTTATGTTATAACGTAACTTATCAATGGCGCCAAATAGGTGTCAATAAGCGAGGGAACAACAAAAGCAGTGAGAACGGAATAGAGAAGGTGAATATCGAAAATGTCTCTTTAGTGTGACGCGTCTGGAGTCTAAATTGGTACAGAAATGATACCCTCCAAGCCAGGTTTTCAGCTTGCGAATGGCTCCGAATCAGCAAGCAATTTGCTTCAACAATGAAAGGGAAATGAATGAGAATTGCCGTTATCGGTTTGGGTGATATTGCTACTAAAGCCTACCTTCCTTTGCTCACCCGCATGCCAAATCTCGAACTTATCTTTTGTACCCGCAACCCAGAAAAACTGGCAGCAGTCGCTAGCGAATATCGCATTGCGGAAACCTGCCGCGATTATCGCGAGCTGGTAAAGATGAATATCGATGGTGTGATGATCCACACCAGCAGCGAGACGCATGCTGCTATTGCAACGTTCTTTATGGAGCAGCATATTCCCGTTTTCGTTGATAAGCCTGCCACGCTGAATTTTGCCGACTACCAAAAGCTTCATGATTTGTCAGAGCAAAAATCCGTCCCTTTGTTAGTTGGCTTCAATCGCCGCTACATTCCACTTTGGAACACGCTGGTGGGCCGAGCTGATCTTCGAACGCTTACATGGCACAAACATCGACTCAATCTGACAGGCAAAGCACAGGACTTCATTTTTGATGACATGATCCACGTGATTGATTCGCTCAATATCCATGGAAACATTGATCAGCAAGACATTCAGGTGGTGTGCCAGAAAGCGGGCGATGAAATCGCCATGATCAACCTCTCCTGGGAAGAAAATGGCACTCTGTTCAATGGCCAAATGAACCGCCAGTTTGGCAAAACCTGCGAGTCAGTGTCGTTGGCCTTTGAAAACGAAGCTTATCAATTTAACGGCTTCCTGAAAGGCGAGAAATTCGAAAACGGCGTCACCCAAACTGTTGAACTGGCAGATTGGACAGATACTCTCGAAACCAAGGGCTTTAAAGCTATGCTGGAAGACTGGGTGAGTGTGGTGGCATCAGGCCGAATGGATGAGAAAGCTCAGCAACGAAACCTGTCGACCCATGCGTTTTGTGAGTGGTTGTTGGTGAAAGTCAGGAATTAGCTTCGGCTTTCGACTTCAATAGGCTGGAGTAAGCCTATTACCAATACTGAAATCATCAAGGTTGACTTCAAAGTGCCAATCTTGGAAATGACCAACCAATTCTGAATATGAGGCAACAACAGCTATGCCACTCTTAGATGAAGGATGGGCAACGATGTATTGATAGGAAATATCTTCTTCTGATGGGGTAATTGACGTAACAATATTTCCATCTAAACCTAGCACCTTTGCATCTAGATGGCCGCTTGGTAAGTACTCCATAGCAACAATTAGTCTGTGGGATTGACTAAAAACCGCGGCGCCAGAATTTGAATAACGGAACATTACTTCTTTATCATCATGCACCCATGTGCTGAACTTAAAATCTACATTTTTAACTATCACTTAATTTGTCGCTCTGCTGTTACCTCGAGATGTTTCATTTTCTCTACCGAACTACGAGGCAGCAACAGAGCACTGCTAACGATAAATATGCAGACTTCTCTATAACATTGATTCCTTTGATAATTTATTTATCTTTTCTGAGAGTCCTAATCTCATATCGATTTTCGATGTCCATGTTTCCACCTGAACTATCAATTATGATGTTTCGACATGAAAATTCGTCATAATGCTTTTGTTGAGAGTGGATGATGTCTCCACATGTCATGCATCCTTAATAAACGTCACGGACTGTTGATTAAGAAAAAATATCTTAGAAAGTTAAATTTATTCAATCCATCTTCCTAAATTTGACTTGCTAATAATTTCCTTATATTTAACTGAGTCTATTAAGTTTTTTTCATAAAGATTATCCAATATCTCCTCTAGTATTTCAAAGTCTTCTGAACATCCTGTATTATTAATAAGTATAAGAATGCACTTATTGAATAAATTAACAAATTCAGTGTTGCTGATTATTTTTTTCTTCAATTCATCATGCTTTTCTAATATGAATTTTAAGACGTCATATTTTGATGATTTGTTTTTTTCATACTCTTCATCTTCATCGTAAGATTCAAATTTCATAGCTATATCAATCTGATTTGAAAGTTGTTTTATTTCTTCATCAATGTTCATTTTTATTCTATAACCTTATAAGCATTAGATGGAATTTTTCCTTCAATTAGAACTTCCTTGTCTTTTCTAGAATATCTATATCCAGGATCCTTTAACTTTTTCCCTGTTGAAGGATCTATACCTTTTGATACATCATGAACGCTAGATAGTTCTATCTTTGAAGTGTCGACTTCAATTATAACACTTTTATTAATCTTTCCCCGTTTGGGGTTCGGGCGAGCATATCGCCTCGCAGCTTTCTCTGAACCTAATGATATATACTGCGTAGATAAACTTCCATCGTCAATATGCTCTTGTATTGAATAATTTTCATTGATGTTTTTGGGTTTTATGTCTTTTCCTTGTAGGGCATCTTTAGCTTGCGATTCCGTTAATGCTCTATATTTTATTTTCGGTGTTTCTGCCTCAGAAAGAACATTTCTTTGATTTTGAGGGACTTCGACTTCGGGCTCAGTATCTACACTATTTCCAGTGGGACACCCATTCGCCGATTTATTAATCAACCCCAACGGATCCACCCATCCCGTCGGATTGGGTACATACTGGTAGTTGTTTAATCCACCCGCTAAACCGATGGGGTCAGCTGTAACAAATCGCCCTGTATTTGGGCTGTAGTAACGGTGTCGGTTGTAGTGAAGGCCTGTTTCTTCGTCGAAATATTGCCCCTGAAAACGCAATGGGCTGGAGATCTCTTCAACATGCTTTCTTAGCACATTGCCGTATGCGCGGTACTGCACCGACCAAACGGATTTACCGTGTAAATCGGTAATATCTGTTGGGGTACCGATTTGGTCTAGGTGGTAGTGGCAAGCCTGACAATCTGTGCCTTCACCTGACAGCATTGCCAACGGTTTGAAGGTGCCGGGTTCGTAGATGTAGGTCTGATAATGGTCTTTGCTGGTTTCGGCAATCAAGGTGTCGCCTTGCCAGACAAACTCAGTAGTCTTCACACTGCCAAGCTTGTTTGTCACACGCTTCTCAATGCGCCGACCAAACGCATCATATTTATAGGTGACGAACGAACCGTCTGGCAATGTGGCTTTGGTTAAGCGGTGTTGGCAGTCGTACTCATACTGCGTGACTAGGCTTTGCTCTTTGCCGCGTTTTTCTGCAGTCAGTCGGCCAAATTCATCGTATTCATAGTGGCTGTCGCCGTGGAATTTGAGTTGATTACCTTCAACATCGAATGGCTTAGTGCCAGCCTTGGCACCGATGACTTGATCAAGCAGGTTTCCTGCTGGGTCGTGGGCGAACGACTCTTCTACCACACCCCTTGTATTCTTCAGTCGTGAAAGCGGGTCATAGTCGTAATAAACCGTACCAAATCGGCTGTCGGCCATCTCGCTCAGGTTACCATCAGCGCCATACAGATATTGACGGGATTGTGTCTGTCGTCCGTTTTGGTGCTGGGTATGAGCAGTCAGTCGCCCCTGTTCGTCATGCTGAAAGCGGCTGAGAATGTCGCCTTGTTTGCGGGCCGTTTCCAAACCATTTTGATAATGGTGACGGGTCAGTTGCTCATCGTTGAGCATGATACGGTTGAGCACACCGCCAGCAGAGCGTTCAAAGCTGAGCTTATTGGCATCTGGCAATTGCCAGTGGGAGAGATGTCCGACACTGTCATACTCGAAGAAGTTCGATGCCCAGCTTTGGTGTTCCTCGGTGAGCCTGCCAAGCAAATCATATTGCCACGCAAGGGGAGTGTCCCCATCATCAACACCAATCAACTGTCCGTAAGCGTCGTAGCTGTAGGTGACCTCTTGTCCATCAGGCAGGATTTTCTTGGTTAGCCTGCCTATGGCGTCGCGCTCAAAAACGGTTTCCAGTTCTGTGCCTTGAGTGCCGGTCTCAGTTTTCTTCAGTAGTTTGTCGTTGAGGTCATATTCATAGGCAAAGCGACGGCCATCAAAGGTCGTTTCACTGCGAACGAGACCGTTGGCGAAATAATCGATGTGATAGGTTTCGTTGCGCTCATTGATAATGGCGGTAACGAAGTTTTTGGCGTTTTCGTACTGGTAACGAAGAGTAGAGCCGTCAGGTTGGATGACCTGACTAACAAGGTCGGTGTTCGGGTGATAGTCGTACTGGGTTTCCAGACCGTTTTCATCAACAACACGGGTTGCCTTGCCGTAAGCATTGTATTCGAAGTGCTTAGTTTGGCCGGAAGGGAGCTTCACCTTGCTCAGCCTATCAGCGTTGTCCCACTCATACTGAGTGACAGCGCCAATAGCCGACTTTTCAACAATGATGCGACCGAAAATATCGTAGCGATAGGAAGCTTGAGAACCATCGGGATAGGTTTCGCCAATCAGCATACCCAGTCTATTCCAAGCCAATTTATGCTTGCTGCCGTCCGGGTAGGCGATTTCGGTTAACTGACCTTGTCCGTTGTATCGGTAGAAAGTGTCTTGGCCAAGTGGATCCCGTTTTTCGGTGATGTCTCCTTGCGCGTTATATTTGTAGCGCCAGTTGCGCTTGCCTTGAATGACCCGGCGAAGGTTGCCTCGCCAGTATTGGTATTCAATCACCTCACCATCAGGTAGAACGGTCAGTACGCGTTGTTGGAAGTCATTGTAGAAGTGACGGGTTTCATTACCAAGCGGGTCGACAGTGAGGACTAAATCGCCATTTTCATTGAATTCGTTTTTTGTAACGGCGCCATCGGGATCTGTCTGCGCTATCAGCTTGGCGTTTTCATCATGTTGGTAAGCGGCAGTGCTGCCGTCTGAATAGGTGATTTCGACGGCATTGGAGGCGTCATCCCACTCGAATTTGGTGTCGTAACCAGTATTGCTCCAGTGATGGACACAACGAACTTCTTTTCCTTCACCTTCCCACTGCCAGCCGAACTCGACGCCACCTGCCATTTTGCGCAGTGAGATGACGTTGGCCTCGTCATATTGATAGTGCTCGCCTTCGCCTGAAGTGTTAAGGGCATCAATGAGTTGCTGGTTTTCGTTGTAGTGATAGGTGAAACTGGTGCGCTCTGTTACCCATTCTTTTTTTGAGCCGTCTGTTTTCAGCGTGCGGAACTCAATCGCTGAAATGAGGCCATTTTGATACACAAACCAAAGCGCAATACCCTGTTCGTTGATAACTGCTTGAGGTCGTTGATAGCCGTCGTATTCGACCGTTAAGCGGTTATTGTATTTGTCTGATAAACCCGTTAGCTGAGCAGTATTCCCTTTGCGGGTGAAGTGATGAAAGGGTTGCCCGGCTTGCGCCAAGACATATTCATTCCCTTTTTCTCCCAGAAATACTGCTGCTCCTGCGAGGTCGTTATAGATTTCAGGTCGCGACTCTGTAGGCTCTGGAAGTTGGGTGCGCTTGCCTTCGGCATCTTTCCAGAACAATTTGCCCGCTTCGAATATCAGAGATTGGCTGAGAGGGTGACTCCAGCCATAACCCAAACTTGAGTTGAGCTCACAGCTTGATGTTTTGTAGGTTCGGGTAAAAGTGTAAGGCAACGCACCGGGAAGCGTAACATCGCTAAGTTGAAGGGTTTCTTCACCCGTGACCATAGATACCGGACAGCCTTCGGATGCGTCCTTACCAGCACCTTGTGTTGCGTCGCCTTTCTCGGTGGTGCTTTTGCTGTTATCGATATCCCGAGGTTTTTCAGAAGTGATATGCGAACTTTGGGTCGCAGAGCGTTTCTCCGAAGTCGCGCCGTCTAGGTTTTTCCCTTCGACACTCTGAGTGGCTTTAGCCCTGGCGTTGAGCTTTCCATTACCATGTTGGGTGACCTTTTTTAATGTATCGATGTTATCCACCGCGTCCACTTTTGTGATATCAACGACTTCTTTGATTTTCTTCACGGCCTTGACGGCGCGTCCTTTCCTGCTCATTTACGCACCTACCATGGTTGCGGTACCCGCAACATCTCTGAGTCGATTGATATTTCTTAAAACTGCGCCGCCGGGGATAACAATACTGAGGACAACCTCAACCAGAATGGAGGCGAGAGATACAGACACCAGAGTAAGGATCTGGAGTGGGCTAAGAATTTTGAACCAAGAGATGACTGCGTTGAGACACAAGAAGCAGCGCGCTTCATCTTTTATCAGTGTCAGCATTCTTTCTGCTTCTTCTTTTGCTGAGGCCAGCTTCTCTGCAATCAACTCTGGATTTTCCAAATATTTGGAGAGTTTTTTCGCTAGCTCTGTCGGGTTGGCGAGTAGCTTGAATAAATCCGCAATTTCATCCCAGGCATCAACGACAGCATCCAGCATATTGTCGAGAAACTTCCCGACTTCGTCCCAGACATCAATAGGATCGTTAAGATAGATTTGCCATTCGCTACGCTGCGTTTTCCATTCTTTATCCAACCAAGCAGTGAGCTTGTTGATTGTTGGGTCATAGGAATCGAGCATGGTTTTGATGTCACTTTCGCTCACCTCGGGATAAAAGGTGATACGGACAGGTTTACCCCGATATTTGGGGTCTAGCGTGACCTCAGCGGTGCCGTCGCTACCGATTGTGCCGGACACTGCTGGGCCATCAGGTTCGTATGAATCGATAAATATCCCATCATCGAATTTGACCGGTTGCACCTTAAATGGCGTGCCAGTGATGGGAACAAAGGCTTCTGCTTCAAAGCAATGAACAAGAGTGATCTTTCCATCAAGTGGGCAGGTGATGATATCGGCTTCGATTTCTGATTCGTCTGTATCTGCAGACTGCTCGTTATCATTGACGATAACCTTTTGTTCCATATCCAGCGCCCACCCATAAAACCAGTTCTCTGAGTGTTTGCGGTATTCATCAATCGAGGTCTCGAAATCCGATTTAATCTTGCTGAACATGTTATCGACGTCAGCCATCGTCATTAAGTTACTGCTCACCGATACACCTCTTTATCCAATGCATTTTTGATGTAACTGTTTAACGTGCCGAATTCTTCCTTGTAGCGCTCAACCAAGCGCTTGACCTTGGCTTCAATGGTTCTTTCAGGAAAAGAAAAGTAGATATCGGCATGATTTTCCCGGAGCCATTTAATGCTGTTGGCGATGAGGACGGATTTGTCTTCTTCGCTGAGTTTTTTAACGACAGCTTCAGGCACTTCCCACCACGGAAAGGGTTTCTCAACGACTGAAGATACAGGGGTAGAATTGGTCACGGTGCGTTGTTTTGAAACCCATTGCTGGCAAGGACCCATCACTTGGTTGCGCTGTTCTTCATCACAGAAGTTCGCTAGATCGATACTGAATCTTGGGTCATAGAAACGGAAAAAGGCATGGTTGCCTGATGGCATCCACACCAGTGTGAGACTGCGAAAATGTTGGAATATGTCCGGCAAGAGGAGAGTGCTTGCAACGAGAATGCCCCAGTCCTCGTTCGCTTCCTGCTCCGTCCAGGTAATGAAATCAGGCAAGTGCGAAACGTCAGCGATATAAGGCATCACCTCATGCCATTCTGCGTAGGGGGTCCCGCTCCAAAGTGGTTTGGCGTCATTACCGCCAAAGCGATAGAAATCTGCCAACGCTTTGTCATCGCAGGTTCCGTTGAATATGGCATACCAATAGAGAGGAGCCTCTGTCTCTTGGGCTATATCTCGCATTGGCCATCCTTACATTTTTCACATTCTTCGCAGAATGGCGCGGCGGACTTCATGGTAGCTATTTGTGCTGGTGTCAGCATAGGGAGTGGGTTTTCTGGCTTGGGTGGCAGTTGTCCTGGCAATGTGGGTGCTGCACCGCCGTATCCACTTCCGCTTCCTGCTGCGCCTCCTGCATTCAGATCAACAACGGGGCCTGATATATGTACCCCTGAAGTATCAACAGTGACGAAACAGCCCCCCGCTTTTAGCGTGATCTGGCTACCTGCTTCAATCACTAACTTGGCACCGGACTTTTGGTGTATTTCATTGCCTGCATCGACAAGTTGCCCTGTGCCTTGCTTGATGTGGACTTTGTTGTCACTGATGACCGTCTTGTCACCTTTCACATGCTCTTTGGATTGCCCATCAACCGTCAGGTGGTCATCCACCTTGATATGCTGGAACCTTTCACTCTCCACATCCAGATGGAGGTCATGCTTGATGTTGTCCTTGCGGTCATTCTCGACCAGCAGGTTCATGTCCTTCTGGGCATGGACATAGATTTCTTCCTGCCCCGCCTGGTCCTCAAAGCGAAGTTCGTTAAAGCCTTCCCCCTGGTGGGTCTCGGTTCTAAGCACCGTGCGCGTCTTGTTCGCCGGCAGAGGGTAAGGCGGCACATTGGTGGCGTGATACGTGCGCCCGGTAACAATCGGCTGGTCCGGGTCACCTTCAAGGAAAGAGACAATTACCTCATGACCGATACGGGGAATGGCCATCATGCCATACTGACCGCCGGCCCAGCCCTGAGAGACCCGTACCCAACAGCTGGAGGTATCATCACTGTTGCCATAACGGTCCCAGGGGAACTGCACCTTCACCCGGCCATGTTCATCACAGAAGATTTCCTCACCATCGGGACCGGTGGCAATCGCGATTTGCGGGCCATGGACACAAGGTTTGGGTTGCGGTGTCGGACGCCAAGGCCGATGAGCCGGAATGACCGAAAAGGTATTGTGGAACGTCGTCATACCCTCACCGCCGGCCTCTTCCAGCGCCTGAGGCTGAGTGCCTTCACACTGGGTAGAGACCACCACCCAGTCACGGTTCGTGGCGTCATCCGGATGGTCCACGAGGTCAAACAGCATCCCCGGCTGAACCTGTGGGACATTACTTTGCGCCGTTGCGGTGATGGCATCACGTCTCAAATGCTCGAGGCGGTACTGGGTAAAAGGCTTCCCGGCGGCATCACTCTTATAGCGCCCCGGGTAGTCATAATGCTCATACGTGCCACGCTGAAAGGCCATCTCCGTGCCTGCGTGCTCATGTAAAAAGCCATAAGCCGGTTTTTTAAAACTGTAATCTTTCAGCTGCGCGGAAGACGGTCTTGCCTGCGCCGAAGACTGCCAGCCTTTCACGAAGTTCTCTTTGGAGATACCACCGACATTCACGTTATAAGGCAGCGCAAGGCCCGAGGCAGAAAGAGTCTGGGTATCATCTGAGAACAGCACCGTGTGCTTGTCTTTACTGTGCAGGAAGCAATAGAAAATGCCTTCTTCCGCCGCTATACGTTCTAAGAACTCAAGGTCCGTCTCGCGGTACTGGACACAATACTCACGGGTCTGCGGGCTGCCGGATAAAGAAAACGCATAATCATCAATGCCCATCTCCTGCAGGAGAATACTCATGATTTCCGGGGCAGACTGCTGCTGGAAGATACGGCTGTTCTGACGAAGGGACAGTCTGGCAAGGGACGGCACCATCTCCAGTGCATAACGGGTGTGATGAAAACCCGTATCACCCCGTGAGAAACGGCGGACAATCCCGTGAAAGCGTTGCTTGAGCTCCCCGTCCTGCCAAATTACCAGTGTGACATTACGGTCCACCGTGTCATTTTCAGACACCGCTTCATTGCGGCTGGCCAGCTTGATATCAAAACAGAAAGGGGCCGAGAGATGGGCTTCGCCCTGAAAGTCGACCACCACAAAGGTGTCGTCAGGCAAGCCTTCGACGTTAAGAGTAAATTGGAGACCGCTTTCCGTAGCCATAGAGATACCCAGCAAGAACTATCCATTGCTTCTGAGAGACTTCAGAAGCTTCATCAGACGTCACTGTCTGACGACAAAACCCGCCGCGAGGGCGGGTGAGGTCAGAAAGGCCTGCTTCACAAAGAAACACGCCTTCTGCCAGGAAGCCTTAAGCTTCGATAGGCGCACGCCAGTCATCTGCACCGGAAGTACCAGCCACCGTGTGCTCCCAGTCAATCTTGCGGTACGCCACAGAGACGGTTACCAGCTGAGTGAACTCTTTCTTCTGTGCGTCCTGACAGTGAGGCATGTTGCAATCGATATCGATGATGGTGCCGTCAGTCAGGATGGTGGAGAAGAAGTGCTCCTGCTTACCTTCGACAGACGTGCGGTACCACTTGAGCTCAATCTTCGGCAGCATCTCACCGGACGCCAGTGCGTTGTACATCAGAGGGACGGCTTTGTTCAGTGCCACAGTAAACTTGAATGGCTTGTGAACACGCTGGCCTGACGGCTGACCGCTTTGTGGGTCAGTGGGTACGGTCACGATGTGGTCAAAGGCTTGTACCAGCATCTCGTCTTCGTGGCCTTCCACGTAGATGTTACCGACAGAGTCAGCGGTGAAGGCACCGGCAGTGATGTTGCCCTGGGTTTTGCCTTCGATGGCGATATAACAAGGAGTTGGCATCTTAATTTCCCTATAAAAATTCGGAGGAGGTTGTTTACTACAGTGGGAATAACGCAAGGGGTGTGCCAGTGATGGAGTTCAATGAAAACAATGGTTTAGATTAAACCTAAAAAGGGGAGAGCAAGGTATTGCTTGTGGGTTGGGCGAAAAGTTGCTCAGCGAGCAAGATTTGGCCGGATTAGTCAGGTTGGTTTGAGCTGAAATAAGAAGTTTCTGGGGCTAGGTATTTGAATTGGTGAAGGTTGATTCCGCCCAATATATTCAGAGATCAGGCGGTTAGTTTGGGAAGATAAACTAAGAAAAGTCAGAGCAAGACAACAGGTCTAACCGATATTTACTGTGCCGCCGCCAATAACCACGCCACCGCAGCTTACTGGGTCTCCCGTTCTTGCTACGGGTTTTCCATCTGCAAAAACCGTCGTTGAACCTGCCGCAATACTGCGACCATGTGGAGGGTGCTTAGGTTTGTCATGAGGCGCCAGTGGATCGCCCAATCTGCAAACTGGGATACCATCAATTTTAACTGTGCCAGAACCCGCGGTTGTTAGCGTTGGTGGGAAACCATCGTGGTCTGTTCCCGTATCCCCCAGTCGAACTGCATTTCCCATGACTTATTCCTTATTAAATTCTTAGTTTTTAACCAAAGGGACAATACCCATCAGCCTGCTAAAGAAGAAAGTCTTACTTTTAGCGATCTCAATTTCTGTTTCCGAAGCACACAGTATCTGGCGGATCTTGTATTTCGGCGTGAGCGTGATAATGGCCTTTTGGTTCTGATCATCAACAAATTTCAGTGCGGATTCACCGGATGCCATTACCTCGGTGACATCAGCTCCGGCGGATGACGCAGCCGTTTCGATTAACGCGATGTCTTTAGACGGTGTCACTAGACATTTCGCCTCATTCAGCTCGGAGCTACCCATCATAAGATATTCCGCAAACTCTGCTCTTTCAGTCCTATCCATTTCTTTCGCGAGGTAGATGTCTCCGTCATTTTCGATGGCGAGCTTACCGCTGAACACACCAACCACATATTGTCTCAATGCCCTTGCATCAGAGGGAGTGGAATAGCTGCCCTCTATTGATGCAAAGGTTTTTATAGGTATTGCACTACATAAACATATAAATACGAAAAATGTTCTTCCTAATTGAGTGATCATTTTTCGCTACTCGCTGTACTGTTCAATCCCCATTGTTTTATAAACGCTGTTATGGGGTATAAGTAAGCCATTCCTGCCGTTGTCATGGGAAGCATGACCAGAAACAAAACGACAGCATGGGGGGATATTTCAGTCGTGGCCGGCACTATTGTTTTAAATAAAGCTAAGAGAATAAATCCTGCACCAGCTCCGAACAATACAGCGAGAATGGCAAACCCAATGAGTATGGACTTGAAGGTTTTTACAAACAGCAATGCGACAGGGTTAGTTGGCGTTCGAAATGCATGAAAAATACTGCCCGAAGCCGTTCGAGACCCAGCAGCGTAGTCTTGTTTTAGCATGCCCTCTTTTGCCATTTTCTGGCTCTGTGTTTTGGGGTCAAAATAATGTTTACCAAAAGCATAGCTCACTAGACCAGAGCTCAGTGAGATGAACGTCATAGCCCAATACGCAGTGCCGGGAAGAGAGGTAATGAAAAATAAAGGCTGTAAGCCGAACGTTAAATAATAGCAAATCATTACTTTTTGAGATGTTGATGCCCAATAATGGATGGGATTGCCGTTTTTATAACTCCGACCAGAAATGTAGGAAAAAGAAATTACAAATATTATGAATGCGAATGCAATGTTCTTAAAAAGGTACTTCTCATCATTCGTCAAATAGAAGATTAGCGTAAACACAAGGCAAAAAATCGAACTAAAAATAAATGCGAAGCTTGCTGCATTTACGGCCTTCTCTCCGGTGTTAAACGTCGTAGTTGTGGTTGCCACTAGAATCTGCCTCCAAGCCCTCTACCACCGAGACCCCTCATCCACGCATCTAATTGGTTGAGCGGATCGCTGCAAAATAGAGCACAGTAGCCATTCGGGTCGTTTTCTCTTAAGGAGGACTTAAAGTCCTGCTCCCAAGTTTCCACCATACGCTGAAGGTCATCAAACGAAAAGCTAAGCAGGCTGTCTATAATCTCAACAAACCCCCGTCCTATCTTACGGGCACCTTCTTTGATTCCAAAATAAGAGTCCAGATAATCTAGACCCACCCCAGCAACAATAGACGCAACTGCACCTAAACCTACGACCAAGAGAACGGGGGCGCCGAAAAAAGCCAATAGACCTGCTGCTGTGAGTAGACCGACAAAACCTGCTGCCCAGACTTTTACAAATGTCACACCTAACATCCCCAGAAGATCGCCCCAATTTTTTTCTGGGTCGTCGTCTTTCATGAACGCATGAATATCAAATGCCGTTGCTATTGCGAAACCGATAAAATTCCCAGATTTAAGGGGCATACTTCCAGTTGCCGCGGCTTTATATGCGCCAGTTATATTTTTGTTGAGTAACTCAGTTGCAACTTCAGCGTAACTAGATATATATGACATTTTGTTGTTTTTGACGCCATACATGATAGCTGTCAGAAAGGAGCGTGAGCGGTGATTGCCTTTAAATACAATTGCGGCTTTACCCCCCCAGGAGGAAATGTTTTTCACTGCAAACTTTCCTTGAAAGAGCACTTCTTTCAAAAAACTTCTTGCGCCTGCACTACCAAGTTCCTTTCCATGACGAACGGTTTGGCCGATGGCCACCGAAAACTCGTTTGCTGACGTGGCAATTGAGTTCTGCATAAACGACTCAAGTACCCAAAACACTTGTCCGTCGGACAATGTATCGACACTGTAGATACCTTCTTCGGTGATCGCCTGGGTATTAGGCATGCTGGGCACAACAGAAATAACATCTACCTCCGTGTTTCCTAACGCATTGTCAGGCAACAATATCCTTGAATCGAGAGGGGGAGCTGTCGGGTCAAAGTGAACTTTGGGGCTAGGCGTTGGTGCAACCTCTCCCGGTTTGCCAACAATTATTCCTCCACGAAGGTCACCCGGTGCGGAGAGTAACGATGAATCAATATTCTCAATGAGTGTCGTTTTTTCCCCGTCGACTTCTATTTCTAGCTTACCCGTTGTTCCCGCAAGGCTGTTGTCCAACACTGTTGGTTTATCTGCTGTTTGGGGAAGCGAAGGAGAAGCTTGACCGTTAACATAGTACTTAACATCTAAGCTGCTGCCACTGGTATTCTCAAGCCAAAACTGATTCCCCATAGGGGCACGAACGACTAGTGGCTCAGAATCACTGGAAGGTGTGGTTCTCCCTTCACTGGCTAATCTCCAATTCATCCTTCATCTCTCAAGTAAACTTTAAAGGGTTGTGGTTCTTCGCCAGACTCAACGAAGTAAGCAATGCCATTTTTGTCAGATTGACCCTCAAACGCAGTTCCGTCAGCGAGTTCGATTCGATAATCCACAAATGGAACAGGTTCTTCAGACTTGTCGTGAAGTATCATGACCCGTCGATTAAATGCGCGTTGTTCGTTTGGCAGCATAGGTTTGAGTCCCCCAAACCCGCTACCACTTCCCGCACTGCCTCCTGAGTTGAGGTTGACTACAGGACCTGAAATATGAACCCCTGCAGGATCCAGCTTTACAAAGCCAGCGGCGGTTTTGACGGTAATTTCGGTGCCTGCTTCGATGATGACTTTGTCGCCCGCTTTATGGTGAATTTCGGTGCCTGCTTCGAGCAGTTGTTTCTTTCCTTGCTTGATGTGCAGTGAGGTATCGACTGTCAGGCTGATATCACCTTTCACATGCTCTTTGGATTGCCCGTCTACCGTCAGGTGGTCATCGACCCTGATATGTTGGAACCTTTCATTCTCCACATCCAGATGGAGGTCATGTTTGATGTTGTCCTTGCGGTCATTCTCGACCAGCAGGTTCATGTCCTTCTGGGCGTGGACATAGATTTCTTCCTGCCCCGCCTGGTCCTCGAAGCGCAGCTCATTAAAGCCTTCCCCCTGATGGGTTTCGGTTCTGAGTACCGTACGCGTCTTGTTGGCGGGCAGCGGGTAAGGCGGCACATTGGTGGCGTGATACGTGCGCCCGGTAACAATCGGCTGGTCCGGGTCACCTTCAAGGAAAGAGACAATCACCTCATGACCGATGCGGGGAATAGCCATCATGCCATACTGACCGCCCGCCCAGCCCTGAGAGACCCGTACCCAACAACTGGAGGCATCATCACTGTTGCCATAACGGTCCCAGGGAAACTGCACCTTCACCCGGCCATGCTCATCACAGAAGATTTCCTCGCCATCGGGACCGGTAACAATCGCGATTTGCGGGCCATGGACACAAGGCTTGGGTTGCGGTGTCGGACGCCACGGCCGGTGAGCAGGAATCACTGAAAAAGTATTGTGGAACGTCGTCATGCCCTCACCGCCAGCCTCTTCCAGCGCCTGCGGCTGAGTGCCTTCACACTGGGTAGAGACCACCACCCAGTCACGGTTCGTGGCGTCATCCGGATGGTCCACCAGGTCAAACAGCATGCCCGGCTGAACCTGCGGGACATTGCTTTGTGCTGTCGCCGTGATGGCATCACGTCTTAAATGCTCAAGGCGGTACTGGGTAAAGGGTTTCCCGGCGGCATCACTCTTATAACGCCCCGGGTAGTCATAATGCTCATACGTGCCACGCTGAAAGGCCATTTCCGTGCCCGCGTGTTCGTGCAAAAAGCCATAGGCCGGTTTTTTAAAACTGTAATCTTTCAGCTGCGCGGAAGACGGTCTTGCCTGCGCCGAAGACTGCCAGCCTTTCACGAAGTTCTCTTTGGAGATACCACCGACATTCACGTTATAAGGCAGCGCAAGGCCCGAGGCAGACAGGGTCTGGGTATCATCCGAGAACAGCACGGTGTGCTTGTCTTTACTGTGCAGAAAGCAATAGAAAATGCCTTCTTCCGCCGCAATACGTTCTAAGAATTCAAGGTCCGTTTCCCGGTACTGAACACAATACTCACGGGTCTGCGGCGTGCCGGAGAGCGAGAACGCATAATCATCAATGCCCATCTCCTGCAGGAGAATACTCATGATTTCCGGGGCAGACTGCTGCTGGAAGATACGGCTGTTCTGACGAAGGGACAGTCTGGCAAGGGACGGCACCATCTCCAGTGCATAACGGGTGTGATGAAAACCCGTATCACCCCGTGAGAAACGGCGGACAATCCCGTGAAAGCGTTGCTTGAGCTCCCCGTCCTGCCAAATTACCAGTGTGACATTACGGTCCACCGTGTCATTTTCAGACACCGCTTCATTGCGGCTGGCCAGCTTGATATCAAAACAGAAAGGGGCCGAGAGATGGGCTTCGCCCTGAAAGTCGACCACCACAAAGGTGTCGTCAGGCAAGCCTTCGACGTTAAGAGTAAATTGGAGACCGCTTTCCGTAGCCATAGAGATACCCAGCAAGAACTATCCATTGCTTCTGAGAGACTTCAGAAGCTTCATCAGACGTCACTGTCTGACGACAAAACCCGCCGCGAGGGCGGGTGAGGTCAGAAAGGCCTGCTTCACAAAGAAACACGCCTTCTGCCAGGAAGCCTTAAGCTTCGATAGGCGCACGCCAGTCATCTGCACCGGAAGTACCAGCCACCGTGTGCTCCCAGTCAATCTTGCGGTAGGCCACAGAGACAGTCACCAGCTGAGTGAACTCTTTCTTCTGTGCGTCCTGACAGTGAGGCATGTTGCAATCGATATCGATGATGGTGCCGTCAGTCAGGATGGTGGAGAAGAAGTGCTCCTGCTTACCTTCTACAGAAGTGCGGTACCACTTGAGCTCAATCTTCGGCAGCATCTCGCCGGAGGCCAGTGCGTTGTACATCAGGGGAACCGCTTTGTTCAGTGCCACGGTGAACTTGAACGGCTTGTGAACACGCTGGCCTGAAGGCTGACCACTTTGTGGGTCAGTGGGTACGGTCACGATGTGGTCAAAGGCTTGTACCAGCATCTCGTCTTCGTGGCCTTCCACGTAGATGTTACCGACAGAGTCAGCGGTGAAGGCACCGGCAGTGATGTTGCCCTGGGTTTTGCCTTCGATGGCGATATAACAAGGAGTTGGCATCTTAATTTCCCTATAAAAATTCGGAGGAGGTTGTTTACTACAGTGGGAATAACGCAAGGGGTGTGCCAGTGAGTGAGTTCAATGAAAACAGTAAGTTAGACTAGTCATGAAAAGGGGAGAGCAAGGTATTGCTTGTGGGTTGGGCGAAAAGTTGCTCAGCGAGCAAGATTTGGCCGAAAGATCAGAGAGAAACTCATGGACGGAAACTCGCAGGAGTCAGACAACATTCAAGCGACTGCATTGATAGCATCGAGAAAACAGCAGTTTCGATAAGAGCATAAAAATGAAAGAAGTCGAGTTTTCGGTTGGCGCAGTCACCTTTACCTATTCGCTTAGCGAAGAACAGCAACGCTTTTTGAGGTTGGCAGAGGAAACGAAGATCAACCTCAATGACTGGCCGGACTTTTCCGAGAAACTGACAGACACGATTCAAGATGCGATCCCTGATGAGTTGAAATTACCTTCAAAGAAGCAACTCGATTATGTTCGTACTATCGCTAGCGATCTGAACTTGGCACTCCCGAAAAACTATGAGGATAGCGCGCTGACATGCTTGTCTTTTATCGCCGATCACAAACCAGCACACGATCGTGTACTGGCGGTGTTTAATGGGGTTAAGGGGAAGTTGTTGAAGGACTAGAAGAAGCCATCTACATGCATTTCATCTATGTAAACAGTAGGGGTCATTGTATCGATGAAGGCTTTTGATTTTTCTTTTGCCTTCTGAATGAGGTTTGGATCATCGGGTAAAACCATGTATTTAAGTGTAAAAGGCTCATTATAAAAGTCATTCAGTGTGTACGCTTTGGATAAACAATCTATTAAATCTTGTATAGCCAGTTTATGGCTTTCTTTGGTACAGCGAAGAGCATCTATTTCTAACTGTACTTTTGAACCCAACTTTATTGCCGTTGGATAAATTTCATTTTTGGTTGAAAACTCATTTAAAGCGATATAAGCAGGCAAGAAGTTATATTTCGCTACGATTTGAAGAATGCGTACTATTTCGGAATCAGTGCTATCTCCCATGCCTTCATAGAATTTAAGCATATCCAAAGTAGGGATAAAAAAGTTCATCTTGGCTGATTCGTCGACCAAGGCTAACATCTTCTCGAAATCTGCTTTGGTGTGAGGGTTAATTGGCCTTTCAAGATAATACTTGGCCCGTAGATCGCCGCCTGCGGCTCGTTTTTCTAATAGGCTCTTTGCGGTATCCTGCCAATGAATACTGCACAACTCCTTGAAGTAGTCTTTACAAATCTTACTTGTAGGTACAAGCACCATTGCAGCATACGGATTACCCAGTTTTGCGGCCTTTTCAAACCATAGATACCCTTCGTGCTTAGTCTTAACACTACTTTTTGTTAGAAAATCCGCGTACCAGAACATTGCATCAGCGTTGCCACCTTCAGACAAAGATTTTAGCTTTGGAACTGCCTTGTCTAAGCGACCATTTTGAAAATCCAGGATGGGTTGATATAGAAGGTCGCCAGGTCGGTATAAGCTAGAAATATAAGGATCAGATTGCTGACTAATCGGTGAATGCTCGCCAAAATAATAGGCTAGAACGGAGGGGCCTTGCTGGATGAGCTCATTGAAGCTTGGCTCTTCATTTTGCAAACACCCGGTTGCCGGCGTTAAGACGACACCTAGTAGCAATATGACTTTTTTCGTAGAAAAACTATATCTCATAACTTTGCATAAAATTAGTATGCGTATTTTTTTTAGCCAGCACATGATCACGAGCTGGCTTTAATGGGGTCAGCTTAGTGCCAATCAATGGTTTTCCCTGTCCATTTGTGAACCTCTTCAGGCCAATGGTCTTTGATTGGGTTGAAGCGAATAGCAAACTGTGAGGGGGAAATAAAAGGCAACAACCCATAAAAGATCGGTGACAAACACCAACCAATCACTTTGGCTTTTGTGTTCCATTCAGGGTTAGGAAAACTAAAGAGCACTTTTTGTTGCATGTTTCCTGTTAGGATACCCTTTTCTCCCTTAGTCATAAATCGGCGGATATACTCCCAATAGGTATATACTTCTCCATGCTCGCCTACCGCAGTTACCAAGTTTAAAGCTACTGGCTGGCTTCCGCATTCTCCTTCTACACAGTGTTTAGGGTACAACCAAAGGTTTAGATTATATGCATCCGAAAAAGCACCATAACCGACATGGTGAGGTGCATACATTGAAGCGATTTCGCATTCACTCCAAGGGATCCGATATAGTGCTTTTTTGTGGTAAACGTAAACCTCCTGATTTTTATGATGGAATCTAACAGGGGTTCGTATTGGTCGAAAAAATTCAACAAAACACAGAGAAAATATGAAGATAAGAATGCCTAATTCGGCTGGATCTAAATATAGCCAAGGAGTGTCGTCGCGAAGTAATCTTATAACTAGATATGTAAATAAAAATATTGGGAACATGAAAAATTGTGAAAAGCGAGTCAGAGTTTGCCTGTTATGCACGCTGTTCACTCTCATATCAATGAAATCTCCATGCGTTCCCGCTGAGAAAAGGAGATAAGATGCGTCATAAAACCCGCCTTCATCTGTTTCGTTTTCATCAATCAGCTCCACAGTTTTTGCGGGAGGGCTAAGAACGTCCTCCATGATATGGCTAGTACCAAAACCAGTACTAAAACCTTTTCCTCTTCTTTTGATTGTATTTCTAAAATGCGGCGCGTAGCCTTCTTGTTCGTCTCCGATCCAAAGGTCATCAGAAACTTTATTGATTCTTTTTGGCATGTTTCGCCTCAGTTATTTTTTAACTTCAATTTCGGTACTTACGTCATCCTGCCAAAAAAGAGCAGCGTCATCATTAAGAGTGAAAAAATATTTTAACATTACGAATTGGTCTAGGATATATCGAAACGCTAGCGACCTGAATCTTGATTTACCAAAGAACTAAGAGAATAGCGCGCTGACATACCTGTCATTTATCGCCGATCACAAACCAGCACACGATCATGTACTGGCGGTGTATAATGGGATAAAAGGAAAGTTATTGGTTTAAGTATAGCTATGTCTAAAGAACATAAGTTTGATTTTCATCGAGATAGATCGTTGGAGTAAGGGTTTTTATTAGCTCCTTGGAGATCTCTTGAGATTTTTTAAGTTCATTTTGGTCTAAAAATTTCTGATTAAATTCACTTGTTATTATATATTCAAAACTAGTAAGCCACCTGCCATAATCGAAATTATTATCATTTCTCATTATATCATTAACTATTGCCCATGCGGCACCCTGAAAAAGAGCATCTCTATCTAGTATTGCTATTCTCGCATAGGCAGGTGCATATCCAAATTTTGTGCTCCATATCGGTAATGTTCTTATTCTTTGCCTATCAATGTACTCATCATCTAGAATTGAGTTTTTATTACTTTTTCTATATGAAAGTGCTACATTAATAGAATAGATGTCGTTATTATTTACAGATAGCATATAAAGAGATTTAATAATCTCTTTATCTTTTTCAGAAAGAATATGAGTGCCATCATCAGAATCGTTAATTCTATTCCAAACTGGATAGCTAGCATTTAGTTGATAAAAATTTAGTAGTGTTATTAATGGGTAATAATAATTATCTTTTACACCATCAACGGCAGCTTTTGCCAAAGTACTGAAACTATCTTCCCCTAAAGAAACTCCATTCCCCCCATCCAACATAACATCATGCTGAAAAAGAGCATATCCAGCTCTAGCATCACCAGTTTCTGCCAATTTTTTCAGTATTACTCTACCCTTTTCTCCCCATTCTTCGCTGCAGTGATGTCCCATATATCGAGTACATTCAATGTTTCTATTGTCTAATCTGATCGCTGCGTATGGGTTACCGAGTTCGGCAGCTTTTTTAAATAGTTCGCCGGCAGTATTCCCTGAGTAGATACTTTGTCCGTAGGTAATTTCTGCTAACCAAAACATTGCTTCTGAATCGCCTTTTTCTACTAGAGGTGTTAGCAGAGTTTCGGCTCTCTCTTTGTCTCCATATTGGATGGCTAGAAGTGGGGAATACATTGGATCTTCTGGGCGATATCGGCTGGCGGCGTAGGGATCACTATTGACCTTGTTGTCATCTAAATATGAAGATAGTTGGCGTGATAGAAAGCTTGGACCCTCCGCAATCTTTTTCTGAAAACCACTGGGGTAACTTTCAACAGCAATATATGTGGCCAAAATAACAAATAATATTACAAGAATATTCTTTACTTTAATTTTCATAGAATTTTCCATTTTTTCTCTTTCCAGCCAGGGGTATTTTTTATTTTCTCTGAAAGTTCACTATAGTTCTCGCTGGAAAACTCTCTATACAGCACAGCATCTTTTACGGTTGCAATGTAAGTTTTGTTATTTACATATAATGTCATTCTCGAACATAAGACTGGAGACAATTTATTGAATAGATTTCTTGTCTCTGTTACTCTGAAATTAAGATTATTTGCACCATTGGTATCTAGTGTGGATATAAAATTAGCTAAGGTACCCCAGCCTTCAGCAAATCTTCTACACCTTTCCATCCGGTTTTGCGCAGTCTCCAAATTTCCTTGCATCAGTATCAAAGATTTTTCAAATTGCGAGCACCTTGAATCTTTGTCTTTATCATCTTTTGGAGATATCCATTCCATGATTTTTACTATAGCCTGTGCCTTTAACACTTCATCGTAAAGTACGTCGACATCCTTTTCTAAGAAGTCTGGTACATACTCGGTATTGGGAGAAGCACGCCAGGTGTCATACTTCTTATTGCTCAAACTGAGGAACAATCTTGAGAGTGTTTCTGGTGGCAAATTCTTCACCCATGTTTCCACTTTTGAACTTGGACGCTCGACAATGTGTTTCGCTATCATTGGAGCATAATCTTCTTCTAGCACACTTTGAAGATAATCATTGTAAGTTTTGGTCGGCAGCAGCAAGACCTCAGCGAAAGTCAAACCCAATGCCATGGCAACGGTGAGGACGCGATTGAGTTCTTCGAAATCTTTATTGTTGCCATCTACATCAATATCACCCAGCACTTCGACATACTTAAACCCACTTTCTTTTAAAATAGCGAGCAGACAATCAACAACTCTGTCGGCATTGACTGGATTCACTTTGATTGCAACTTTTCCACTTACGCCAGGGCCACACACGAGCCTCGCTGCGGTGATAAGAAAAAATTGTCCATTGTGAAATCCGATTCTTAACTCACCCGAAAAACCAATACCGTAGTTGACGGCAATTTGTCCTGAAATACTACCGAGCTCAATAAAGTCAGAATTATGTTGACTACCACTAACTTCAACCAAAGGTGGCAGCCATGATACTTCTGTAGAGCTTATTCCTCCAGCTTCTACTCCGGCAAAAACGTCAATGCTTGCACCAGCTTGCGCTGAAATGCTCTGAGGTATTTTGGGGCTATTAACATCACGAGTACGTACATTGTGCCCCCCTTTAACATACGCATTATAGTCTGGGGCTTTGAAGGCTTTACCTTTGACCCCAATTTGACCTGGCTGTGTTTCTGAGGGGCCAAAAGCGAGGTTACCGGATAACATGCAACTAGCCCCAGCTACACCGTAAATCTTTGTGGAGAGTTTGAGTCTGAAATGACCCGCATTGTATTTCTTTCTTTCTGGCTTTTTAGCCTTATCCGGCTGAGCAATATAGGCTATTTCTAAATGAAATCCCTCTTTTTTAGGGAGGTACGTAGCAAAAGAGATTTCACCACTCAGAAGCGTTAGCTTAACTTTGGCTGAAGCAGATCCAGTGAGAGACATGTTAGTGCTTAAGCCATTAACCTCACTACCCGGTAAGTTTAAATCTCCAGATCGACTGACCGTTAATCTCAAAAATTGGGCTTGCGCATTGGCTATGTATGAAGACGATTTACCCTTTGGTCCGATACCATCTTGCCAATGATAATTATCCTCCCAAAAAGCTTTATCAAAATCTTTCACTTGCTCACTTAAGTTCAAAGGCTTCAGCACGAAATCATTCTTAGCTTCGGGTGCGGTGATTAGGCCTTTGCCTAGGTCTTTTAGAGCATCTTTCAATGTCGTTCCGGGTGAATCTTTGCTCACCATTGGATCTGCCAGAGTGATACTTTCAGTGATATCCTTGACGTGACCCAAATGTGATTTATTTGCTGATGATTTAGGAATTAACCAACTTGGACCGCGTATCCATTTGACTTCACCATCAGACAGTAAGCTGCACTCGACGGCTTGAAGGTCAGCGGCACCAGCATCATTTTTAAATATCCCTCTTTTCATTTCGGTTGGAGCGTATTGTTGTTCTTCCCATATTAGATGGAGACTCTTTGGCATATCATCGAATAAAACTATGTTTCTAATATCACCTGCGATTGCTCTTTTTTCTGCTTCTTTCTTGAGTTTATTGAGTCTGTAGATGGCAATTTTTTTTATTGTGAGAAGTTCATTGAAAATACCGGGCACAGTTTCGTTGCCATTCAGAATTGAGCTCAACGCAGACATATGTTTCTTCAAGGTAACGTCAATAACTCTCAATAGAGCTATTGTTGGATAGTATGCCCAAGCAACATTATCAGAAGCTAGTTGTATACCTGCTTGGGTGATTTCTTCTTTTTTGCCATACAAACCGAGTTCACGCAGTATTTCTTGTCTCAATTTTGCTTCTTCGATCAGTCCTTTTTCATCAAGTGTTGCTGCTTTTATTCCGAACACTAGATTGTCATTCTCACGCCATTTCCCGAACGCACTATCAGATCCAGAGAGCGCCTTAGGGCCTTGATGGATAGGCAATGAACCTTCTAGTTCATCAAAGGAGAGACATTGTTCTTTAATGACATAGCCGTGACTGTTTAATTTTCTTAACGCCTTGGTGACACCATAGGCGTAAGTTGCTTTAGACGGTACGCGTGTGCGTCGCTTTTTCGCGAGGTGGGCATTAGAATTAGGCACATGTGTGAGCCAGAAACGCTTTAGTTGAGATAATGCCTCTTCATGAGGTGTTAACGCAATTTCGTCTTCTGTCCACTTACGGGCATCGACGAGTTTTTTAATTTGCTTTGCAACAGTTTCTTGTTTTTCACTCGTAAAATAGCGACGCTCTTTATCCCAAACAAACTTAGTGCCATCTTTAGAAGTCACTGTTTTTGCATTCTTTATAGCTTTTTCTTTTAACTCTTCAATACTGTCATTGAGGTGATCTACCACACCGTGAAATACAGATAATCTCGCTCTTTCCATGAGTTTAGCTTGCTTTTCTTTTTCACTAATTTCCTTGACCAAGTCGGTAGACTCTAGAACATATCGGAAAGCGCGAGCGCCTATGTGGTAATCCAAATAAAACTGTTTAAATTGCTCCCAAAATACGCTTCGACCTAAGAGTTTTCGGTAGTCCAATTTTTCTTGTTCAGCAACCCTAATAATGAAGCCGTCTTGACCTCCATCTTCATAAAGCTTTGCTGCACCTGAATTTATTGTGCTTATCAGCCATTCAAGATGGCGAAGCCTTTTGCCTTCACTCTCACTGAGAAAGGCTTCATGTGGTTTAGCTTCAAATTTCGAGAGGATTCCAAGATTGTTCAAATTTTGGAGAGATGTTTCACGATTATCCGCAACCATAGCTTCGGCAAGTAACGACATTTCTTTTGTGATAGCTTCTTTTGCCACATCAGTTACTGCATACCACCTTTTCTCGCCATTTTTCGTTTCTGGGTGAGAAGGAACATAAAGAATATCGACGAACTCAGGGGCGCTAGAGCCGCAAAGATCATTACCACAAGCATTTGTTTTTGGAGGATCTGGAAGAGGTACTCTTTCGCCCGTTTTCACTGGGATAGGAGCGGCTTCATTACCTGGTAGTTTGATGGTGTCGCCTGCAAAAATAAGATCGACATTCTCAATCTGGTCGCTGTTGAGGTTTGCTAGATCCTCAACGTTTACATTAAATTTTTTAGCAATGAGACTTAAGCAGTCATCTTGTTGAATTAAATACGTATCAGTTTGACCAGGCATATCGTTAAACTAATTCCTTGAAAACTGCCGAGTGAAGGCGGATAGGAGAGGTTGCTTTTTTAAGGTTTTCTATATCAACATGCTTTGGGTGTATGACAGATAAACAGGATGATTCTGATGTAAACCAAGCTATTGAAGAGAAAGGGCCTAGTATGCAATTAAGATCTCCTTCTTTGATATCGCTTGCATGCATGCGCCAAAAACTCGAAGAGTAATATCTAAAATATGTAAGGTATTCTTCAACTGTTACTGTAAGCAACGCGCGCAAGTGTTCGATGAGTTGATCATTTTCTATTTGTGTATCTGCCTTTAGAAAGATACAGCTAGAAGAAAATACTTCATCATTCATCAAACGTGTTTTGAGTTCTAACGTGGCTTCTAAGGGAGAAGCAATGGGAGATACTTCTTTCAAGTGTTCAAATGCCGGGTCACTCAATAAGGGGATGACATCGGCTTTAGGTTCGTGTTGATACAAAAAACTTTTGATTTCGGGTACTCGAACCGGATCCGCTACAATCCAATATCTATGACCGCTATTTTGGAAGAAGCTTTCTAGTGAAACTCCCATTTAGCTTCTCCTTAAACAAGGACAATCTGATCGAGGACAGCTACCGTCAGGCCTTTTCTGGCACATTTTTGCCAAAGGGCGGTCGGATATTGATAGATATGCAAAAGCATCGGGAGAAATAAGTTTTGGGTTGGCAGCATACTGAGTTGCGCTAAAAAGGACTGGCTCTGTTTCTTCAGGAGTTTTCTCCGCCTCAACCCCGCCCGGCAAAATCGGCATCACTCCACCAAACCCTGAACCAGATCCTGCACTGCCACCTGAGTTTATGTTGATAACAGAACCCACGATATGAACGCCTGAAGGATCTATCTTCACGAAGTTGCCACCGACTTTGAGCGTGACTTCTGTATAAGCCTCCAGCACTGATTTATGACCACTCTTTAGGTGGATCTCGCTGCCTGCTTCGTTTAGCAGGGCGGCTCCCGCTTTAATATGTAGGGAACTGTCAGTGACGATAGTTTTGTCACTTTTAACGTGTGTCATGGTGTTGCCATCGACCGTTAAATGATCGTCAGCTTTGATATGCTGGAACCTTTCATTCTCGACATCCAGATGGAGGTCATGCTTGATGTTATCCTTGCGGTCATTCTCGACCAGCAGGTTCATGTCCTTCTGGGCATGGACATAGATTTCTTCCTGCCCCGCCTGGTCCTCAAAGCGAAGCTCATTAAAGCCTTCCCCCTGATGGGTTTCGGTTCTAAGTACCGTCCGCGTCTTGTTGGCAGGCAGCGGGTAGGGAGGCACATTGGTGGCGTGATAAGTACGTCCGGTAACAATCGGCTGGTCCGGGTCACCCTCAAGGAAAGACACAATCACCTCATGGCCGATGCGGGGAATGGCCATCATGCCATACTGACCGCCCGCCCAGCCCTGAGAGACCCGTACCCAACAACTGGAGGCATCATCACTGTTGCCATAACGGTCCCAGGGGAACTGCACCTTCACCCGGCCATGCTCATCACAGAAGATTTCCTCACCATCGGGGCCGGTGACAATCGCAATTTGCGGGCCATGGACACAAGGTTTCGGCTGCGGCGTCGGACGCCAAGGCCGGTGAGCAGGAATGACCGAAAAAGTATTGTGGAACGTCGTCATTCCCTCACCGCCAGCCTCTTCCAGTGCCTGAGGCTGAGTGCCTTCATACTGGGTAGAGACAACCACCCAGTCACGGTTCGTGGCGTCATCCGGATGGTCCACCAGGTCAAACAGCATCCCCGGCTGAACCTGTGGAACATTGCTTTGTGCCGTCGCCGTGATGGCATCACTTCTTAAATGCTCAAGGCGGTACTGGGTAAAGGGCTTCCCGGCAGCATCACTCTTATAGCGCCCCGGGTAGTCATAATGCTCATACGTACCACGCTGAAAGGCCATCTCCGTGCCCGCGTGTTCATGTAAAAAGCCATAGGCCGGCTTTTTAAAACTGTAATCTTTCAGCTGCGCGGATGATGGTCTTGCCTGCGCCGAAGACTGCCAGCCTTTCACGAAGTTCTCTTTGGAGATACCACCCACATTCACGTTATAAGGCAGCGCAAGGCCCGAAGCTGACAGGGTCTGGGTATCATCAGAAAACAGCACCGTGTGCTTGTCTTTGGCATGCAGGAAGCAATAGAAAATGCCCTCTTCCGCCGCTATACGTTCCAGGAACTCAAGGTCCGTCTCGCGGTACTGGACACAATACTCACGGGTCTGAGGGCTGCCGGATAAAGAAAACGCATAATCATCAATGCCCATCTCCTGCAGGAGGATACTCATGATTTCCGGGGCAGACTGCTGCTGGAAGATACGGCTGTTCTGACGAAGGGACAATCTGGCAAGGGACGGCACCATCTCCAGTGCATAGCGGGTGTGATGGAAACCCGTATCGCCTCTTGAGAACCGGCGGACAATCCCATGGAAGCGTTGCTTGAGCTCCCCGTCCTGCCAAATCACCAGTGTGACATTACGGTCCACCGTGTCATTTTCAGAGACGGCTTCATGGCGGCTGGCCAGCTTGATATCAAAACAGAAAGGGGCCGAGAGATGGGCATCGCCCTGAAAGTCGACCACCACAAAGGTGTCGTCAGGCAAGCCTTCGACGTTAAGAGTAAATTGGAGACCGCTTTCCGTAGCCATAGAGATACCCAGCAAGAACTATCCACTGCTTCTGAGAGACTTCAGAAGCTTCATCAGACGTCACTGTCTGACGACAAAACCCGCCGCAAGGGCGGGTGGGGTCAGAAAGGCCAATGAGTAGAATCATCAGCCTTCTGCTAGGAAGCCTTAAGCTTCGATAGGCGCACGCCAGTCATCCGCACCGGAAGTGCCTGCTACCGTGTGCTCCCAGTCAATCTTGCGGTACGCCACAGAGACGGTCACCAACTGAGTGAACTCTTTCTTCTGTGCGTCCTGACAGTGAGGCATGTTGCAATCGATATCGATGATGGTGCCGTCGGTCAGGATGGTGGAGAAGAAGTGCTCCTGCTTACCTTCGACAGAAGTGCGGTACCACTTGAGCTCAATCTTCGGCAGCATCTCGCCAGACGCCAGTGCGTTGTACATCAGGGGAACCGCTTTGTTCAGCGCCACGGTGAACTTGAATGGCTTGTGAACACGTTGGCCTGACGGCTGACCGCTTTGTGGGTCAGTCGGGACGGTCACGATGTGGTCAAAGGCCTGAACCAGCATCTCGTCTTCGTGGCCTTCCACGTAGATGTTACCGACTGAATCAGCGGTGAAGGCACCGGCAGTGATGTTGCCCTGGGTTTTGCCTTCGATGGCGATATAGCAAGGAGTTGGCATTGTCATTTCCCTATAAAAATTCGGAGGAGGTTGTTTACTACAGTGGGAATAACGCAAGGGGTGTGCCAGTGATGGAGTTCAATGAAAACAGTCACTTAAACCAATCATGAAAAGGGGAGAGCAAGGTATTGCTTGCGGGTTGGGCGAAAAGTTGCTCAGCGAGCAAGATTTGGCCGACACTCAGGTAGGAATTTAACCAGCGTATAGACTTATAAGAAAATAGCTCCGGGAAAGGTTCATGCGCGCTGACGAATTAAAACAATACCATACCTTCTTAACCACCCCGATTTTGGCAATGGGACAGAGCATTCCGGGTGAGAGCGATCTGCGGATCAACGAGACTGCCACGCGTGCCCGAGCGGGACTATTGAATGTTTTATCCGCGGTCACCATGGTAATCCTGTTGGTTCGTCCTGAATGGGATCCTGTGATTTATGTCGGCCCTTATGTGATTTTTGACATGTTGATGGCAGCGATATTCGGGCTGACGCCCTTAAGCCCGTCAGGATTGTTGGGAACGGCGATGACCATGCGAACCAAGGCCATTTGGAAACCGATAAAGCCCAAACGTTTTGCATGGAGTCTCGGGGCTATTATGGGGATCACCTGTCTGACATTTCGCTTACTGGAAATGCCAGACATTTGGCTGTTTGCTGTGTTGGGTATCTGCTTTATGCTGACCTGGCTGGAAGCGGTGCTGGGGTTCTGTGTGGGCTGTTGGATGCATGCCAAGATGTTTGGTTGCGAACCCTGCGCCTTGGATTAACGTATTGAAAGAAGGAAGGCGCGGAGTTCCGCGCCTTTGGCTTTGGTTGCGAAGATTCGTTAACTGAAGTTCAGTACCTGTCCCTCAGCACGCCGGCTCACCGATTTGTATTCCACTTTGGAAATGACAGTATCTTCCGTATCTAACAGCTCAATTACTGTCCCTTTATTCGAAAGTGCAGCCCCGCCGCCCCCTGCGCGAACAACAATTTTATGCTTACGACCCGGTGGTAACTTGGTTTTCTCGCGAAGGACTGTGGTGCCGGATTTAGTCCGTATTTGCCAGCCAGTGACGTCAATCAGTCCCGGCGTTTCATTGCGAATGGAGACCCACTCATTTTGATCGTCGACACCCGGTGGATTTGGCATCGCAGAAGCAATGACCACATCGCCTTCTTCATACAGCAAGACATCGGTATTGGAATGCGGAGCCAATAACGGATCGCGATTATCACGACTTTTAAGTACCGGATAGAAAGAGCGCAAATGGAAGCCGCGATCCTGGTTTTTCAGCGTCTCGCGGTACAGGACCAAATCGTAGCGCCAGCCATTGATGGCGGCTCTGCGCTTGGATTCTCCATCAAAAAACGACAGTGGCTGGGTGTCGTTGCGGAAGCTTTCAAATGTCAGCATGGTGCCCAGTGCCAAGAGGCATTCTGGGCTCATACCCACGAAGAATCCGCCTTTCTCTTTCCAGGCGATCTTCTCGCCCACACGCCAGCTCATCGCCAACGTCGCGACATCAGTATTCAGGTTTCCTTCAGGGCCGTCGTAGAAAGAGCCTAGATACTCCAAATCGGCTTTTCCGCCGCTACCATTTTGCTCATCCCAGAAGAACTTCGCCCAGAAGTGATAACCCCCGATTTCGTAGCGAGACCCTTCACGCTTAATCTCACCAAGAAAAACATGTTCAAAGCCAGAAGCATGTTTCACCTGACGGTTACCAAAATTGTTGGTATAGAGCCCGAACCAAATATTTCTTACCGTTTCGCGAAAGGTCTCGATGCTGGTAAGGTCTATGCACTGCCCTTCACCAAAGGTGGTACTGGTAAAAGGCATTTCGGTGAGTTTGGCTTGGGCAAATCCAAGACCGCCTTCACTTTGATCATCAGTGATGTATTGGTAGACCGACTCCATGAGTGAAATTCGGTCTTCATCGTCGTAGCGGGCGAAGCAGGTATCGAGGAAGTGCTCAATCTCGGCCAGTTCAACATCGCTGTATTTCTCTTCGTCGCGTTCAAGCTCGTTGTAGTTATCAATCAACCGCTTAAACGCCTGATAAGAAGGCAGGAACATCAGCTTGTCGGTATTCACTTCATCGAAGAGGAAGAATTTGGCCAAATCACGTTTGCCCGGGCGTCGGTAGCCTTGCTCATAGAGGCGGATATCTGCGTTCTCGTTCATCCAGCGACCATCCGCAAGACGGGTGACATCGAAGCGGTTGTCATCGGCATCCCAAAGCTCCTGGATGATGTCGGTGTATTTTCCTCGGTTATCCACGATGTCAGTCGGCGATTCGATAGGGCGCATTTCTGGTGTGTCGATATCGTTTGACGTGGTGAAGTTGTTTGGGGAGTAGAACATGGGGTTTGTATCGTAGAGCGCTTGCTGGAAATAGAGGTCAGTGAGCTCTGTAATTTGGGTAAGCGAAACCTGATAGCTTTCCAGATTCAGGGTATTCCGACCATCGTGATCGTCCCAGAACTCGCTTTGCTTCATCAAAAACGCGCGGCATTGAAGTTCGCCACCTTTGGTGAACACAATCACTTTCCAGAATGCAGACGGGATGTAAGTGCCTCGGTAAGGTTGGTCATTGATGGTGTTAATAGGGCCAGTGAACACAGAAAGTTTGTCGTCGAGATCTTCTTCTTCCAGCAACCAGTTTTCCAATTCCAGCCATTCATCCTGGTTGAACTTCGCGTGCTGCAAATTGGCGTTGGTATAGAAAAAAGAGTCTTTGTTTGCCTGACTTGCCTCTGGGCGAGAGCCCCAGGTAATGGCCGCGCGACGAACCATATGGCCACGGTCCCAGACGTTGTTTTTATAAACCTCAGGGCCAGCCTGATAATCAATATCGACGCGGGGGTCGAGCTTCCATCTGGCACGCTTCAGGCTCATGAGTGTTTGCCTGTCGATATTGTGGGCGGTGTAAAACGCCATTTTTGTTTCACTGTTCATCACCAGTGAAAAGTGTTCATAGTGCAAAGGTTCACCGTATTCCCAAGCCACCTCTAAAAGGCTCTCGCCCAGTCGTGGCAGTGAAACAGGAACACTCAAAAACTCGGTATTAAATCCTTGTGAAGGCATGGCAGTCACCTCTCGCTGTCATCGTGAAGTGATACACATTAGCCAGCGTTTATGTCGCGATTGTTTTAACTAAGGATGAATAACCCGTTTTCCCTACAACTGAGACGCGATTTCATGCTTGCTTTGACAGATGGGGAGAAGATCGCGCGAGCAACCAGTGCAGCGTGATAGACTCTCGTTCTGCCCAATAGGAAGTGAAAAACGACCATGCTCGAAAAAGAAAACATGCTCAAACTGGCGAGAATGAAAATGCCGTTTGGCAAATACGCCGGAAGGGTGTTGATTGACCTACCAGAAGAATATTTGCTTTGGTTCGAGAAGCAGGGGTTTCCCAAAGGGGAGTTGGGTCAACTCTTGGCCTTGTGTCTGGCACTGAAAATTGAAGGGTTGGATGCCATCGTCAAACCCTTGAAAGACATGTGATCACAGAATTAGAAGAGAGCTAATGTGAGCGAAAAGGATGTAGTGCTGGCCTTTTGGCAGGCAATGGAAAGAAATGATTTTCATGCGGTGGGTGAGTGGCTTTCTGATGATTTTGAGCTGTATTGGCCGCAAAGCGGTGAGCTTATTCAGGGCAGGGAAAACTTTGGGGCTCTCAACAGTGCTTACCCGGCAGAGGGTTTATGGCGCTTTACCATTAACTCTTTGGTGCATGAGAGAGAGCAGGTAGTCACTGATGTCTCGGTAACCGACGGAACCAGACAGGACAGAGCGATAACCTTCCATACCGTCAGAGATGGCAAAATCTGTCGACAGACAGAATATTGGCCAGACCCGTTTCAGGCTCCGGAATGGCGGAAGCAATGGGTGGTTCAGAAATAAAAACGCGAGCCCGAAGACTCGCGTTTTAGCACCGATGGGTGACTTTACACCCACATAAACTCATCAGCGGCTGGCATTGGGTCAGTGCCACAACCACACGCTGTTTCACCGTGACTACCATGGCCGCTATGACCACCAGTACCGTGTTCACCTGAACCATGCTTACCAGAGCCATGCTCGCCAGTCAGCCAACCCATGCCCATTTCTAAATGGAAAGACCATCGACTGTGTTGCCGAACACTTCATTGTTCAAGTGCTAGCGGGTACAAAAATGCCGTCATGAATCACGTCGTCGAAGACAAAGCTCTGCGCGTCATCAAGCAGCAATGGCGCTTGAGAAATGTGGTTTTCGCCGATGACGCCTGTCAGTAGTTCGCTTGTCGCTTCAGCGACGACTTTGATTGGGATCTGAATAAGCTCAATGTCGTGCTCCAGGTGCATCGCTAAATGCTCTTCAGCCGTTTCAACGATGTCACCAAAGCCATCTTTGATGATTTCGGGTACGCAGTGCCCATTACCTTCTGCAACTGCTTCAACGACTTGGCCTGTGGTATCGATCACTTCGGCAACGGCTTGACCAACCTGAGCTACGTTCATTGCAAAGTGGTGTGTGACAATCTCAGCCGCATCTGTGACACCGTCCACCATGGTGGCGCGGCGGTGATGTCGTTGATTATCGGTATGTCTGCGCTGGCTTCCGCAACTTTGTCTCCAACCCAGCTTGGGCCTTCATCAGCTGAAGGTATTTGAACTCCGCGATCTCCAATGCTCTTTTCTCTGTACCTACCCTTTTTGTTGGAAAGGTCACGTCGTAACTTGCCTGTGCGTGGCACATAAAAAATACTGTTCAATTAGAAAAGGAAGGACAACCGAAAAATTATCTTGTGAGAGTCTTTAATGAATTGATTTATAAAAAGTATTAAGGTGGTTTGATGACTGAAAAGTGCCGTAAAAATTGATATAAGACTGAGATAAAATTAAATAGGAATGAAGCCCATAAATCTGTGCCCATCAGCCGTAGTTGCTTTTAAGCGGTGAGTTCGGTGTGCTAAATGCTGTATGTCGGCAAATATCACCATTTGGTGTAGAAGGCTGGGCGTATCAGAAACACAAGAATTCAGGCTTTTTTGATGGGGCTTTCCTGTAGGGGCTTCTTATTACTTTGCTCGATCACAATCTCAAACAATTCGAAGTGATATGGGCAGCAGGCACGCCTAACTAATTGTTCGAACTGACGCCTCAGGATTTTGATGATCTGACGCAAGGATGCTGGGTACAGATCCCCCAATAAACCCATGTCCGCTTTTTTTATCCGCAAACTGGTTATGTTTCGAACGGGTGCTATCATTTCTTTGTAAACGTTTACAATTAAGATAATTGCTCCAATACGAGAAGCGTTGCCTGAAGGACCCAATAGAGAAATAAGGCATTTGATACAGTGAATACCCCGTTTGACCCAACCGATCACCCACATCGCCGATATAATCCCTTGACCGGACAATATGTGCTGGTCTCTCCGCATCGCGCTAAACGGCCATGGAGTGGACAGGATGAAAAACCGCCAGAAGAGACACTTCCTGCTTACGAGAGCAGCTGTTTTCTTTGTCCCGGTAACACACGGATCTCTGGCGATGTAAATCCGGCCTACGGGGGCACTTTTGTGTTTGACAACGATTTTGCCGCTTTGATGACGGATTCTCCCAATCCGGAGGAAAGCGACAACCCGCTGTTCAAAATCGAAGGTGCACGTGGTTTGAGTCGGGTGATTTGTTTTTCACCGGACCACAGTAAAACGCTACCAGAGCTTTCCCTAAAGGCGATTCGGGGGGTCATAGAAACCTGGAACGATCAGATTGAATCTTTAGGTAAAGACTACCTCTGGGTTCAGGCGTTCGAGAATAAAGGCGAAGCGATGGGATGTTCTCAGCCTCACCCTCACGGACAAATCTGGGCAAACAGTTTCCTGCCTAATGAAATTGCCAAAAAAGACGAACTCTTGAAAACGCACTTTGAACGCCACGGAAAAAACTTGTTGGCGGAATACGTAGAGTCAGAGCAGAAAGAAAGAACGCGCATCGTAGTGGAAACGACGCATTGGCTTGCTGTTGTCCCATTTTGGGCAGCATGGCCTTTTGAAACCATGTTGCTACCAAAAGTACCGGCAAAACGCTTGAATGATCTCGGGGAAGAACAGCGTGAAGATTTGGCGCTGGCATTGAAAAAACTCACGTCGCGTTACGATAACCTTTTCCAGTGCCCGTTTCCTTATTCTATGGGTTGGCACTATGCGCCATTTTTTAAAGATGATTCAGACATAGAACACTGGCAACTGCACGCCCTGTTTTATCCACCTTTGCTCCGCAGCGCAACGGTACGAAAATTTATGGTGGGCTATGAAATGTTGGCTGAATCTCAGCGCGATATTACACCAGAGCAAGCCGCGGAAAGGCTTCGTGCCCTCAGCGACATTCATTATAAAAGCCGAGAATAAGGAACCATTCAGGGTATGAAGAGCACAATGGCGACGGATTTAAAAACGATAACTTCGGCTGCTTTTTCCCAGCATTTTGGCGACGCGCCGAGTCACCTTATTCAAGCACCAGGCCGGGTCAATCTGATTGGTGAGCACACAGATTATAACGATGGTTTTGTCTTGCCGTGTGCTATCGATTATCTAACAGTCATTGCTGCAAGCCGCCGGGACGACGATTTGGTCAAGGTCATCGCACTGGATTATGGCAACGAGGAAGACAGTTTCTCTCTGAATGAAGATATTGCCTTTCTCCCCGAGAAAATGTGGGCGAACTATGTGCGTGGAGTGGTGGATTGCCTGAAAAGACGGGGGTTGGATTTCGGCGGCGCGAACCTCGTAGTGAGTGGCAATGTTCCGCAAGGCGCGGGATTGAGTTCGTCGGCAGCTTTAGAAGTGGTGGTGGGACAAACCTTTCAATTGCTTTATGGCTTGCCCATCTCTCAGGCTGAAATCGCGTTAAACGGACAGAAAGCGGAAAACGAATTTGTTGGTTGCAACTGCGGCATTATGGACCAATTGATCTCTGCAGAAGGTCAGGCAGATCATGCTCTGCTGATTGATTGCCGCTCCCTAAAAACTCAACCGGTTTCGATGCCAGAAGACATCGCCGTTGTCATCATCAACTCAAACAAAAAACGTGGTTTGGTCGATAGCGAATACAACACCCGGCGTCGTCAATGTGAAGAAGCATCAGCGTTTTTCGAAGTAAAAGCCCTGCGTGACGTATCGCTGGATACGTTGAACGAACGCCGTGAAGCATTGGACGACGTGGTGTTTCGAAGGGCCCGTCATGTCATCACAGAGAACCAGCGGACTTTAGATGCGGCTGAGGCGCTTCGTCTTGGAGATATCACCGCGCTCTCTGTGTTAATGGCAGAGTCCCACACATCTATGCGGGATGACTTCGAAATCACAGTGAAGGAAATCGACGCGTTGGTGGAGATTGTGAAAGAGGCGATTGGCGAGCAGGGCGGTGTGCGAATGACAGGCGGAGGGTTTGGCGGATGTGTGGTGTCTTTAGTACCTGCCTCACTGGTGGAAACAGTCAAATCGGTGGTTGAGCTGCACTATGAAAAAGCCACGGGGCTTCGCGCAGAAATTTACGTTTGCCATGCCAGCGAAGGTGCGGGATCAGTGAATGTCTGAAGCCTACCTTGAAGCCTTGACGTCCTCGATGAGCGACACGCCTGCACTCGATGGCTTACCGGCCAGAATTATCCATCTGGAAAACGCGGTGGGTATGACGGCTTCTCTGATGGATATTGGTGCTACGTGGTTAAGCTGCAGAGTGCCTGTTGGTAACGAAAAAAGAGAAGTTTTGCTTCGTGCCAAGGACATGCCAGCTCACCAAGCGCAATCCGCCTATTTAGGCGCGACTATTGGACGCTTTGCCAACCGGATTAAGGCCGGGAGGTTTGAAGTGGATGGGCAAATCTTTGAGGTGACAACCAACAACCTTGGCAATACCTTACATGGCGGCGCAGAAGGGTTCGATAGACGCCGCTGGGATGTTATTGCCGAATCTGAAACCTCAGTAGCTTTCCGACTCATCTCACCGGATGGCGATCAAGGTTTCCCGGGAAACCTATCTGTAACCGTCACCTATACCCTCAGCAGTGACAATTCGCTTTCTATCGATTATGAGGCACAGTGCGACCGCACTTGCCCAGTGAGTTTGACCAACCATGCTTACTTTAACCTCGATGGGGAAAGTAGTGGTGAAAGCATCATGAAGCATACTTTATGGCTGGCTGCGGCGCGTGTTCTGGCATCAGATGAAGCATTTATTCCAATAGGCCAAGTTCAGGATGTGAAAGATACCGGGCTCGACTTCACCAAGCCAAAAACAATCGAACGTGATTTCATGAAGGACGAGGCGCAGCGCATGGCTGCGGGTTACGACCAAGCTTTCTGGTTTGATGAAAAAGACTTTGATGGTGAAAGACAGGTAGCCAGACTTGCTTCTTCCTCGGCAGACTTAGCGATGTCCGTTGCGACGACAATGCCCGCGATTCAGGTTTATACAGGGAATTTTCTTGAGGGTACCCAAGGAGCAAGTGGAGATTATTTGAACCACGCTGGTATTGCGCTCGAAACTCAGTTTTTACCTGATGGCCCGAATCACCCCGAGTGGGAAAAAGCAGGTGGTATATTGGCGGAAGGTGAGGTCTATCGACATGTTACCCGCTATCAGTTTTCGTGCAGATAACGGACAAAAATGGTGAATTTAAAAAAGGGGCACTCGCCCCTTTTAGTTTTTGGGGATTAGGTTCAACAGACCCTAGCGACTAATCGCTGTAGCTGGTGATGGCGTCGAGATACAAATCCAGCAAAGCCTGATCGTTGACACTCACCGCCACATTCTGTTGGGGATAGTTTGCCCACTCATCTGTCTTGTGACCCGTATCTTTGTATTTCTGCAGTGTCAGGCCTTCAGCGGGGCCTTCGCATACTACGCGGATTGGACCTTTACGCACTTCAAACAAGTCTGGGTCAATCACATATGCAATGGCGGATGGGTCGTGCACAAAGCAGCCATCAACGCCCATACGTGTTTTGTAGAAGTCGAGATAGAAGCGGCTTATGTCCCACATAAACTCTCCAACCTCGCCACAGGTATCGCGCAATGTGTCAATGTAGTCAGCTGAGAAGAAGGCTTCATGGGTCACATCAAGGCCGACAGCGGTGACTGGCCAATCAGCAGTGAAAACGATATCCGCCGCATGGGGGTCGTCGTGGACATTGGCTTCGGCGAAAGGTGTCACGTTGCCCGTGTGCTCATGAGTACCAAAAGCGCCACCCATAATCACAACTTCTTTTACCAGTTTGGTAATTTCCGGTGCCTGTTGGAGTGCCAGTGCAAGATTGGTCAGCGGACCGATAGCCACTAAGGTGATCTCGCCAGGCGAAGCCTTCAACATTTCGATAATGTACTGGTGGGCAGGTCGGGAGTCAGCGCTGATGGTGGGTGGCTCGATGGGGACATTACCAAACCCGTTTTCGCCATGTACGGCGACACTTGCGCCAACAGGTTCTCGTTTTAAAGGCTGCGTTGCGCCCTTTGCCACATCGCATTGGAAACCAAAACGTTGCTTGAGGTAAAGGGCATTTTTCGTGCTGGTGTCGATGTCTGCATTGCCATAGATTGTGGTTAAGCCAATCAACTTGATCGCCGGGCTTGCCTCTGCAAAGAGAATCGCCATTGCGTCGTCGGTCCCAGGATCAGTGTCCAGAATAATTTTTGTTGTCATTGTGAATATCCGGCAGGAAAACTTCCTTTATTCTATGACGGCTTGCGGTACACCACTGCCTGCGAATTGACTTAATGTTGTGATTCCGTTCAATATTCAGCAGCAAGCATGAGTAATGTATATTCAATTATTCAAGGAAGAACTAATAAATATGCAAAATTAGTCCTAAAAGCCAAATTTATGGACAAGAAGCGGGGGTGAGAACGCGACATTTGCCGCGCTCGAAATGACTATTCGTCGACGCTGATACCAGCTTTAGTGGCGATGTCGGTTTCAAAACCATCAAGGCTGACCTGATTCTTTTTCAACCAATATTTTTGTATGCCCTCCGCGCCTTGGCGCTCAGACCATTTGGCTAGCTCTTCTCGATCACCTTCATAGCTATAGAAGGGCACAGACATTCCGCAGGAAGCTTGTACCATATCAATGTCCAACAGAAACACCTGACGGGAAGCGATGCTTTCCGGGAACAGTGAAATGTAGATCTCCCATTCCGGATCGTTTCTATGTAGCGCCCTTGCTTGCCCGTAAGCGCGCAGAATCAATGGGGCACCTTCAAAAGCACACCACATCACGGTCATTCTGGCGTCTTTCATCACATGTGCTGCAGATTCATTGCCGCTTCCTGTCAGGTTGAGCCAAGCCAGGGTTTTGTTATTGATCACGCGAAGCGAATCGCCACCTTTGGGGGAAACATTCACTGTGCCGGAATCGGCAGCAGTGCCAACAAAATAGATTTTCTGCTGTTCAATAAAACTGATTTGTTTGTCGTTGAGTGATTTGGTGGTTTGTCCCATCAGTGTATTTCCGTCCTTGTGGCTTAAGTTTAATCAACATAACACCCGGTGAACTAATGACCAATTTCATCGGTCCTATTGAGATCTGTCTCTGACCGAAATATGAGTTCTGCGTGATGAATCGCTGTTTTTTATGGGGAATTCCTAGTGGACGCTCCAATGCTTGCCTAGTCTGAAATGACAGTAACCGGAGGTTTTATCCATGTTGGTGAAAGCAACTCACAAAAGCTATATGAAGGCACTGAAAATAGCGGCGCGTGTCATTCCTATTCCCCGCCCCACGCTTTTTACAGGGGCTGAAAGTGCGGAACAGCTTTGTGAGGCTATTAGTCTGATGAACCTTGGAAAGCTCTTACTTGTTACCGACAAAGCTTTGGTGGGGGTGGGAATCGTAGACCAAGTGGAAGGTTATTTACGTCGTCATGGTGTCGAATTTGTCAGGTTTGATAAAGTGACGCCTGATCCGACGTACCCGCAGGCAGAAGAAGGCCTGGCAGTTTACAAGCGAGAAAGTTGTATGGGGATTCTCGCTGTGGGTGGAGGTTCACCGATTGATTGCGCCAAAGTGATTGCTGCGCGGGTGACTAACAATAAAGCAATCAAAAAGCTGGCAGGGTTGTTGAAAGTATGGCGTTCACCAGCACCTTTGTTCGTGATTCCTACGACGGCAGGAACCGGTTCTGAAGTGACCGTTGCCGCAGTCATTTCTGACCCAGCCAATCACCAGAAAACGCCCTTAATGGATCCTAAACTGGTGCCTCTGATGGCAGCGCTGGACCCACAGTTGATGACAGGGCTGCCACCGCATATTACTGCAGCAACCGGGATGGATGCACTGACGCACGCTGTAGAAGCCTACATCTCGCTCAACGCCACCACAGAGACGGATGCTTACGCCATAGCTGCGCTGAAACTCATTCATGCAAATTTGATTGCTGCATACAGGGATGGCCAATCGCTGAAAGTCAGGCTGAATATGGCGATGGCATCTTATTACGCAGGATTGGCATTCACGAAAGCGAGTCTGGGTTACACACATGCCATTGCCCACAACCTGGGTGCCAAATATGGTACGCCTCATGGTGCAGCCAACGCGCTGGCTTTACCCCATGTGTTGGAAGTGTCGATACCTTCCGCCAAAGCACGTATTTCGAATTTGGCTAAGATGGTTGAAGTAGGAGATGAAAGCAAGGATGACCAAACCAATGCCTGCGCCTTTGTGGATTATGTGGTGTCACTGCAGGAGGCAATGAACATGCCGCGTTCCTTGCCGGACATCAAATCGGAAGACATCACCCAGATAGCTAAGAGCGCCATTCGCGAAGCTAACTGGAATTATCCTGTTCCACATTATCTCACCTTGGGTGAATGCGAACAGCTGATCGAAAAAATTAAGGCTTAGGGCCAACTCAGCCCTGGGCCCAGCAGACCCTAGCACTGTCATTTCATCTTCCACATGTTAGAATGCGCGCCCTCTGGTCAGGCGCGCTTTTGCCGTTTTGCCATACTTTGTCTTCTCAACTATGCCGAGATTTCTCATGTCATTTTCTAAACTGGGCCTCAGCCAACCGATCGTTTCCGCTGTGACTGAATTGGGTTATCAGCATCCAACTGCTATTCAGGAAAAAGCCATTCCTGTTATTTTGCGTGGTGAGAACCTATTGGCAACGGCGCAGACTGGCACCGGTAAAACGGCAAGCTTTCTGCTGCCTTTGATGGAAATGCTGAGTCAGGGCGAAACTCGACGCAAAAAACGTGTGCGCGCGTTGGTGCTGGCTCCGACCCGTGAACTGGCCGCGCAGGTAGAAAAGAATGCCAATCAATACGGCAAGAAGACGTCTCTTAAAACATTGGCAATGTACGGTGGTACGAGCTCAGCATCTCAAAAGCAAAGTCTGATCGAAGGCGTGGATATTCTGGTGGCAACGCCAGGCCGTCTGCTGGATATGATGTCACAGCGTGCTGTTCACTTCGATGAGCTGGAATGTCTGGTGCTGGACGAAGCTGATCGTATGTTGGACATGGGCTTTATTGAAGACATCAACAAAATCATTGAACGCTTGCCGGCTGAGCGCCAAAACCTGTTGTTTTCGGCGACATTGTCAGACAAAGTCCGTTTTCTTGCTAAAACCGCGGTACCGAACCCAGTGGAAATTAGCTCAGAGGGTAATAGCAAAGCCGAAATCGAGCAATGGCTAACCACGGTCGATAAAGACAAGAAATCGACGCTACTGGCGCATCTCATCACTGAAAATGGTTGGGACCAAGCACTGATTTTCATCGAGACCAAACATGGCGCTGCAAAGCTGGTGGAGCAGTTGGGCAAGCGCGGTATTGAAGCTGAGTCTTTCCATAGTGGTCGCAGTCAGGCAATGCGTGAACAACTTTTGGAAGAATTCAAAGCCGGTACACTGAAATTCTTAGTGGCAACGGGTGTTGCAGCGCGTGGTATCGACATTGAAGAACTTAAACGCGTGATCAACTATGACCTGCCATTCCCAGCCGATGACTATATCCACCGAATTGGTCGTACTGGCCGTGCGGGTGCGCAAGGTGAAGCGATTTCTTTTCTGTCAAAAGATGACTTCAAGAACCTTTGCATGATTGAAAGCCGTCTGGGGCATTTGATTGAACGACGTGAAATCTGCGGTTTTGCCCCAAGAAAACCTGTGCCTATTTCTATTCTGAATTACGTGCCGAAGAATAAGCGAGAGCCAAAAGCGGGGGCCGAAAAACCCGTGAAAAACAGCAAGCCAAAGCAGGTGGCAAAATCATCAAGAAAGCCGCAATCCAACAAACGCAGTGAACGCAAACCATCAGGCGAAGATCGTGCTAATCCTTGGGCAACATTGAGTCCTAAAAACACCAAGTAAACCTTACTGAAAAAGGAGCCAAATTGGCTCCTTTTTTGATCAACTCATCGCTGCGGCAAGGTTACGAACCCATCTTCCTGACTTGAGTCGCCAAAGGCACACAACCAGCTTTAAGCTTTCTTCTACAAGCACCAAGCCAAACAGATAAACGGCAGGCCATTGAAGCCAGTGAGTCAGCAAAAAGGCGCAGGGTAACAGCACAATCCATTGGGCGAAAATATCGGTGAACAGACAAAATGAGGCATCTCCGCCTGCCCGCAGTACACCCACGATAAGCATCATAGAAAGGCTTTTTATGACCAATGAAAAGGCCATAATGTCGTAAAGGCTGAGCGCCAAAGCCTCTGCATTTGAAGGAACGTTATTGTGAAAGAACAGCGATACCAAAGGCGCTTTGAACAACATCAATAACACCGCTGAACATATCCCAACCACCAAGCTGGTAATGATGTTGGCACGCACGGTATCAGAAAGCTCGCCTTGCTGTTCTGCGCCCACTTTATTTCCCACCAGAATCGAACCTGCTGTCGCCAAACCGATCAACAGGGACATGGCTAGAGCTTCAATAGGTGCCAATACGGAAAGCGCAACCAGAAGATCCGCATCGCTATACCCAAGAATGGCGTGAAAGATGAAAAGACCAGCAGCCCAAACCACGCTGTTAATCGCGGCAGTTATTGAAAGCTTGCCTACTATCCGAATATCACTGACTTTCAATGTGGTGAATTGGGAAGGGCGAAGAATAGCGAGAGGGTGCTTGGTGAGTTTTAGGTAGCCAATGAGCAGCAGACACTCAACTACGGCGCTGATCAAAGTGCCGATAGCCGCGCCTTTTATTCCCATTGCTGGCATTCCCCAGTGACCAAAGATCAGAACCCAGTTCAGGAACAGATTGAGGACGACACCAATAAGGCTCACTTTAGTGGCAATGCCGGGTTGGTGCATGGCTCGCAAACCACAAGCCAGAGATGATGTCACGGCAAAGCAGAAAAGGGTGAATGCGATCGGCTTCAGGTAATCGGCACCTTTAGCAATGACATCAGGCGACTGGGTGCCCAATGCCATGAGGGCTTCCGGGAAAATGAACAGCAGAACGAAGAAACATGCCGCTGTCGCCAGGCTTAGCAACAGAGTGATTAAAACGGTGTTGAGGAGCTTTTTCTCGCCGCTTGCTCCCTTTTCGCCAAAGCATTGTGCAGCGACCTGTCCGCCACCAATGCTCAAACCAATGATGAAGAAACTGATGATCATTTGCGCTTTGGCTGCGAGGCCTACAGCGGCTATTTCCAACTCTCCAATCCCACCCAGCATCAAGGTGTCAACGACACTCTTACTGGAAAATACAGCGGTTTGGATAGCGACGGGTAAGGCGAGGGCGAATAAAGGTCCATTCGCCTGAAGTCTTAATGACAAGGTGTGAGATTTTGACATAGGAGTATCCGAAAAAAGCAGATCCTTCGAGCTTTTCGAGGGCTTGATGACTTCAGTTAGAAGAATGAAGGATCTGCGAAAAGGTTAGGAAACAGCGTCCAGCTGTTTAACGATGGTCGCGGGGTTTCCTATTGCTATACAGTTGTCGGGCACATCCTGATAAACAACGCTGTTTGCGCCAACAACGGCATTTTCACCAATGGTTACGCCTTTGAGGATCGTGGCTCCCATACCAATCCAGGCGTTGTCTTTGATGGTGACTTTGGCGACGCGTGTGCGTGCCGCTTCATCATTACTCCAACGTCCTGTTACCGGGTGACCACTGCTGTCCATAATAGTGACTTTTGGGCCAAACAAAACTTTGTCGCCAATTTCTACTTCGTTGTAAGAAACAATCGCTGTGCCTTGCATGACACAACCTTCACCGATCGAAATCTTACCGGACTGACTGCTATTGACCTTCACAACTGTCAGACGCACTGCGCGGTTTTCGAAGGCTAGATTGTCTTCGGAGTACAAAACCGTCCCTTTACCAATGGAAATGCTTTGAGCGAAATCCTGTGCATCAATCAGCGAGTACTGAGCATCTCTGGCGTAGTTATCGGAGTCCCTTGCGAGCGTAAATGCAATATGGGGGTCTCCGATAAAGGTGGCGTCCTCGTCCAGAGCTATCTGTTCGCGAAAAAGACTTCGGACATCTTCCGTTGTTCTTCCTTCAGACACGGGGAAGATATTTTCATAAACACACGGCATAAATCTGGGTCTTATTCCTGGGCTACGATTGGCTGGGTTTTAGGTTGTGGTTTATACAAAGAGGGATCAGTCATAGGATGATTAGGGCTGCTTTTCAGCACTTTGATCAGCTTGTTTAATGGGAGATCGTTAATCTCATGATCCAAGCCGTAGTAGCTGGTTTGCCAGATGTTGTATTTGCTGTGAATACGCTCAGCAGCGCTTCGTGAGCTTTCACCGGTATCTTTCACTTCTTTTGGATGCGGCCAGTGGAAGGAAGACATCGCTTTATCAACGATAAACATGTTGTTGTTGATGAAAAGACGAACACCTAAATCAACATCTTCGCCCCCCCAGCTATTAAAACCTTCATCAAACAGACCAGCCTTGATCAGTTGCTCGCGCTCTGCAGAGACGTGACAAGTCCAGAATAAGTCAAAAGGCGCAGGCCAGTCGCAGATGTTGTGGCCAAGGTCATCGTACTGAGATTGGCGGATATCGTAAGCGCCCTGTGAATCCAGCTCTGCTAGAATTTGGTCGACGTTTGTAGGTGTGATGACAGATTCCATTTTCTTAATGCCTTCGTCATCAAGATCAAAGCCATAAACATAACCAACAATCGCGATAGGGTGCGTGGAAACCTTATGTCGGAACAGATGCTCTTCCAAGGTGCCAGTGCCTGGAAGCACACCAGTGTCGAGATAAACGATGTATTTCCCTTCTGCAATAGCAGTGCCTACATTTCTGGCTTTTCCCGCTCGAAAGCCTTTGTCCTCTTGCCAGAAGTACTTAATATTTAGTCGGTCTGAAAAAGACAGAGCAATATATTCGGAGTCATCCATTCCGCCATCGTCAACAACAATAACTTCAAAAGTTTCTTTAGGAAGGGTTTGTTCAGATAAAGCCGTTAACGTATGTGAAAGAAGATCTCTTCTGTTATAGGTGGGAATAACAACACTTAGTTCGATCATTTCTACTTCTCTATTATTTTCTAACCAACTGGAGGAATAATAAGAGCTGTGTTTTTAGAATCAACATCACATTTTTTTAATAATTTACAATCCCAAACCTAATAATGTGATCAAAGTCCTTTATAAACAATGTTTTACATTAGCTGTATGTGTTTATTTTTGTTTCTTTTGATGCGGCACATGTCACAATAATATTTAGGTTAATTACAATAAATTGCATGGAGTATATTTTTAAATCGCATTAATTGTGGTTATTTTGATCAATCTTAAAATAGTTTAAGCATATCTATTGTTTAAATTATATACAGGTTGTAAATCAGAGCTATAGGATAAAACGAGAGGTTTATTATTTAATCAGTCGCTATTTTTTAACTTCTGGTAATTATTGACATACACAATAAAGCTCTAAAAAATAAACATGATCTAGCGTTTTCTTGTGTATTGAAAGCTGTATTATCCGCTTGGTGTTGATGCTGGGTTAGGCCTCAAACTAATGTTTTGTTTGGGCTAGTTGTGAGATTAGAGAGCATTACCAGAATATAATTTGGTAATGATAACTATTACCAACTAATCATCTGAGAAAGATAATGTGAAAGGTGTCGCAGTGGAATAAGCGAAAACTGTCTCAACGTAGATGTGTGCCGCACTAAGGGTTCTCTGAGCTCCAAATCAACTTAATTTGTGTCATAAATGATGTCTATCTCAATAGCGGAATGCGTTGAGGTGCTTTTTAACTATCAGCTATCCACTGCCTTTTGTTTGCTGATGACTCTCTTGTCACTGGTTGTTGTCCTTTGGTGCACAGGAGAGGTTTCGTCAATATTTGGCGAACACCCACCTGAACATTTCTCCCTACGAAAATAGGTTCAGGTGGGTGGTTTCTTCCTTCTTCCCTACCCTTTTCTTCAAGCTACGTGCTTCCAAATCTCCGATTTCATCTCAACAGCCCGTAGCAGCGAATCGATTTTGCTCAGCGCCTCCGGCCGCTTGGTTTACTGCATACTTCCAAACCGTTTGTCAGTGTTCAAATAGTGCCTTGTCAGAAAACTTTGCACTGTCCTGTTTTTTTAATGACAAGGCTTCTATAGCTTGAGCGTAAAACAAGTTCATTGTGCCAAAGTGTATGTGTCCAAAACTAAAGAATGCATATGACCAAAACCGAGAGAAGCCGAATTGAAAAGACGAATGACTGGGGTCGCTGTAGGTATGTTAACCGCTGCCCTTTTTATAAATGCATGTGCACAACCCTCAACGGAAAAGCAAGATGCAGCAGTCATCAAGAATACGTATGACACCAACTTAGCAGAACTTTCAGCATATCAGTTGGGACATTATGGTTTGCGTATGTACCGCCAGACTCAGGATGACAAATACAAAGCTGCGGTTTGGACGGACATGGCGCGTGTGGCCGATCGCCTCAATGAATATGCAGCGACCATTCACAGCAAAGAAGATGTGGCCAAGCTGGGTAAAGTTCGACTGAAAGCGTATGACTCTGGAGACTCCGAAAGAGATTCGTTACGTCATGCGGCAGCGCAAGGTCGGGAAGAGTATCTGGTTCTGGGTGCTGGCTTGATTAGCAGCATGGCTCGCGCCAATGAATATGGTCTTGAACACATTGACGACGAAAAGCTGCACGAAATCCTGAGTTGGTATGATTTCAGCGAGTACGCGACAGATCCTCAGATGATCCGAGCATGGGCAGCGCAGCTTGCCAATCAGGTTTACTGGTTGAAGCAACTTGGCGAGCAGGACCATACGGCAGCATTCGATAAAGCTTTCCGTGATACTTATCCTGACAGTGAGGACGTGAACCTTACAACTCAGCAATTCAACAACAAGCTTTATGGGATGACACACATCATTCTGGCCACTTCCGAGTACTACAGAAAGCACGTCGACGAAGCGGACTTCCAGTGGATTTACGACTAGTTCCGCGACAATTTCGATGAAATTGCAGCGCGTTCAAAAGAAGACGTAATTGCAGAAATCGGCATAACTTTCCTGCTGGCAGGGCTTGATGACGATCCTATTGTTGCTCGCAGTCAGGACATTATTCAGGAAGCGATTAACCGTGATGAAGGCATGGTGCCGTCCGTTACTGGCAGTACAGACTTGGCCAAGGGGGAACACCGTAATGTTCTGGCTATTATGTTGCTGGATTGGCAGGGTCCGAATGCGGTGCCAATGGCAGGGCAGGACAGTCATGTCGTATCCAACGCCCCTTGGGGACTGGAAGCTAAAGAATAGGTGAAAGACACCTTGGGAAAAACTCAGTGAAACAAGGGTCGGTTATGCCAACCCTTTTTGTTATCAGTCAAAACTCAACGGAATGACTTTTCGGCATAACGTGCCAGGCCAGATGTGACCGAGCCAAAGAAGTCGCCGGCGACGATAGGCACGCCCGGCAATGTGTTTTCCAGTAAAGCACGCAAGATAGGTGAACGTGCGCTGCCGCCAGTCATAAAAATAGCGTCCGGTTTGGTTGCGGATTGTGCCAGCGCTTCGTTAACCAGTTCACTGACTTTGGCCACTGGATTGGCAATGGCGTCGGCTAACTGTTGTGATGTCACATTCGCGCTCAGAACTTGCTGAACAATCGGTAGGTCAATGTGTGCGTTGTCGCGCTCAGAGAGGCTGATTTTCAGCTCTTCAGCACAGCGGACAATCTGGTAGCCCAGTGTTTCTCGGTGAACGCGCAGCAGGCGGGCAATTTTCTCCGGCTCGCTTGCGTCACGCATCAGTTGCTCCAATACGGCGCGATTAGCGGACGCATAAAAATCAGACTGAGCAACAACGTTATTGATTGCAATCGGGTTCCAGAACTGGGTCACAGGCATCGCAATACCACGCTGTAGGGTCGAGTCTTTACCAAACATCGGCATCAGCTGTTCGAATGCAAGATGAATATCCAGATCGTTACCGCCTACTCGACAACCAGAATGCGCTAACAGTGAAGCACGACGGTCTTCTTTATTTCGCCAGTTCGGCCCCATTTCAATCAAACTACAGTCCGTTGTACCACCACCGATATCCACGACCAGAACAGTACTGTCTTTTTCCAGCGTACTTTCGTATTCAAGGCCAGCGGCGACCGGTTCAAACTGAAAAATGATGTCTTTAAAGCCTGCGCGTTTTGCAGCACGGGTCAGAATAGATTCAGCTTGCTCGTTGGCTTTATCGCCACCAATCCCCTGGAAGTTGACCGGTCGGCCGATAACAGCCTGCAAGATGTCCTGCTGAGTTTCAGCTTCGGCTTGCTGCTTAATGTTTGCCATCATGGCGCAGACCAGATCTTCAAAGAAGCTGATTTGCACATCGCGCAGTCCGGTGGCACCAAGGAAGGATTTGGGAGATTTAACGTAGAAAACCTCTTCAGGATCCTCGAGGTAAGTGTCGAGAGCTGCTCGGCCAAAACGTAAATCGCCGGGCTCAACATCAATGCCTTCTTCACGGTTAAAACTGACCGCACGGCGCAGGAGTTGCTCACCGATTTGATCGGTGGGTTTGATGTTGAAGTGACGCCAAAGGTATTCACTCACTGCTTCACGGGTAGGCGCGCAGAGGGTGGAAGGAATAAAGGGGCTATTACCTTCAAGAGTTAACAGGCGCGGCGTGCCGTTTTCCATCATGGCGACAGAACAGTTAGCTGTTCCATAGTCGAAGCCGATAAACATCGGAGATCTCCAGCGTCAAAAAGGCGAAGTAGTTTACGTGAACGGCTAACGATATCAAGCCAGAATGGCTTAATGAAAATGACCGATACGCGTTAGCGCTTCCTAATCAAGCAATTACGAGAATGTCGTGAAATTTTATAAGTGAAGTTGCATAAACGATACATGATGTGATGAAGATCAAATTAGGCTTTAGACATGCCACTTCAAATAGTGGAAGTGTAATTCCTTGATTTTAAGGAGGACACCATGAAAAGTGCCAAGGAGTTTGCAGCTTGGTTGATGGAACGCTTCGACACGCATTCTGATGTCTGGCTCACGCGAAATGATATTACTGAGCTCACTAGTCGTCAGTCAGTAAGGAGTGAATTCATTCATGATGTTCACTGTGAGTTGATGAACTTTGGACGCGCCCTTATCGCCGACATTAAAAACAATCGCTACTACATGGTTTCTCTCAGCGATACCTATTGGAAAGATGTTGGTGATATCTATGAAGAGCAAGCCAACAAGTCTTCGAGTCAGCTTAACGACGTTGAGGCCCTCCCTCTTGATAGAGACAACACGAGGGTGACGCCACTTCGAAAATAGATTGCTCTCTTAGTTCACTGCCATTGTTTCTCTTTTTGTCTTCTATCTTGGGCCTGTATTTCAGGCCTCTTTTTTGCTCAACCCTAGCAATACAGGAACCTATACGACGACTCTCTTGGTCGTGCGCTGAAATGAGATAAAGTGAAGATTTTTTTAAAATTTAATCTTTCATTAAAACAGAAAGATAGACTGGTTTTTTATGCTGTAACGTCAAAGATCAAAGACATAGACAACGTACGGAAAAGCAGTCCCGTTTGCTTTTCCCACGACTCTGCTAAATTAGAAAGACGACGTCATTTCTTTCGGACTGCCGCCTTCAAGTTTGCAGTCAAATGTCGTCAGGGTTAGCGGACAAAGACAGTGCACTTTCGATACTTCCTCGCCTTTATAGAACTGAAAGGTCTGACACCAAAAACGCGCGCCAGAAGTGGCTCTGGCGAACTCTAGGATCTGCAGGCCGGATCTTTATCATAAGAAAAACATGGAGTGACCTATGTTGCCAGCAACAGAGGTAAAAGCAGTCGTTTTTGAATTAGATGGTACTTTGGTGAACACCGCAGCAGACGTGCGATATGCTGCGGAAGAAATGCTCGCCGATCTTAAGCTCCCCAGTCTGAATATTGAACATGTCAGCGACTGGCTGGGCGATGGTTCAGACAAACTGATTCACCGTATTCTTTCGCGGAAAATAGATGGCTCGGTGCCTGATCCGCTATTCCGGTTAGGGAGCGCGTTATTCCTTAAAGCGTATCAACGCCGCAATCATGCCAGCGCAGAGCTCTACCCGGGCGTAGAGGTTTGTTTGCGTCAACTTACAAAAAAGAAAGTGCCGATGGTGGTCGTCACCAATCAGGCAACGTCATTGGCTAATGACTTACTTACCCAACTCGGGATTCGACATCACTTTGCCCTGGTGCTAGGTCGAGATGCATTGCAAGAGCCCAAACCTTCACCTGACGGTTTGCTGGAAGCGGCTTTGCTGTTGCAGGTTAACCCTGATCAACTAGTGATGGTCGGTGGAAGTGTGAATGATGTAAATGCGGCTAGAGCAGCAGGTTGTGGTGCAGTTTGTGTCAGCTATGGATACAACTACGGTGTGGACATTCGCTACGCTGCCCCTGATGCGGTTTTGGATTCTCTGGCTGACTTCCCCATTTACCTGCAGGACGATAAACCAAGAGCCACAAAGGCAAGATCAAGGCGGGGTAAGAGCACAGCAACATCCGCAAAAGAAAGGCGCTGAAAAGCGCCTTTCTTTTCCCAGTAGGATCATTACTCCTCGGCCACTTGTTCTGCTTTGTTGGCCTGCCTTCTGGTGAGATACATCAGTGTCAGGAGCACAGCAACCAATAAGCCACTTCCCATCAGGAGCGCATAATCTTCAAGACGGAGAATGGAATAGAGCAGGGTGTACAAACCCAGCAGCATTGAGAGCATGATCAGCCCAGCATTGCGATTCCCCGTCGCGCTTCCCACGTATGCCGGGATACTGACTATTGGCATTACGGCGGCTGCTATGTATGCCATGGTGAAGCTCAGATGCTCGGACAACGCAAGCAGCACAAGATAGAACAGTGTCATCGCGGCACCGACCATCACATATTGCAGCACTGAAAGGCTGTGCCCCTGACTGAGCTCGAACATCAGCAAAACAATAAAGGTCAGTGCGACGAACAAAAGACCGTACTTCAGAGAACGCTCGACCTTTCCGTAGTGGGTCACAGGCTCGAAGAGCTGGGTGTGTGCTTGCGCTTCGACCAGGTTAGCACCGCGGCTTTCCACGAAGATCTGAGGATAGTTGCGGCTCAGATGACTGATTTCCCACAATGCCGAAAAGCCAGTATCTGAGATATTTCTCTCTGTTGGCAACATACCGCTGAAGCTTGGGTGCGGCCAGTCTGTGGTCAGTTCAAAGGTCGATGTTTCCCCAAGAGGAAGGAACCCAATGCCTTGCGAACCGCGAAGGCGGATTTTGAAATTCAATGAAAAAGGGACCGGATTTTCTGATAGTGCTATTGGACGGTGAAAGCCTCTTCTCAGTGCTTCGGTGGTGACGCCAGTACCAGACATTAGGTTGGCTTGAGGTTCGAGCCCCTCACCTGTCACAGTAAACACATCAACGCCGTCAATGGCTTTGTTGGCTGAAAGCCCGAACACCAAGCGTGCAGCATCAAAATAGATGTGTTCAACGTTGTTGATAGTTGGCACCTCGAAATCAAACTGGGCTTTACCTTCAATAGTGCTTTGGTAAACAAGGGAGTGGTAAATGCCGCGGTCGCGGAAATCGTGGTTCAGTTGTGCCTTGATATCGAGGTCTTTTGGCAAAATGATCAACTCATCGTGCATCACGGTTCGGCGCTCTTTTCTTTCACCGTCGTCGTTAGTTTCCTCGGTGATGACCACGTAGTTATAGGGTATTGCCAGTACCGGGCCAGCCAGCAACTGTTCGCTGCCCCAAGATTCGCCAATTTCATGGACGACATCGCGATACAGGCTCTCACGTTCCCAGGCCATGTCTTGCACCATTGCCAGCGGTGCGATAATCAGCACACAGAGCACAGCGGCCAACACGCCTTTTAAAAACAGGGAGCTTTTTGCTTTGAGCATGGGGCTTTCTATATTGCCGCCGAAGCGGGCCAATCCACCCTTGATAAGCGCAAATGCGCCAAAGCCGAACACGGCAACGATGATGAGGATGACTATCCCTGCAAAGAATTCAATCATGATGCTTCCTTGGTAGTAAGTGAAATATCCATTGGTTTAGTGAATGTCATTAAACCAAAGGACGTCACTCACAGGAGGGCAGACTGATGATCAATTGTGGCTGAAAAGGGGCGATGTTTGGAGGGGAAGTTCAACGCATGACTTTCTGCTAGAGGTGTTAAATATAAACTCATTTTTTGTCTCAATATTGGGGCGCGCTTGAGACGATTACTTATCGTAAGGTGCAATAAGATGCTTGATCTGCAGATGTGTGGATGGAAGTAAGTCTTGGCGAAGCGGCAGGGACACGGACGTATGAAAAAATACTCATTCTTAGTCTTCACAATGTTACTGGCAGGATGCGGTGGCGGCGGAGGTGGAGGAGATAATCCCACACCGAACCAGGTGAAAGATTCTTCGGATTTTCCCGCCGAGCAAATAAGGGTCAACGTCAGTTTTGATGTGCTGGGCGACGGTACAGCAAACGTGAAAGCTTACGTCCATACATCGACGGGAGAATACTATATTCTGCTCGGCGCGGGCGACAGTGTTTTACTGACAGCAAACGGTGAAACGCAAAGTCTGAAACTAACAAAAGATGAAATTATCGAAGGCTCTGGGTCGTTTGGTGGAGAATATTATTCTTTAGTGTCTGGGGATAATTATCCGGAATACACACTCACTTTTGTCCGTGAGCAGGGCTCTTATTCAAGTGCTTTCACTTTTAGTCAAAATGATATTCCGACGCCCTTTGTTTTACAGGGAACGCTCTCTAATGAAGTTATCGACTTGAGCTGGTCTCCAGAGGCTGACCACTCGTATACTTTGCTGGGTCCAACTTTTTTCTGTTATAGCGGAAATACGGCAGAGGTTAAAGGTGGTCATCCGTCTGAGGGAGACTTAAATGGCAACTATAACAAGAGCCTGACCGAGATTTTCGATCAAAATCAGAGCCAGTTAGTTGCAGGGAAAAGTGGATGCTACATCGAGGCCGAGGTGCTTGGTTCTAAGATAAACTTTAATAATGCCGCTGAAAATGTACTGGTTGATGTTTCCCAGCGGCGGAATGTCCGTTTTAATCTGGACTAGTGCAATCGTAAAGGAGAGGCAAGTTGTCTCTCCCATCCTCTGAGGAATTACTCGTCCTTCAACAGCGCTTTTGCAAGCAGGGAAACCGCTGCCGACAACAGAACAATATCTTTCAGCAGGAATTGTCCCGGCACGACTGAGATTGCAGGGAAGCCACCTAGGCTCGCTTCAGCAATCGGCGCAGTAAACAGGAAGCTGGTGGTTACCGCGAATGTCACGGTCGCACTCACTGCACCCACAATGGCAATCGTGCGATTTACCGGTGCCAGCAGCAGAGCAATAGCTGTAGCGATTTCAACCGTACCAATCAGATTAGAAGCACCTTGCAGGCTAAATACACTGTACAACCAGCTTGTGAGTGGGCTTGATTCTACAAGACCTTGAATCGCCCCAGCCTCATAGCTGGTAAACTTCATGGCGCCAATCCAAGCCAGCACGATAATGATAGAAAACCGCACTGCGTTGTCCGCAATATTATCGAGTGTGTAAACCCAGTTGGCGCGTTGGTTGTTGATTCGGCCGTGTACATTGTTAATCGTCGTCATGATGCTTCTCCTTTAACTTTTGTGTCGTCTTATCTGCTTGGATTAAACCGTGTTGGTTTGGCTTTCCAGAATTTTTTCGAATTGCCCGTTTCTGATGACTCGTTGCAAGTCGTCATTACCGCCGATATGCACATCTCCGACAAAAACCTGTGGCACTGTCCGGCGTTGGCTCCTTGTTTTCATTTCGTTAAACAAGGTTGCGTCGTCACTGACTTCAATTTCGCGATAAGCGATTCCCATGCGCCCCAGTGTCTGTTTTGCTGCTCGGCAATGAGGGCAGTAGCTCTTGGTGTAGATTTCAATCTTCGGCATGGTCGTGCTCCGTTGTGTTTGTGAATGGCTCTACTTTAGGTGTTGTAATCAGGACTATCTATGCACAATAATCTTGAATAAACACATCGATCGTACAGTAGGGCTATCAATGGAAGTAATGAGCGATATTCTCCGTGCCATTCGGGTGGTAGGCAGTGTGTATTTCTGCAGTCAGGTAGAAGCGCCGTGGACGAAAACCTTTCAAGATCTGGATTACGCCAGCTTCCACATGATTCGTCGTGGTGCCTGCTGGGCAAACATCGATGGACAGATTGAAAAGCTGGAAGCGGGGGATTTGATCTTCCTAGGCCCTGGGCAAAACCATGAGCTTTCCAGCCAGTCTCCGGAAAAGGGAAAGCCGGATCTGAATGACACGACACTGCTGCTCTGTGGTTCGTTCAGCTTTTCGCGTGCGGCGACAACGCCTCTGATGGATGTGTTTCCCCGCATGACGATTGTGCGAGATAAAGACTTTGCCAATCACCCTTGGCTGCGCAGCACTTTTGATCAGCTAAGCGCCGAATATATGTCGCAAGGGCCGGGCTCTGAGCTTATCGTCAACAAACTCACTGAGATCATTCTGGTTGAACTTATCCGCATTAACTTTGGACGTGAACAATCGAGCCCATTTCTGGATGCGCTGAACGACAAACGAATTTCCCGCGCGCTACAGCTTCTTCATGACAACCCAGAAAAAAGTTGGACGCTGGAATCAATCGCCAGTCAAATAGGCATGTCACGGGCGGCGTTTGCCAACCGATTTTCATCCTTGGTCGGTCAGCCCATGTTTGGTTATCTCACCAACCTTCGTATGCAAAAAGCACAGGAGTTATTACGCGAATCTCTGTTGCCGATCTACGAGGTTGCCGAGCAGGTGGGTTACGAATCGGAGCGCGCTTTTACTCTCACCTTTAAAAAGCATTCGGGAACCACGCCTAAGCGGTTTCGGGCCCAATAGCAGCGCGATCAATAGTGCCCTATCCAATTGTCATCATGACAATTTTTTTATTTAATTCAGAGAGGTGGGGCATTATTCTCAAGGATATTTAGAACATAATGGCGCTGTCATCGGCAACGAAGGGAGCAATTTTTCTATGGCATTGGAAGCTTTAGCAGAGGCCGTTCTTCCCATTATCGGAAGGGCTGTTGGCTATATCTTTGTCGACATTCTTCTCAACGTTATTTGTTATTTAACCGGGTATGTTGTTCTGGGTGCTGGTGGTGTATCTGGTGTTCGTATTGCAGCGATAACACGTCGAAAACCGATGAAAAGGTGGCTCAAATGACGATTAAAGAGTACGCAGACAAAAGCGTGCTTTGCTGGCTGGCGACAGTCGATGAAGGTTTGATGCCCAATGTATCGCCGAAGGAGCTTTTTGCAGCGCTTGATAATGAAACCCTACTCATCGCCAATGTCGCGTCACCCGTCAGTGAAAGGAACATTCTGGTCAACAACAAGGTATGCATTTCCTTTATCGACGTTTTCGAACAGCGCGGATTCAAGGTGAAAGGCACAGCGAGAGTGATTGATGCTGAAAGTGCTGAATGGAAGGGATATTTGGCTGAACTTCGAAAGCTGGCTGATGAAAGATATCCGATTCAAAATATCTTTGAAGTAAAGATAGAATCCAGTGCAAGGATTATTGCTCCCAGCTATTTCTTGTTTCCAGAAACGACGGCTGAAAGTCAGGTAGAGTCAGCACTGACGACTTATAAAGTACGAAGGGACGGGTGATTCAAAACTCATTAAGTATTGCTTGCTAGCCCGTAAATTAAGTGCTTTTTTTGCACCAAACACCCCTCTGTTTCGTATTTTCTGAGGCACTGAATGAATCCTGAAAGACTCTATCCCATCGAAGGTTTTACCAATACTCTGCTCCTCAAACCTCTGATCTCGCTAGGTGTGTTTTCTTTGTTTGAATAGTAATGCTCGGTGAGATAAATCATTGTTATCAGTGAGGATTAATGGAAGGTGTGACTCAAGGTTCTTTCCACGGAAAAGCACTTTTTATTTGCGGTAAATGAACCCAGACAATCACAGGAATCACCCAGCGAATCAACCTCTCTCATTTTTAGGTTAGCAAGGTGCCAAAAATATACTGATTCTGGTATCTAAGTTTTTGAGATATTACTAAACCATTGGATACTGAAATGACGATTTACTCTAAAGATCAGGAAGCGATTGATAAGCTCACCAAAGAGCAGTATCGCGTGACACAGGAAAACGGTACGGAGCGTCCGTTTTCAGGGGAGTACAACCGCCATTTTGAATCAGGCATTTATGTCGATATCGTCTCTGGCGAGCCGTTGTTTTCTTCCTCTACAAAGTTCAGCTCAGGTTGTGGATGGCCATCGTTTTCAAAACCCATCATCAAAGATCATGTCACAGAGCACTTCGATACCAGTCACGGCATGCGACGCGTTGAAGTGCGTTCCAAGCATGGTGACAGCCACTTGGGGCATGTGTTTACCGACGGCCCTAAAGATCAAGGCGGTTTACGCTACTGCATTAACTCCGCATCTCTACGCTTTGTTCCCAAGGCGGAAATGGAAGCAGCAGGTTATGGGGATTACTTGGACCAAGTAGAATAAACCTGACTTCTTTCAACGTTAACGTCCCTGTTAATCGGCTATGCTGAAGTTCATGCTCAAAATCCGGACGATGAAGAGCAATAAAAACTTCAATAACAGGGACGAACAACGTGTTTTATATCCTCGTATTTATATTACTGCTTGTTATTGCCTATGTGATGATGCCTGCTGAAAAACGTTTTGAATGGGGTGTTGCCACTGAGAGGAAAATCGCTGGCCTCGTGCTTAAAACAGCCACTATTTCCGAAGGGGAAGTTCGCTATTTGGAAGGTGGCTCGGGTACACCTCTCTTGCTGCTTCACGGGTTTGGTGCCGACAAAGACAACTGGGTACGCATGGCAAAACATCTCACTGGTAATTATCGTGTGATAGCACCAGATCTTCCCGGGTTTGGGGAGAGTCTCAAGCAACTTGATTTAGATTATGACGTACCCGCTCAGGTTGAGCGTCTGAAAGCATTTGTGGAAGCTATTGGCCTTCCAGAATTTCACATTGGTGGCAGTTCAATGGGAGGTTACATTGCGGGAAATTTTGCAGTGGCGCACCCCGATCAAGTATTAAGTGTGTGGCTTCTAAACCCGTTAGGCGTCGCTACCTCACCAGACAGTGAGATGTTTGCCATGTTACGCCAGAAAGAGCGTCCTACAGTGCTGGTGGGTGATGCTAATCAACACAAAGAGCTTTTGGCCTTCGCATTCCACAAGCCGCCATTTATTCCCGGTTTTATGATCAAAGAGCTCGCCAAAAGAGCTCAGGTTAGCTTTCCGTTAAACAGCCAAATCTTCCAGCAGATCCATCACATCACCGATGGGCAGGTTCATTTCACAGTGCCGTTAGATACTGTGCTTGAGGGGTTCGATAAGCCAATGCTGATTACCTGGGGAGACAACGACCGCATCCTGCATGTTGCCGGTGCTGATATCCTCGGTAAATTAGTCCCTCAGGCGGAAGTTCAAGTGATAAAGGATATGGGGCATCTTCCGATGGTTGAAGCACCCTCCCAAACGGCGAAGCAATTCCTTCAATTTGACCAAGCGTAAAGCAAGGTAAAGTGCCTTTTTTTCCTAAAAAAATCACGATATTTGCGCGTATTGTTGACCATGAATAAGAAGGAATAACTCAATGAAAAAATTAGTGATTGCTGCCCTAGTATTGTTTGGTTTGATGGGGACCGCTTTTGCTTTCGATACGCATTTGACCCATGGATTGGAAATGCCAGAAATATCCTTGTTTGGTTGCGATCACGGTAGCCATCACTGAGATTGAAAAGCACGATTGATGAAAAGGCAGGAGTACGTACCTGCCTTTTCTATTTGCGAGTTGTGCTGAATATTCCTTTCCCAATAAATCAACGCTTTATACTTTGATGTTATGATTCATAGACATAGCTTTGTAGAGCTCTTTGACTACCCACGCAATGCGAGTTGGGCACCTCATATGATGATGGTGGAAATGGGGCTGCGACACGAGCTGATTTTGGTAGACAGGAAGTCAAACGCCCAGAAATCCGAAAGCTATCTGAAACTCAATCCCACTAGACGTATCCCTGTGCTTGTTGATGGAGAATTGGTCATTCATGAAAGCGCAGCCATAGGGCTACACCTTTTGTGAAAAGCACCCAGAGCCTGATCCTTATCTTTCTGCTCAAGCAATGTCCGAATGCTGGAAACCGGTAACCCATAGGCACGATAAGCAGCGATATTCCTTAACCGTTCAACCTCCTTTTTTCCGTACCAGCGATAGCCATTATCACTTCGACAGGCAGGCGTCATGAGGCCTTCTCTTTCGTAATAAAGAATGGTGGAGCGGGAGATATTAAACTCCCGTGCAAGTTGAGTCACCGTTAACATAAGCACACCGTTTAGCTGAAAGAATAGGCACCGTGAACCCTGATCTTATAGTCGGGTCAAGCTAGCATTGTGGCGGTTAAATCAAAAGAAGGACCAGTGGGGTGAAAATTGGGGAAAAAGAGGGCCCCGTTTCCGGGGCCTAAGTTCGCTGAGAGAACTTAAAACTTGTATTGGATACCGACACCGCCTGCGACTTCTGAGCTGGATACCTTGCCAGATGTCTCGTAGTGGAAGGTGCCTGAAACACTGATCTTCTCGTTAAAGCCGTAAGCACCACCGATAGCCAGGGCTTCTTTGCTACCTGAGAAGCCGACACCGGCACCGATTGCAAATTCACCTTCGGTCACAAATGGACGTGCGTTAGTAATAGCGTGCATACCTGCACGTACACCATCCATTTGCTCGTCCATCTCAGCAAAGCGCTCATTCATTTGTTGCTGAAGGTCAGCAATTAGCTCACGCTCTGAGGTCGGTGTAACACCAAACTCAGGATCTACTGGCTCAGGGCGGTCTGGAACGTTGCTATCAGGTGTCACGCCGAAGTCTGGGTCAGTAACGATTGGTTGCTCTGGAACGTTGTGGTCAGGTATCACGCCGAAATCTGGGTCTACAACGATTGGTTGTTCAGGCTGATTTGGGTTAACACCAAAATCAGGATCAATAGGGTTAGCCATTGCGCCAGCAGAAAACAGGCCAGCAAGCGAAAGTGCGATTACAGTCTTTTTCATAAATTTGCTCTCTTAGTGAGTTTCAATCAGCGAGAGCGTCCTTGCATCGAGTGCATAACTCGTTGTGATTCCTTATCTTTGACTGCTAGTCTACGGAGGGGAGAGCACGCTTTCTAAGTAGGTGTGGTGATGTCGGTGATAAGCAAAACTTATTAGACGATATTAAATTTTTAACTTTTCTTCTTAATCAAGACCTGCACTTCATCTTCTTGGCTTATGAAAAAAAAAGCCGCTAGATAAATGATCTGACGGCTTTGCTGATTGTTTGTAGGAAAGGTTTTTTACCCTATTATCCAATTCACCAAGTCTTCAGTTGAAATGCCTGTTAAAAAATCAATAAAGGTTTAATAAGTGAATGATTTGGTCTTGTGCTTCATGGTGGGTGAGCCTAATCAGTGCCATAGAGGGTGGCCCTTGCTGCGCAGGGTTGTTTGAAAAACCAAATCCTTCAGAAGGGATCCCATTCGCACCGAACGACAGCGTGTTGTTACCATCTACATCCTGATACGCCATGATGCCGTAAAAGCCAGATGGCAGTGCTTCCCCGAGATTGTTAAAGCTGTTGCCGAGGGATTGCGCGACAGTGGGCAACGCGAATGCGCAATAAGAGAACCACACCATCACCAGAAGCAGGCTGACCATATGGTATTTGTAGATGGTAAAAGCGCGCCGCAGGACTTTATTTGTTGCCTCCCTTTCTAACAGCTCAGCGCGGCTATAAACCGCGCCTGCCAGCAGGCAGGAAATCATCACAAAACCTTCCGCTGCACCAAACTGACCAAGCGGTTGAAGGGTGAAATATTGGAGCAGGCTTCTGCAGCCACTGAGCCATATCAGATGATTAATCGCCATTAAAACCAGCAGCAAACCGCGCAGGCTATCGAGCGCAGGTATTCTTTTCATAACTCGTCCCCCTGTGATTTATACCCAAACGACCTGAGTCCGGCAGATTCAGATCGTTTGGGTACCTTGCAACTGATTGTGTCGCAAGCAAAAAGAGAGCCTCGATTGAGGCTCTTTTGCATGTCAGTGTGTGACGGTTATTTCTGAACTCTTTGTTCGATGATATTGAACCAGAATTCGGAGCTGTCGAGCTTGCTCAGTAGGCAGCGCTTTTTTATATGGCTTTCAGTACAAGGTTTTTCGTTAAAGCCAGTTAATAAACGGCTGGAACAACAAAGCTTGGAAAATACGAGTAACTTGGCTCTCCATACTGTTGGCCTTGCAAATACTGATTAAACTCAGCAATCGCGGCGTTATGATGCTCACCCAAAACTGTCACGGTAGAGTGAATAGCGAACGGGCTGGCAGAAAGAGTCACTAAATGATTGTCGCTAGGGTAAATGACTAAACCAGTTGGCTGACGCGTAAAGAAAGCCATGAGCTTTAACAACGTTTGCTCGTTAATGCTATCTGGTTGAGAAAACGCTAGTTGCAGCTCTTCCACATCGGTGAGACCTTGAACGGCTGAGGAGAGTTCACTGCTGAGTTGGTCCATGGAGATGGCGGAAAGATCGTTGAATGTGATGACTCCAACACCGTTATCATTTTTCCAGTGAAGCGCACTTGCGGATGCTGATTCTCTAGTGGCAGGCAATTTAGTGGAATAAGCACTCGCCATTTGGTATTGAGTTGGTGCTTGAATGACAAGTTTTGGGTCATCCAATTCTTCAAGCATGTTTTCAAGTAAGCTTTGCCAATTCTCATCTGACATTGTGTTTTCAGCTTTGACTAAGTAAGGCTGGTAAAGCTCATGCCATTGCTGTTCGATATCAGCGTAGCCAGAGTAATGATCGGCGACGAGCTCCCAAGTCGCTTGAAAGTCATCGCTATATCCCGCCGTTTTTCGTGCCAGCGAGGTGGCTACTGCTTCCTGTAAGACGATTTTCACTCGATCAGTGTTGGTTCGATCACCACTGTCTTTGGCGTAAAGCTGGAATTCATAGGTTCCTGCCGTTGTCGGATTAGCAATCGTGGCAACCGCTTCACTGTCATTGAGAATCGTTAGCTGTGCTGGACCTGATACTTGAGTCCATTGAATCCCCTTGATGGTATAAGCGTTCTTCGGAAAAATCTTCACGGATCCATTCAATGTGATCGATGCCTTTGGCAGAGTATGAAGCTGATCTGAGCCCGCATTCACTTCGGGTTTTTCCCATTTCTCCATTTCTTCAAAATCACTCCCGCAGCCAATCAGCATAAGTAGTGAGAGAGGCAATAAGATTTTGGGTAGCGTGTTTAAAAAAGTCATTACTTGTTCCTCTCAAATTAGAATCGGTAGCTAAAACCAGTGGAGATAAAGGTGTTCTCACTGTCGTAGAAAGTGATGTCGGAGTCAGTCGATTGATACCCTCCCATTATGTGGATTTGGGTATTGCGCCAACCCAAGGGTTCGCTGAAGCTATACACGGAAAATATGCCCTTCGAGTCATCATCTTGCTTTAGTTTGAAGACGGGGTTTGCAGTGCTGAAATAGGCTTTGCTGACTCGTACAGTGGTTACCAAATGGTGTTGTTGATGGTTTAGAACGAGGGAAAGCTGGGCGCTGATCTTGTCAAAACTCTTTGCGTCCCCTTTCGCGTCTCTGAGGGTGTAGTAGAGGCTGGGGGCAATAAGAATGGACGGATTCAGTGGGAGTGCTGCTTCAGCCCCGAAACGGTGATAATCACTGTCTCTTGCCAACAGTTTAGAATCCTGATCTGACAGTGCTTGAGAAACGCCAATGTTTTCACTATCGACTTCACTGTAGGCGTAAGCGTATTTCAATGTGATGGGTAAGGGTGTGTGTAGGCCCATAGCAAATCGAACGCCAGCGACGGTTTGCTCAGTCGTTATTCTTTCGCTGTTGGTAAGATATGGGTCTTGCCAGACTTCGTCTGCACTTGGGACATTACCAAACAGAGCGGTAGTGAGAGATAAGCCGTTGTTGAACCGATGGACAATGCCAAGCTCGCCCTGAAATTGAGCTTCGGCGATTTGCTCTTCGCTGTTACCGACAAAAATCACGGTATCGCCAAAGCTATATTGTAATCTACCCAAAATGAAAGGGGCTGTTTGGCTAATCGCTTTGCCACTGCTCTCGAGGTCATTGGTAACCGCATTGTCATCGTCAGTATTGCCCTGAGATTGGCTGCTGCTTGCACCCACATTAACGCTCAAAGCGCCACTGAATCCAGGAGTGAACATATCTTCTTCAGCAAAAGTTGCAGACGAAAAAAGAGGGCTCAGGGCGAGTAGTAATTTGGCTTTAAAGCCAATTGGGAGGTTCATGTAATTTCCTTATCAGTGACTATTTTGTAATGCCACTCAAAATTACATTCGCCTCATCGATAAGTCGTTGGCGTTTTATGGACGGTTTGTGTCCAAGTTGGTCACATTTCCTCGTGGTTCGATGGGCTCAGCGCGTGGACAGGCCAAGATAATTCAAACAAAGCCCCATTAGAGTCTGACTCTCTGACGCTTACTTGTCCTTTGTGCAACACCATGATTTGTTTGACGATGGCAAGCCCCAAACCATGACCTTTGTCGCTATTACGCTCATCATTGTCTAACTGCTGAAAAGGCTCAAAGATCTTCTCTGCATGTTTACTGGGAATCCCTTTCCCATCGTCTTCGACCCAAATCTTGTAATGCTCGTCTTCAATCAGAAATGAAATGGTGATGGTCGTTTCGGCAAATCGACTTGCATTAGCCAGAAGGTTTTTGACGGCCCGCATCAAACCTTTGTTGTCTAAAAATAGCTGTTGATCTTTCAGATCAGGTGAACAGTAGAAGTGCGTGTCTAAGTCTGTGTGCTCAAGCTTGAAGTAGTCGACTTCTGTCAGAAGTTCTTGGGCGAAACAGCTATGCGAGAAATGATTGATATCAGCGACTCGATTGTAGCGGGATAAGAGCAGTGTTTGGTTTATCAGATGATCCAAGTCTTCAATACTAGAATAAGCAGTATTCCGGTACTTTTGCTTCTGCGCATCAGGCGTTTCTTCATCTTCCATCATTTCCAGGGCAAACCTGAGTCGATAAAGCGGCGTACGCAAATCATGGGCGATGGAATTGGTCAGATCTTTTTGCCCTGCAATCAGCTTCTCTATGTTGTCGGCCATGTGATTGAATGATTCACTAAGCTGAGAAATCACTGACAGTTTGGAGGTGGAGGCCCGTTTCGACAATACCCCGTTGCCGAATTCGTTTGATGTCGCGACCAAGCGTTTTAAGTCGCGCCAAAGGGGGTATACCCACATGAACAATGCAAAAGAAACGATAAGGAAAAAGGCCACAATAATCGCAGATATATGCTTCATTTGCGTCGTGCTCGAGAGATTATCCTCTACATGTAGCCATATATCTTCCGAAACAGGAGCGAGTAACTCAATGAGTCCACTCGTGCCAAAGAATGCGACCATCTCATTGGATTTATCACCTATCGCCGCTTGTGCTTCGCTTGAAAGTGCCTGATAGGACTTTAATTTGACGCGAAAGGGGACATGGGTGACCTGTGTTTCGAGCCTTTGCTGCCACTCTTCTTGCGGGAAGCGATGCAAATCTTCAATCGCCAAAAACAAGCTGCCTTTGGCTTGGTTGAGTACTGCGAGTTCAGAAGACTCGTTGAGCGCAAAGTAAAGCACTTGATTGCTGTTTCCCACACGCTGAACCAACGCCATAGGATCACCAAACAAGAACTCGATATCCCCGTTGTTAAGCGCTTGGTGCAACTCAGGATCGTATTGATAGTCATCAAGCTTTTGCAACTCAATGGGGTAGCCAAAGTGAGGCGCATAGCTGTTGATCTTGTTTTGCCACTGGTCTTGAGGCAGCTCCAATAGCTGGTTAGTCACTAATTCAAATTTCACCCTATAAGTTTGCTTGTGAAAGTCTGCAGAGAACCACTCGTTTAGGAGTTGAATTGGGTTAATACCCGTGGGGAGGATTAATAAGATGATGGGAACAAAAACGGCGAACCATAAAATTGAAAAAGCTCTAATCATGCTGTTTCGACTCCTTGTGCCAGGCACAGTTGATAGCCGACACCTCGGATAGTTTTAATCAATTCAGGTTCGATTGGGTTGTCCTGGAGCGAACGACGCAGACGGGAGATTCTTCGGTCGATGGAGCGGTCCAAACCGTCATACTCGAAGCCACGAATTTGCTGAGCAATGTCATCTCGTGATACGACTTGGCCAACATTGCTTGCAAGTAGATGCAAAAGTTCAAACTCGGACGTAGTGAGCTTAATACTGGCTTGATTAAGGGTTACTGTGCGATGCTGCAAATTGATTTTTAGTTGTCCTAATTGCAGTACGTCTTGATCGTTTTCTGAGGAAGTACGTTCTTGGCGGCGCAAAAGCGCGCGAATACGAGACAACAATAATCGTGGTTTGACCTTTTTGACGATGTAGTCATCGGCTCCGAGTTCTAGCCCCATCATTTGGTCGATATCATCATCCAACGCAGTTTGCATCAAAATCATACCATTGTAGTTTTGACGAATCGCACGGCATACATCCATCCCACTTTGCCCCGGCAGCATGACATCTAGAACGACTAAGTCGGGCTGAGTGGATAGAATTGTACTGACTGCTGTTAGACCGTCATTGACGATTTCAATGTTGAATTCGAAACTTTGTAGATAATCCCGGATGAGCTCAGCAAGTTCCAAATCATCTTCAACGAGAACAATGCTGTATGAGGCAGATAAATTCATAGATGTACAAGTAGCGATAAGTGGTTGGGGAAGAATAACTGACATCAATATGAAAGGATGTGACTATTTGTGACGAAAATGGAGCTACTGGTCAGTTTTACAACTTCATACTAACTCTGAAGAATTCCACCTGATTAACTTGTTTAAATCTATTCGATGCATCTAACAAATTCCCACGATGAAATATCTTGAAGACAATTGAAGTGATGCTGTTGAAGTTTGCTTTCTGTAGCGCGAAATGGGACACAATCCAGCCTGAACACACCGCCAATTAGGTTGAGAATTTCGACCAAAAAAAGAGCCTCAATTGAGGCTCTTTTGCATGTCAGCGTGACAATGACTTCTGAACTTTTGGCTCGATAATGTTGAACCAGAATTGGAAGAGCCTTGTCCCCGCGCCTTTGAGCTAAATTGGTTTTGGACAATTTCGAGTTAGGGGTTGCTATCTAAGCGGTATAATTCGGATAAGCTGAGATTGGGAAAACATAGAAGCCAGATTTCTTGATCGAGAGCATTGGCTGCTGACGCAGCCAACAAAGTGCTATTGCCGATTGAAGGGGGAAGAGCTCATCTGTGTTATGCCGATAACAACCTAAGTACAATACGTTATTTTTGTTGCGCTAGAAGAGCTTTGAGTACTAAAACCAGACTCACAACTTTTTGCTACATAGTTGAAGTGTTGAGCAGCTATCCATTTCTCAAGTGACTTTCGATTAAGTTCTTTTAAAACTGCATCATCTGGTTTATCAAAGCTGAATTCTTCTTTGCAAAGTAGACTCGCTTTCTCTTTGAATTTTGACTCTAATACGGATGGTGCTGGCTGACCTGCTTTCCCGTCATATACAACTAACAACAAGTAGACATGATCTTCTATAGCATTGTTAAATATTGTGATATTCGGGTTTGGTGAATTTTGAGAAGTGCAAGCTAATAAAAATAGCGCAGCAAATGCAATCAAAACTTGTTTCATAAAAGCCTCTTTCCTTGAGTTATAACGTTCGAAGAACGGGCGTTTACTAGCTAAAATTGATTGAAACGCCTGAATCACTATCTTTCATTGAAAAAATGTGCCATGAGTAAACATCTCTCGTTCATTCGCTTGTATGCTTAAATTTGCTGAATCACGTCTCTTTTGACCGCGAGCTTTTTCAAAAGTCCTTGTAGGTATGCTAATGCGGCAAACGGAATGAATACTGAGTACAACAAATCCCCTCTAAGGTACACAGATAGCGGGATGCTCACTAGACAGAAAAATGAAAATAGGAAAGATAACTTCTTCACTGAATTGTCTTCACTTGGAAAAGTGTCCAATGCTGTCTGTTGCGAGTAGATAGTCCTAACTAGCGCTACGATAAACATCCAAGCAAGGAGAGAAGACTCCTGCAAGTAGTAGTAAACCCAGTTTAGATACTCCCAGTAAACCAAATAGGCGAAAGCACCTGATATAAGGTGAAGATTTGTCGCAAGTGCCATAGAGCCCATGCGTAACGAAAGGGAGTAGAAACAAAGTAACAAAACCATGCTCGCCAAACCAACAGCATAGAACTGTTGTTCAATTGGTAACTTATCTGCTTTAAACAAGAATCCAAACACAATAATTGGCAGAAATTCAATGTAAGAAACAGCCTTTTTTATACTATCCATCCAGATCTCCATACCAAGAAATTGTTTAAAGCATGACAATTTATCAGATTCCAAATTGCGGCATTTAAATACCCTATTTGGGGATTTTTCATGCATCTAATAAATGCTGAACTGTATAGTAAGCGCATGTTTTTAAGAGGATATCATGAGGTGCGTAAAAATAGAGAATGAGAAGTTATTACAAAATGGTGTGTTTCTACGCACCTCACGATTGGCATTGGAAATTATGTGCAAAGCTCTCTGGATGAGATGGGTTCCGTTAGCTTTCGCCAGCACGAGATGGGCAATTTTGAGCTAAATATCGGTGACTAACTCAAAGTGGACAAAAGTGAGCTTGGCTCTTCGTCCTACTTGAGAACTCGCGAATACAAAAGATATATGGGTGGTACTCCATTACACGATATGGTTAAAGTCCGAGTTAACATCGTCAACTCGCTTTATTCGCTTCCTTAGTCCCTTGTTGACTAATTTAGACGGGTCACATCGTCTGGTAATGGACCTGGTACTGAGGACTTGAGCCACTGATAGAGTAAATCGATGTACTCTTCTTTAGCACAACCTTTAGGCCAGACTAGATAATAACTATCACCGGTTACCACCGCTTGCTTAAATGGCAGCACCAGTAACTCACTCTCAATAGCTTTTAGACTGAGTAACAAATCTCCAACGGAGATACCATGGCGGCTGATGGCCGCTTGATTGCCCTGTTCAAGAGTATCGAACACTTTACCCTTATTGATGTTCAAAGACTTATAGTCACCAGTGCGATCTATCCAACGCCGCCAGTCACGGCGGTCCGAAGTGGGGTGAATTAACTCACAAGCACTTAAATCATGTTGAGCCTCACTCAGTAACGCTGGTGAACAGACTGGAATCAGTAGCTCTTCGAACAACGGAAGGCATTCGGTATCAGCACCAAAATTGCCTTGTCCCAGTAGAATCGCGCAATCGTAGGGCTCTCGGACAAAGTCAACGTTGTCGATATCCATCCATACACTGACCATTTCAATGGCTGGCACGCTGAACTCATCTCGAAAATGACTCAATACATCCAATAACCAACTGATTGCCAGAGTGGATGGTGCTTTTAAACGCAATTGACGATTGTTACGACCAAAATGAGAACAGGCATTTTCCAGACTCTGGAAACTTTCAGTGAGTTGACTGGCCAGGGAGTTACCAGCGGGGGTAATGATGACTTTAGGACCATGTCGTTCAAACAATTTGCATTCAAACCACTCTTCCAGCGTTCGCACATGGCGACTGATCGCACTAGGCGTAACGTTGAGCACTTCAGCGGCTTGAGAAAAAGATCCTAAACGTGCAGCCGCCTCAAATGCCCGTAACGCATAGAGTGGAGGTAATGTCATGTCCATGTTCCATTGTGAGTATTACTCACAATAATACATAGTTTTTTCCGTTTTTCCGCACTGATTGGCTCTTACATAATCGTATTAGCTCTTTATGCAAATTCGCTCTCATGATCTTCGAAAGAATGGTTTTAAGCCATCTACAGACAATCAAGTATCTCAACAAGGAAAAACACAACATGAATCTCTCATTACTCTTCAGCTACAGTGTCGTCGTAATACTGTTAATTGTTACTCCCGGCCCAGTTGTTGCTCTGCTCACCTCCACAGCAATCCGTGAAGGACAACGTGAGGCATTTATGACCTTGCTCGGCACTAATGGAGCTTCCCTGTTGTTACTGACGATTGCCGTATTGACTCTGGCAGGTGTAGTCCATCTAGCTCCCCTATACCTATATTTACTGGGTATCCTCGGTTCATTTTATATTGGCATTGGCGCTGTGATAGACCTACGCACGCTATGGCGCGTATCAAATACTTGTCGAGATAATGCATCAACTTCGGATCACAGCGAAACCACCAAAAATAGTGGGTTTGTTAGAGGCTTTATTACTGGAGTAGCTAATCCGAAAGACATATTATTTTTTGTCGCTTTCTTTCCGCAGTTTATTGCAGTGACACACAGTTTTACTGGCAGCGTTATAACGCTTTCTACTGTCTGGGTGCTGCTTGATGTCAGTATTCTCTCTCTTTACATCTTGTGCGTTAAATGGTGCTCAAAAGTATTTAACTCACTCTGGCTCCAAGGATTATGTTCAGGGGTATTATTAGCTATCGCCATTGGTGGTACGTCTTATAATTTTAAAGAACTGCTTTTGTTGTCGGCACCCAGCTAGATCATTCTAAAAGTGCCGGTCCTACCAACATCTTTATCAAAAAGCCTGAAAGCTTTGCCTTTCTTAATGAGTGACAAGTCTAATGAATAAAACACTGGGTATATCGACGTACCTTGTCAGGGAGATTATCGTTTCATCTTGACTCACCCGCCGCGGGAGCTTGGATGGAAACGCAATATAGCGAACTTTACTGGGGCGCCCGCTATCACCTCAAACAAGATCCCAATGGAAACTACTATCTGATTGGGATGCATCAGAAAATCTGGAAGGTATTTGGTTTCATTGCGCTTGTGCCGATGAGCGCATCAATCGTCATGGCATTTGTCTCCTTGATGGAAAGCGATAATCAGATGTACTTCTTTCTGATCGTGGCAGCCGTTCTTTTGCTTATTTCTCTCATTCTGATGCGTCGTACTGAACGTTTTGTTTTCAGCGGTGGTCGCGTTTCTCATCTTCGGGGTTGGGGAAAAACACCGCCTGAAAAAGCCTCATGGTCCGTTCGTGATTGCAATGTCACGGTAATACCGATTGTTGCACATAAGTCTGGTTGTTGGTTGCAGTTGAATGCGGACGGGAAGTCTATGACCAGAAACAGCATTGGTCAGTTTGATCAAACTGCGGAAATGGCTTTATTTCTCAGCAAAGAAGTCGGGATTACCGCACTTGATAACGTCACTGATTGGCCTGAAACCCGTCCTCTGGAAATGACTGCAGCAAGCAAACCCCGCTACGTAAAACCGTCACGCATTGAAGGTGCAGAGTTTGAGGTTCAGGGGTCGATATGGCGTTTGCTTTGGATATTCCCTTTTACGTTAACCCTTGGGACGATGCTGTTTGTGTTTAATTGGGTTCAAGGGTGATGCCATGGTGAATGAAACTTATGACACAACAAGCAACGTTCGAAAACTGCATTTAGGCGGAGGAGGCTTGCTGAGGTTTTTCGGCATTCTGTTCTTCGTGATGGCAGGGCTTTTGATTTGGTATCGCACTGTGGATTCGCTGCAATCGATACTTACATGGGCAATGTGGTCAGGCTTTGCCTGGCACATGATGTTTCTCGACCACCATATAAAAATAGACCTTCGTAAAGGGACCTTAACCCGGCAAATTACCAGTCTTTATCCCGTCTATCGACTACGCGCAAACCTCCACACTATCAGCGGATTTTCTGTGGCAAGAAGTCTTCGCTCTCGTGACAGTCACGGCGGAAAACTGCATGAGCTAGTTATGCTTTTTGATACCGGAGAAAGAGTGAAACTGATGTCTGGCGGCCAAACCAAATTGATTGACCAAGGTAAGAAGATTGCCGAAATGTGCGACAAGCCTCTTGTGGTCGATGGACAGTGAACGCTTGCATCGTTCAAGCGGTTAGAAAGGAAATGAGTATGTTGAATTCCAAGCGCCATACAGTCAGTAAGACAAGCAGATTGGCAACCCTGTTGTTTGCCGCCATGCTGTCTTTGCCCTTTGTTGTATATGGGCAGATTGAGCACAACATTCAGTTGGTGGAAGATCTGCAAAGAAAGACAGCATCCTTGATGGAAGAAAGTCAGCAGAACGGCGAGGCTTACCAAGAAATTATCGCAGCCATGACAGATGTGCTTGAAAAGACGGAAAGCCCTTTAACAGCAGTTCGTAGTGGTGACCTTGGTCGTTTGGCTTCACTGACACGGAGCAACGCTTCTCTGGGGAATGGTTATGTCACTGAGTACAAGGCTTTCCTTGATAAAGTCGATCAGAGCTCAACCTGCTACAGACCGGATTTGGTGACGGAATATCGACAAAGCATCGCGGAGCTTAATGACTTTGCCGATGCGATTCCCTCCTTAAAAGCTGCGGCGAATACTGATATGGCAGCGTCAGATGTGATGATGGCGTTGAACATGAATGCCATGTTAATGGCCACGGTTCCCTCAACCTTCCTGGTCCATAACCTTTGTGTGGTCGGGGATGCTGAACCTATCCTGCAGCAGTTTAATGAAGTGGATGGAGCCATTGTTAAGGCTGTGGTTGGGCAGGCTATTCTGGCAGAAGACCCAGATTTTGATTTACCGCCTGAAATGCTTGGTGATGAGTTTGCGGATGAATATTTGGCGAATGCTGACAGCTACCCGGATGCTGGTTTTGTAGAAGACGATCATTTCCAACATGAGTACGAGGAAACGGTATCGCCGCTGATCAGTGAGTTGGCTTTCGCCGATCCTGAAATTGAAAAGTGTCTAAAACAGGCCGCGGATATGGATCAGGCAGAGCGCGTCAATGATCTGTCTACTGTTATATGTGAACTACCAACATCTGCCAAGATCCGTCTGAATGATTTGGCGCAGTTCCCAACTATTAGCGAAGTCATGCTCAGTGGCGGAGAGATTGAATCCCTTTCGCCGCTTAACAGTGCGGAGTCTCTTTCTCAAATTCTTATCGACCATAGCACTGTCCATAGCTTCGGCGATCTTTCCAATGTTTCGGCGACTGCCGTGTTTTCAAATGTGAAATCTGAAGACTGGGGTTCACTCACTCAATCAGGCATGGACTATATCGTTATTGAACAGCCTGGCGATTGCGCCCAATTAGCCCCCCTTCTGGGGTCAGGAGCAGTTATCGCCAAGTTTGCTGGGGATGATGCACCTAATTTGACTTATGAAGAGGTGAAATCGTCCAAAGTCGTGGTTACCGACTGTCGTAAAGACAGCGTGTTTTGAAGAGGGATAAGCAATGAAGTTGTGGCTAGGGAAAGTAAAAATAAAATTGGCATTAGGTTTTGCGCTTCCGACATTGCTGGTAACCACTGCATCGGCTGGAGAGCTATTTAGTGCGCCGCCGGAAAGTGAACTTAAAGAAAGAACAGTTCAACATTACACCAAGTTTCCTCTGGTTATCGCGCTTGAAAAGGGAAAGCTAATAGTGCAGCAGCAAGGTGGACGGTTAACCCGGCTGGGCTACAAGCTTCAGCCCGAGCATGAGCCTTTCCACCTGAAAAATAACTATAAAGCACAAATTGAAGCTTTGGGCGGAGAAATCCTGTTTGAGTGTGAAGAAAAAGCCTGTGGCAGGGTGAAAAATCTGTATCAGTTGTTAGAGCCAAACGACACCATTTCCAAGACAGCCCCCGCTTTTCTGGTGGCAAAGCTGAGCGATGACACCAAACCGATATATCTCTCTGTGCTCAGTGCAACGCGAAAGCAGCATACCAGTTTGCAAGTTGATGTGCTTGAAGTGATTGAAGAGCCGCTCGATTTGATTTCGGTGGATAAGGCCTATCTGAGTGCGCCTGCGGAAGTGCTGACCTTTGAGGATAAATCCGGTAAAGACAGACAAGGCAGCAAAGATCATCCAATGGTGCAGAGACTTCCGGGTGCCTGGATCGTCGAGTATACCCAGCTTGGATTTGGGAGAAGTAAAGTGCTAACGGCAGTCACAGAAAAGCGAGAGCACCAGATTGTGGCCTTAGATGGAAAAATCACAGATATTGGATACAAACTGCCAAGGCAATATTCAGAATACGAAGCGTTTGCCAACTACCAATCAGCGTTAAGCAAACTGGGTTTTATTCCTCAATTTCGTTGTGAGGGAAAGGAGTGTGGTGATGAAGACAAACTTCATGAGGGATTGAACACGCTTATTCATATCGGCAATGAAAAAGACCAATTTTACGGCTTATACAAGCTTGACCGTCCAGAAGGCAATGTTTATGCAATGGTCTACGTGATCGGTTTTTCCGGTGGCCTTTGGGGAGAGTTGCGCGTTATCGAAGAAACTGAGCTTAAAGATGACCGTTTAGTTATCGACCTCGAAGGATTAACAGACAAGATTGCACAGACGGGGCATGTGGCGTTGGATGGCTTGCTGTTTGAGTTCGACAGCGATCAGATGTTACCAGAATCGAAAGCGGTGATTAATACTCTGGCGACCTATCTGAAAGCACATCCAGACTGGAAATTTTATGTGGTGGGCCACACCGATGACAAGGGCAGCGAATCCTACAACCAAAAGCTTGCGGATGAGCGGGCAAAGTCTGTTGTGAAAGTGCTGACCAGCGAATATCAAATCCCCAAAAGACAGTTGGTAGCAAAAGGGGTAGGTGAGTATGCGCCCGTTGCCAATAACCTCAATGAAGATGGTCAGAAGCAAAACCGCCGGGTTGAACTGGTATTAAGGTCCGACACGAAATAGCTCGCCCTCAATGTTCGAGTTGGCGGGATGCAAACACCCGCTAATTCGAACGGTTTCTTTGCGAATGGAATGGTCGCTCACAAAACTCAGGCATTCGCTAAATCTCAATAAAACATATTGTTATAGTTGAATGCCATTGAGACAGCCGTTTTCTAAACCACAAGCCGTAATAAGGCCTCCTATCTAACCCATCAGTCAGCACGTGGAGTTTGCCGCTATCGTTAAAGCAATTTTATGGATGTCTGGGACGCTCTTATCTTTTTGTTTAATGGCGGTTGGAGCAAGAGAACTCAGCGGAGAAATTCATACTTCACAAGTCATGCTGTTCAGGAGTGTGCTTGGCCTGCTGGTTGTTTGTTCCATTCTATTGTTCACCCAAAACAACCGCGGTTTTCTCACCAAGCGGATCGGCTTGCATTGCCTACGAAATACGTTTCACTTTGCCGGGCAATACGGATGGTTACTGGGAATTACTGTCCTGCCCCTCGCGGAAGTTTTTGCTCTGGAGTTTACCGTTCCACTTTGGACAGCCATGATTGCGTGGTTATTTTTAGGTGAATCCATTACTGCTCGAAAATTCGCCGCCATTGGATTGGGGCTGGCTGGCGTGCTAGTCATATTGAAACCCGGGGTTGAGGTCTTTAATTGGTATTCACTGATCGTGCTGGCAGCGGCTTTTTGTTATGCCATCTCACATGCTTCTACTAAGTCACTTTCAAACACTGAAAGCCCGCTGACGATCCTGTTTTATATGTGTCTTATTCAGCTACCGATAGGGTTTCTGTTTGCGCTGAACAACTGGACTGCACCTGTTGGGATGCAGTGGTTTTGGTTGGCGGTCGTCGGCCTAACTGCCCTGAGCGCGCATTTCTGTATGACAAAAGCGATGCAATACGCTGAGGTAAGTACGGTGGTCATTCTGGATTTCCTGAGATTGCCAGCGATTGGTATGGTGGGTGCGCTGGTCTATGGAGAAAGTGTTGAAGTCTCTTTGTTTGTGGGCGCGTTAATTATGCTGATCGGCAATTTGCTTATCATACTTAAACCTCAACGAAACCCGCAGAAGATGTCAGGAGGCGATGCACCATCTTGATAGTCATCGTCAATCACTAGTCTGAAAGTCGTACTGGGTAAATTTGGTGGCTGGGTCAACCTTACTGTTGTATGTGGTTGGTAACCTTTTGATATTCATGATATAAATAAATTAGGCATAGAAATTCCTATCTATTCCCTCAGCAACCTGTATAGTTTGGCGAGCTCTGGAGTCAGAGCTATAAATGAAACATTTAGTCCAAGTATTTTCTCAGTCTCCATTCGATTCATTTCGTCTTCAGTGAATTCTTCTTCTTAATCGCCCATTTAGTAGCTTCTCTCTGCGAGCCTAATTTCCGTCGTTCAAAGTGAATATCCCACACTGAGACCTGCAAGTTTCAGGGGTTTCAAAAAAGGACCTAGCAATGAGAAAGAAAAGAGCAAACATTCAGAAACAGGCTTGGAAAAATGGCCATGAAGCCAGATTTGAACAGATGGTAAGTGAATACCACAAAGAAAAAGCGGTGCTTGAAGCAATGACCGCGGGTTCTGAAGAATATGACAAGCAAAAGAAGCTGTGTGAAAAACTGTTTGCTAACGCAGAACGCTTCTTCAAGCAGCATCAGTAAGCTGACATTGAGCAACTGATAGCTGGAATCAGTGGTAAGCCCGGCAGGATTCGGGCTTAAGCCTTCTTTCTACGTCATTTCCGCGGTATCTGGGCCCTCAATCTCCTGCGACACCCTCCATACGCTTCACTATAACTTAGCTTGGTACCCAGACTTCACTTCTGCTGGTAACAACTTCCATTTTGTATCCTTATAAAATCATCAGAGATAAAAATCCTATACTTGGTGGGTACTTCTTTGCTCACGATTTGATAGACCGGATAGATAAGCTTACGCTTTCCACTACTTTCATGAGGCTCGTTAAGAGGCTTGGAAGAATCGTTTTCATTCCCGACACTTGCATTTAAAGTGAGTGTTTGGACTAAACATCCAATTATCTGAGTGACGAGACAGTTATATTCAACGAAGTGCGCTATACCCTTACAAGCTAGCAACAATGGAAGTTATAAACAGAGGGAGGGAAAAGATGTACAGAAAGGTGCTGACATTCTGGTTTGAGGAGCTCACGCTAGAACAATGTTTTGCCAAAGACGAGCAGTTGGACCGAACTATCAAGTCGCGCTTTGGTGAGGTGCTGGAACAGGCATCTGTATCCGAGTGTTTCAACTGGCGTGAGGAGCCAGAAGGGCGTCTGGCAGAAATTATCGTGCTAGATCAGTTTTCCCGTAACATTTTCCGGGATACACCGAGTGCTTTTGCGCAAGACCCTCTTGCTTTAGCGCTTGCGCAGGAAGCGGTTTCTTTAGGTATTGACCGTGAATTGCCGCCGAATCAGCGTAGCTTTCTTTATATGCCTTACATGCACAGTGAATCTAAGATTGTGCACGAGGAGGCGCTGCGCTTGTTCAATCAACCGGGTCTTGAAGACAACTATCAGTTCGAAATCCGCCACAAAGAAATCATCGATCGTTTTGGGCGTTATCCGCACCGAAATGAGATTTTGGGGCGCGAGAGTACACCAGAGGAAGTTGCGTTCCTGAAGCAACCAGGTTCGAGTTTCTGATATACCCCCAAACAACCTGAATCTTTTATCGTCAGGTTGTTTGCTTATAGTTTTTTTGCTTATAAAGGAGCGGCTGTGCTCACAGCCGTTTAATACTTCTCTAGCAGTTTATCGAAAAATATAAGACGTCAAAGGTCGTTGTTAAGGAGAATTTGAACACCATACGTTCTGAAGGTCTGCCCTTTATCGTTATTGCACCTGGGGCTAACTCAAGTTCTATCACTTGTTCGAAAGGAGCATCCGGCAGCAAAAAGGTTCGCGAGATCCATATGGTGCCATAAGACTGATGTTTGAAGGCGTTTTTAGTCTTCAGCTTTTCACGATTTTCTGGCTGGATAAGATGCACTTTATTGGTATCAAATAAGATGTCATTGATGTCGAGTTGCGGTCTATCAACAATTGCTGAAACGCTTATGGTGACACCATTTCTGCCATCCTGACTGGCATTGACTTTTACACTGTAGTCATTAAAAGACTGCTTTAGCGAATCTTGATTTGTGCGCAGGTATCCGCAACTTTGCGAAGCAACCGCTTCGCCATAACTTTCCTCTGGTTTGTAGTAAGTTCTGTCCGTTGGAATTACGCACCCAGAAAGGCCAATCGCTAACGTACCGATCAGCAGAATGGTTCTAAGTTTCATCGCTGTTCACCCTTGGTTAAAAGAGTGCGCCATTCTAATGACTGTGAAACAAGGCTCAATTGAGTATTGATAAGTCGCGTATTTTGATACCCATAGGATCAATTTATTGCCTCTGTCACTCCTAAACTTCTTAGTAGATAGGTAAGAATGATATTTAAAGGGATCACCTTAATGGGGAGTTGAAGTGGAACTTCGCGAGGAATAGTCGTTCTATTTCCGTGGAATTTAACGATGAAGTGGTCGCATTGAAGGCCTCCCTTCGGGCGAGTTGACTGACGTCGTGCTCTTTGTTGTTCCTTTTTGATGGAGGTGACTACATCTACAAAGGAACGCCGCGATCACAACGCCAGTCAAACTCGCTGAATCCTGCATCTTCAGGTTGTTTGGGTATAGTTATCAATTGCGCGATGGATAAGCTCTCTGAATTAAAGAGTTAACACTGTAAATCGCTCATTAACTCAATTAAGGCTTCGATCGCCAAACCCATGTCTTGGTCACTGGCATATTCGGCCGGATTGTGGCTAATACCTTTCTTACAGCGAACGAATAACATCGCGACGCGGGTGAGATCGGCCATCGCCGAAGCATCATGCGTTGCACCTGAGGGTAAGTGGTAAACCTGGTTATTGGTGGAAGCGATGGCATGCGCTAACGCCAGTTGCAACGAATGGTCACACTCAGTAGCCTGCTGGCTGTAAGTGCGGGTGATTTCGCAACCAAGTCCCCTCAACTGGGCAGTTTCCTTGGCAAATGCCTGAAGCATTTCCCCGGCTTTTTCCCTAACTTCATCTACCGGTGACCGAAGCTCAATGACCATAGAAACACGCCCTGGCACTGCGTTTGGCACATTTGGTGTCACGTCCAGTTGGCCGACTGTGGCGAGTAAATCAGGTAGTTTTATGGCAAGCTTCTCTGCCTCGATAGTGATTGCAGCGGCTGCGGTTAGTGCATCTTTACGAAGATGCATGGGCACAGTCCCGGCGTGCGCTGCCTGACCGGTGAAGGTCAAATGGTGCCTCTCGATGCCGCAGATGGCTGAAACGACACCTAAAGGAAGTCCTTCGTGTTCAAGCACGGGCCCTTGTTCTATATGGGTTTCGATAAATCCGAGGATGTTTTCGGAGTTGCGTTTAAGCTGACTAATCTTGTCTGGTTCAAGCCCGAAACCCGACAATGCTGTTCGAAGGGAGGTACCTTCTTTATCTTTTCTGTCAATGACGCTTTCGTCCAGAGTTCCAGCTAATGCGCGTGGACCAACAAGCGCGGTAGGGAAACGCACACCTTCTTCATCTGCAAAAGCAAGGACTTCAACAGAATAGGGCAGTTTTCTTCCCTGACGATTCAAGTAATCTAAGGCAACGATAGGTAGCACTATTCCCATGATTCCATCATAGGCACCGCCTTGCTTGACACTATCCTGATGGCTACCCATTAACAGGGTGGGTGCGTCATTTCCTGCATCATAACGGCCGATCAATGTGCCAGCGTCATCCATGTGAACACTGAGGCCAGCTTCTTGCATCCAATCTTTCAGCAAGGCGTTAGCGCGTTTATGTTCCGATGTAAATGGAAAACGGGTTACGCCGATTTCTGATGCAGAACAATCGGCAAGTTGTTTCAAATATTCCTGGGCTCTTTGGCCTAAAAGGTGGTTCATCGTTTAACGCTCCGGATGTTCTGATGATGGCAAGGTTTCCCTCCATGCCTGATAGTCGGGATCACAATGTTTTTCATACAAGGTTCGCAGAGCGAGTAACGGTGAATCGTGGTAATCAATACGCAGAGTGGTGGGTGGTGAATCTGGTTTGTAGATGAGAAGAGCAGCAGACATTAGACCACGATAATCGCCTCCTGATCGGTCTGCAGCAAAAAGAGCAGCAAGCAATCTCTCTTCAAAACCAAGCTGACTGTTTTTGAAAGCCAGCATCATGGCGTCGAGCACTTTGGTGTCTGACAGTAAATTACCACACACGACGACGTTGTTTTCTATCAAACTGCCATGGGCCAATCCATTCTTACTGCCAGTATAAACAGCACCGCTTCCATTAAGATCTAACGCGGCAAGTTGTCGGTATGCGGCACCTGAATCCGCACTGGTGACTGCATTCACCGCAGATGAAGCTGTCGAACCAGCTGCCATCTGAGACAGCACATCTTCGCCCCAAAGTGTACTGGGTTTTGCCCCCTGAGAAGCAGACATCCCCGCGCGTAGATCACCTCTGATCACCCAACCACCTACGCATAGTGCGCCTGTGGCTGCTGCTGCACCTATCGAGCCAGTTTCTGGATCTCGTGCCAATATTGAATAAGTCATAGGTCTCGCTCCTGAGCCAGTGATCTAAGTGTGACTTCGACACTCATTAGTGTCAATTTATCATGATAAATACTTGCGGCAAGTAATTTATAGTGATAAATGTGAATAAAAGTTAACCAACGATTAACTTCACATCCACAAACTGGGAAGGAGTTTCCCCATGAAACAAATGAAAAGTGATTTCATGAAAAGGCTGCTGAGTGTAGCCAAGACCGCATTGATAGCGGTGTGTGCGATAGTGCCTTTGTCCGCTTCAGCGCAAACACCACCTAATGTGCTCATCGTGGGTCAGGTCGCTGAACCTAAGTCACTCGACCCACATGCTGTGACGGCCGTGAATGATTTCCGGATCCTGATGAACCTTTATGAGGGTCTGGTGCGCTACAAAGATGGCACTCTGGAAGTTGAACCTGCGCTGGCAGAAAGCTGGACGGTCAGTGAAGATGGCAAAACCTATACGTTTAAACTCCGTGGAGGCGTAAAGTTCCATGATGGAACAGCGTTAACGTCGGAAGCCGTGAAGTTCAACTTTGACCGTATGCTTGACGAGAAACACCCTTACCACAATACCGGACCCTTCCCGCTCTCTTTCTTTTTCTCGTCAATAGAAAACGTAGAAGCGGTTGATCCTCAAACTGTGAAATTCACCCTTAACGCTCCGTATGCGCCTTTCCTTTCCAATCTTGCGTACCCTACGGGCCTGATTGTCTCCCCTGAGGCAGTAAAAAAACACGGTAAAGACTTTGGCCGCCAGCCTTCGGGAACGGGACCTTTCCGTTTCGCTGAATGGGGTTCAAATACCAAAGTGGTTGTTGTTCGCAACGACGATTACTGGGGCGAGAAAGCCAAGCTGGAAGCGGTGGTATTCCGCCCCATTACAGATGCCAACACCCGTGTTGCTGAAATGCTCGCGGGCAGCATTGACATGATGGTGGAAGTGCCGCCTAACGCGCTGTCTGAGTTCGAGAATAATCGTTATCAAGTGGTGGAGCAGGCTGGCCCACACGTATGGTTTCTTATCCTGAATGCCAAGGAAGGCCCCTTCGCGGATAAGCGAATGCGTCAGGCTGTGAACTATGCCATCAACAAAAAAGCCTTGGTAGAAGGCGTATTGGAAGGAACGGCTGAAGTCGCTGCTGGGCCAACGCCTCCAGCTTTTGCTTGGGCGTATAACGACAGTCTGCAGCCATATCCTTATGACCCTGAAAAAGCCAAAGCGCTGATCAAAGAAGCAGGTCAGGAAGGTGCGAAGCTGACCTTTTACGTCACTGAAGGCGGTTCGGGTATGTTAGACCCGGTCCCTATGGGGACTGCGATTCAGGCAGATCTGAAAGCGGTTGGTCTGGATACTTCGATTGAAACCTACGAGTGGAATACCTTCCTTGGCAAAGTAAACCCTGGTCTGGAAGGCAAAGCCGACATGGCAGAAATGGCATGGATGACCAACGACCCAGATACTCTGCCATACCTGGCGCTTCGCACTGATGCATGGCCTGGCAAAGGCGGTTTCAACTCGGGTTACTATTCAAATCCGGAAGTCGACAAGCTGCTGGAAGCTGCACGTGAAGCGACGGACCAAAACGAGCGCGCCAAGCTCTACCGCAAAATGCAGGAGATTGTGCAGGAAGATGCGCCGTGGGTTTTCGTTGCGAACTGGAAGCAGAACGCCGTGACCAATAATCAAGTGCAAGACTTCAAATTACAGCCTTCTTTCTTCCTTATTCTCAAGGATGTACAAAAATAAACTTAACGGCCAAATGACCTGAAGATGCTTTTATTCAGGTCATTTGGATGAGCAACGTCAGTTAGCAACTTAGGGCGGGGAAACCCGCCCATCTTTTTTGCAGAAGGGAGCACTGCGCGTGGGTAACTATTTTCTTCGACGATTGCTGTCCGCGATCCCGGTGCTTCTCGGGATAACGGTTATCGTCTTTCTCATCATGTCGATGATTCCCGGCGATCCGGCAACCGCCATTCTTGGCGCCTATGCAACGCCAGATAATGTCGCCAAAATCAATAGAGATCTCGGTCTCGACCAGCCTTTAGTGAGCCAGTATTTCATCTGGCTGTCGAACATGCTTCAGGGAGACTTTGGCCGCTCTTACTCGCTAAACCGACCCGTGATTGATGAAATTCTCGAGCGTTTCAATGCCACTTTGATTTTGGCGGGCGTTTCATTTGTGCTCTGCGCTCTGTTGGGAATTATCGCCGGCGTGGTCTCAGCGGCACGTCAATTCTCTATGGCTGATAAAGGCATCACTTTAGTGGTGCTTCTGGGTATTTCCATTCCTTCTTTTTTCCTCGGCATGATGATGATTCTGCTGTTCGCAATTAATCTCCGTTGGCTACCCGTTTCAGGTATGTACGCAATTTATGGCGGTGGTGATTTACCTGATTTGCTGAAGCATTTAGTCATGCCAGCTGTCGCTTTAGCATCGGTGGCAACAGGTGTCATTGCCCGGCTCTCTCGCTCAGCCATGTTGGAAGTACTGAGGCAGGACTATATCCGTACAGCGCGAGCCAAAGGTGTGCATGAGCGTCAGGTTGTTTGGAAGCACGCATTGAAAGCTGCCATGGTCAGCATTATTCCCGTGCTGGGTATTCAGGCCGGGTTTGTGCTTTCCGGCGCAGTGTATATCGAGATGGTCTTCCAGTGGCCGGGTGTCGGAAAAATGCTGGTAGAAGCGATCCTCAAACGTGACATTTTACTTGTGCAGGGCGGGGTAGTGTTTGTTGCGTCTTGCTATGTGCTTTTCAATATTGCTGTAGACATGCTGCAAAGTTGGCTCGACCCGAGGATCAAAGCATGACGGCATTTTTAAAACTTCTGGCCCGGAACCGACTGGCGGCTTTTGGCGGCATAGTGATATCCACTATCGTCTTTCTGGTTTTGGTGACACCTTTGTTGGGCCTGCAGGATCCTGCCGTTACAGACACGGCAAATCGCTTTTTGCGTCCGTTCAGCGATGGGCATCTTTTAGGCACTGATCATTTGGGGCGGGATTTACTTTCCCGCTTGCTTTGGGGAACTCAACTGAGCCTCGCGGTTGGTTTTGCTGCAGCTTTGACTGCTGCTTTGATTGGCTCAGCGATTGGTATTGTTGCCGGTTATTACGGTGGCCGTGTCGATAATGTTTTTATGCGTTGTATCGATGTATTAATGGCGTTCCCTTATATCTTGTTGGCATTAGCGATTGTTGCGGCATTGGGTCCTGGATTATTGAATGCACTGATTGCTGTCGCGGCGGTCAATATTCCTTTCTTTGCAAGAAATATTCGTGGCGTGACTGTCTCTTTGGCACAGCGTGAGTTTGTTGAAGCAGCCAAGCTTTGTGGCATGTCTGACTTGCGCATTATCTGGTCCGAAATTGTGCCTAATGTTATCCCTGTGATTGTGATTGCCATGTCTACCACGATTGGCTGGATGATCCTGGAAACCGCAGGGCTTTCCTTCCTTGGTTTGGGCTCTCAGCCACCACAAGCCGATTTGGGTTCAATGTTGGGTGAGGCGCGAAACTCATTGATCACTGATCCTCATGCCAGTGTGGTGCCGGGCATCATGATTTTCCTTATCGTAATGAGCATTAACCTTTTAGGTGACGGCATACGTGACGCGCTCGATCCAAGATTGAAGTCCGGTGCGCTAACCCGTCCTCAGCCGGCCACCAAAGTCAGCGATGCGTTCAATACTGTTGATTCCGATGAAACCAATGAAGCCGTCCTGAAAGTCGATAAATTAGAGACGCAATTTCATATCAACGACCGTGTTTACAAAGCGGTGAATCAGGTGTCATTTGAGATTGCGCCTGGCGAATGTCTGGGTTTGATTGGGGAAAGTGGTTCCGGTAAATCGGTGACAGCGCTATCAGTCATGGGGCTGGTCGCGTCTCCCCCAGGGGTCATTTGTGGTGGTGATATCCGCTTCAAGGATGAATCCCTGATAGGTGCAAGCTATGAAAAGCTGCGTGAATTGCGTGGCAAGGATGTGGCTTACATTTTCCAGGACCCGCTCGCTACCTTGCATCCGCTCTATCGCGTGGGAGAGCAGATGATGGAAGCGATACTGGTGCATGAGAAAGTGCCAGCAAATGAAGCAAGAGAGCGGGCTATTTCGTTGCTGGATGCGGTACACATTCCCAACGCAGAAGAGCGCATGAAGGCATTCCCCCATGAGCTCTCCGGCGGTATGCGCCAGCGTGTGGCGATTGCAATGGCGCTGGTGAACAATCCCTCGCTGATTATTGCGGATGAACCCACCACAGCACTGGATGTGACGGTTCAAGGACAGATACTTGCCCTGTTGGATGAGCTTCGCCGAACCAGAAATGTGTCGGTGCTGTTTATTACTCATGACTTTGGCGTTGTGGCTCAGCTTTGTGATCGTGTTGCCGTCATGTATGCCGGAAAGATTGTTGAAACGGGACCAACCGAAGCTGTGCTGGATTCTCCAGCACACCCATACACCAAAAAGCTTATTGCGTGTGTGCCTGAACTTGGGCGTGGGAAAGGCACATTGGAAGCCATTCCAGGGTTACCGCCTGTGGTAGATAAATTGCCTCTAGGATGTGCGTTTGCAGCAAGGTGCAGCAAAGCCGCTAATACTTGTCAGCAGGGCGAAGTATCAAGAAATGAGGCATCTGGGCGGATGGTGCTGTGTCATTATCCCGAGGAGAAGTTGGTATGACGGCTGCGTTGCAAATTCAGGGATTGAAGAAAACCTACTTTTTTAAAAAGCCAATGTTTGCCTCAGCGCTTCCCGGCGTGAAAGCAGTGCAAACTATTAGTCTGGATGTGGCTCAGGGCGAAACACTGGGTATCGTCGGCGAGTCAGGTTGCGGTAAGTCTACGCTGGCGAGAATGCTGGTGGGTTTAACGGCGCCCACCGAAGGGCAAGTACTGGTTGAGGGAGAAGCATTATCGCCTGACAGTCCCGAAGAGAATGGAAAACGCATTCAGTATGTTTTCCAAGATCCGATCAGTAGCCTCAACCCGAGGAAAACTATTCGCCAGTTGATGGAAGTGCCGTTGATTTACCTTCACGGCATGGATAAAACTGCACGTGATACACGTATTCGTGAGATTTTCACTCAGGTGGGGCTTCGAGAGGAGTTTCTTGAACGATACCCCCATGAATTTTCTGGCGGTCAGGCTCAGCGTATAGGTATTGCCCGGGCGCTTGCTGCCAACGCCAGAATACTGGTATTGGATGAACCGGTTTCCGCGTTAGATGTTTCTGTTCAAGCTCAGGTTCTTAATCTATTGGCTGAGCTAAAACAATCACTGTCGCTGACCTATCTGTTTATCAGTCACGACCTTGCTGTTGTAGAAGCAGTGAGTGATAGAGTCGCTGTGATGTACTTTGGCTCGTTGGTGGAACTTGCGCCTGCTGAAATGATTTTCAATTCCCCAAAACATCCGTACACTCGGTTACTAGCGAACAGTGCTCCCGTTGTGGGAAGGCCCCTACAGGTACCCACACAGCATGCAGAATTGCCGGATCCGCTTAACCCACCACAAGGTTGTGCATTTGCGGGTCGCTGCCCCAGAGCGCAATCTGACTGCCTCGGCGCTCCACCACCGCTAACAAAAATAAAGGAGAACGAATTTGTCGCCTGCTACTTCCCGCTCGAATGACACTGCTTCGTCCGCAAAAATGCGCCGTCCCTATAAAGTGGCGGAAGCAATAAAAAGCTGGATTGTGGAACAGGGATTACAGCCGGGAGATAAACTGCCTCACGAACAGACCTTGATGGAACTATTTGGCATGTCCAAGGGCACCATTCGTGAAACTATGCGGGTTTTAGAAGCCCAGGGCCTTATCTTGACCCGTACTGGTCCAAAGGGTGGGGCGTTCATTAATGCCGTTTCTGAGCCAATGGCCAGCAGCTTGCTCAGCAATTATTTCTTCTTCAACAAGCTTTCTGTCAAAGACATCTATCAGCTCCGCTGCTTGTTGGAGCCGGAGCTAGTAGCCACGTTGGCTGGCAATATGACTGAAGACGATCTGGCCAAGCTGGAAGACAATATTCAAAAATATGCCCAACCGTCTCTGGATCAGGAAGATGAACGTCGGCAACACATAGATTCCCTGCAATTTCACATCATTCTGGCAGAGCTGGCGGGAAATGAACTGCTGGGTTTCATTATCCGTTTTATGGTGCGAATGCTGACTGACCTTACGGTTTACCGCCGCTTGTATGAGCCACCCAATCACGAACTTTGGGAGCAGGGGTTAAAGCACCAGAAAGATTTGATTGTCGCCTTGCGCGAAGGCCGATCTGAAGATGCCCGTGCCATTATGCGTGAGCATATGGAAGTGGCGAAAAAGCTGATGGAAGGACAGGAAGCGGAAATGGAACGGCGCTTTATGTTACACGCACCTTAGTCCTCAGAACCTTGCAGTTGCGGCATGTCATTTCGTTATGGATCAACCTTTGGTGATCCGCAATTGGCATGATTCTGTATTAAAAATCATATTTTTAATACGGAGAGATCTCTCTGTTCTTCTTGTCAGGACATGGCAATGGTGAGGGAATAGCGATGAAAAATGAACTTAATCCTGCAAAATTGTTGGCTGCTTTCGAAGTAGTGATGGAGAAAGGTGAAGATACCGAGTTCGGTAAAATTTACGAGGGTGTCGAAGCGTCAACCGATTACGATGGTTACAACGTTTACCTGAGAGGAAATGGTGTAGAGTTGCACATCGGCTTTCACAACACTTACGATTTGAAATACGACCAAGCCCATCTCAGAGACAGTTTTCTGAAAAAGGTGGATGCTTTGGTGACGGACAGGGTCGTCGACGACCATCATTAAAAAAGCCCGGAGAATCCGAGCTCATGTCTATTTTGTGGTTTCTGCTTCTGCCAAAGGCTCCGTTTTGTTATGCGTCATTTGTACCAGATTGTTCGTTAATGGCGTTTTCTCTAAAAACCACACCAAGCCAAATGTCATCAAAATGGTCAAAGGAACGATAAGCATGTCCTTGACTGGACCTTCAATGCCGTAAAAGCCGAACAGATTAAAGAGCAGAATAAGCGGCACGAAATGTGCGACATAAATACCCAGAACACGTTTGCTCAATGCAAATATTATCGGTCTATTGCCAAGGTCAGGGTGATTCAAAAGCAAGGCGAACAGGCCCAATGCCATGAAAGGCGTGCCAAGCAGAAAATCATGGTTTGCCATCCAAACATCATAACGAGAGAGGTTAAAGCCTTCAGCCAAGCAAAGCGCCATACCGCCAAGCATCATCGACCAAGCCGCCTTATTGGAGAAACTCATTTTGCGGCGCCTCACTTCAAACCCTGCTGTGACCATCAATAAACTGAAAAACGGACCGTTGCGGGTAAAGATGGGTGCCTCACCTTCCATAATGGGCTGATAACTGCCGGCACCCAGCCCCCAAACGTATAAACCGAGTGCTAGCGGCATAATAAGACCTTGCTGGTTTTTCTCGATCAACAAAGCGAGTATGCCGAGCGCGCACAGCAGCCCTGGGATATACCAAAGATGCACCAGGCCACCTTCAAACAGAGTATTGAAAGGTGTTTCCAGAAGGTAGTTCCAATACCCGGAACGTTCTGCCAGATATCCGTCAGTCATGGCAACATCCAGTCGGAAAGGCATGGCCAGATAAATAACGCCCCAGGCAAGCCAAATCGTTATCAAAGGCTTTGCGTAATGCTTGAAGGTCTTTGTTGGGTTCTCAACCAGTTTTGGTTGGACAAAATAGCCCGTCAAAACGAAAAAGAAAGGCACGGCAAAGCGGCAGATTTGGTTAATCACATCGGAAAATGTATTGATGCCTTCACTGTATGCCTCACCACGCAGTGGGCCTGCATGGATGATAATAACGGCCAGAATAGCCAATAAACGACCCACCTCTAATGAAGGGATACGGGCGTTGGACATGTTGTCTCCTCAATTTGCACAGCGTGCACAGGTAGAAAAAGCTGAGTGAACGCGAACTATATGTAATTTTTGTCCTGAGTCTGAGGTGCAAATCTCGAATATGCGAAGGCGGAAATTAAAAGCGTTGCAAATTGTAAGTGGTTGGTTGAAAAAGCATCAGTAAATCGCCACATAGAAAAGCCAAACCTAATCAAACAATCGGGTCTAACCTGTATAGTCGAACGACCCTATTTCCGTGGGAAGCGATTTCTCATGAAGGGTGTTTGGAGATTCTGAGCTTGCCGAAACGTTGAAGGTGAGCGCTAGAAGCGAGGAAAGTGGCACCAAGATGCGCAGAAATGTATCGAATCGGCTATCAGTGAAAACTTATCTGATATCACTGTCTTCTACATGTTTCTTTACGCGACGACGCCTGCTATACTCCCCGCCCTGATATAAGCCAGTAATTGTTTATAGAGACGAACAATGACAGATCTAAGTAAATACAGAAACATTGGTATTTTCGCGCACGTTGATGCGGGTAAGACCACTACTACCGAGCGTATCCTGAAGCTAACCGGTCAGATCCACAAGACTGGTGAGGTTCATGATGGTGAATCGACTACTGACTTCATGGAACAGGAAGCTGAGCGTGGTATTACTATCCAGTCTGCAGCTGTAAGCTGTTTCTGGAAAGACCACCGCTTCAACGTTATCGATACTCCGGGACACGTTGACTTCACCGTTGAAGTTTACCGTTCTCTGAAAGTACTTGATGGCGGTATCGGTGTTTTCTGTGGTTCTGGCGGTGTTGAGCCTCAGTCAGAAACCAACTGGCGTTATGCTAACGAATCAGAAGTTGCACGTATCATCTTTGTAAACAAGCTGGACCGTATGGGTGCAGACTTCTTCAACGTAGTTGAGCAGGTTAAAAACGTTCTGGGCGCAAACCCAGTAGTTATGACTCTGCCAATTGGCCGTGAAGATGAGTTCGTAGGTGTTGTAGATGTTCTGAACCGTCAAGCGTACGTTTGGGATGACACTGGTCTGCCAGAAAACTACGAAATCAAAGACGTTCCAGAAGATATGCTGGAGCAAATGGAAGAATACCGTGAGATGATGATCGAAACTGCTGTTGAGCAAGACGATGATCTGATGATGGCTTACATGGACGGCGAAGAGCCTTCTATCGAAGACATCAAGCGCTGCCTACGTAAAGGTACTCGCGACTGTTCATTCTTCCCAACTTTCTGTGGTTCTGCATTCAAGAACAAAGGTATGCAGTTGGTACTGGACGCAGTTGTAGATTACCTGCCGTCTCCAACAGAAGTTGACCCACAGCCGCTGACTGACAAAGAAACTGGTGAGCCAACTGGTGAAGTTGCAACCGTTTCTCCTGACGAGCCACTGCGCGCGCTGGCGTTCAAGATCATGGACGACCGTTTCGGTGCCCTGACCTTTATCCGTATTTACTCAGGCGTAATGAAGAAGGGTGACACCATCCTTAACTCAGCGACTGGTAAAACTGAGCGTATCGGCCGTATGGTTGAGATGCAAGCAGACGAGCGTAACGAGCTTACTACCGCGCAAGCGGGTGACATCATCGCTGTTGTTGGTATGAAGAACGTTCAAACTGGTCACACTCTGTGTGATGTTAAGCACGAATGTACTCTGGAACCAATGATCTTCCCAACTCCAGTAATCTCTATCGCTGTGTCTCCTAAGGACAAAGGCGGTTCTGAGAAAATGGGTATCGCGATCGGTAAGATGGTTGCAGAAGATCCATCATTCCAAGTTGAGACTGACGAAGATTCTGGCGAAACCATCCTGAAAGGTATGGGTGAACTTCACCTGGATATCAAAGTTGACATCCTGAAGCGTACTTACGGTGTAGACCTGATCGTTGGTCAACCACAGGTTGCTTACCGTGAAACTATCACTCAACCAGTTGAAGACAGCTTCACTCACAAGAAGCAGTCTGGTGGTTCTGGTCAGTTCGGTAAGATCGACTACCGCATCAAGCCAGGTGAGCCAAACTCAGGCTTCACTTTCTCTTCTACTGTTGTTGGTGGTAACGTTCCTAAGGAATTCTGGCCAGCAATCGAGAAAGGCTTCGCGGGCATGATGGAAAACGGCGTATTGGCTGGCTTCCCAACTCTGGACGTTGAAGTTGAGCTGTTCGACGGTGGCTTCCACGCAGTTGACTCATCAGCAATCGCGTTCGAAATCGCAGCGAAAGGTGCATTCCGTCAATCTATGCCAAAAGCTGGTCCACAGCTTCTTGAGCCAATCATGAAGGTTGACGTGTTCACTCCAGAAGATCACGTTGGTGACGTAATCGGTGACCTGAACCGTCGTCGTGGTATGATCAAAGACCAACAAGCTGGCGCAACTGGCGTTCGCATTAAGGGTGATGTACCACTGTCAGAAATGTTCGGTTACATCGGTACCCTGCGTACTATGACTTCTGGTCGTGGTCAGTTCTCTATGGAGTTCGCACACTACGCACCATGTCCAGCAAACGTTGCTGAGAAAGTTATCGCTGAAGTTAAAGAGCGTAACGCTAAGAAGTAATTCTTAACGACTTTCTAAAAGAAAACCCCGCAGCTTGCTGCGGGGTTTTTGTTTTCTTGGAAACCTGTACTTTTTATTGCTGAGGCGTTGGTTGTGTCGCCAGCTTTGCCAGTGTGACCAAAGCCTTCTCAACTTTCTTTAAGGCTAAATCACATTTATCCAATCGGTGGCGTTTTACCACATAGTTCGGATTGTTGTAGCCGAGCCAAACTTTACCGTTATCATCTTCCCAAATCAGGGCTTTTTGTGGCTGGTCTATCCCGGCTGTTTGGCTGCATTCCATTAACGGCGTACCCATGTTAGGGTTTCCGAAAGTCACCAATTCACTTGGGCGCAAGTCTTTGCCTGTTTCTCGCGCTCCATCCTCATGGTCAATGCGGCTAATAACATTCAATCCTCGCGCTCTCACTGCCGCAATAAGACGGTCTGTGGTAGTTCGGACATCGTATTGACTCTGTACCTGAACCATTCCTTCCAGCGCCGTTGAAGGCAGGCTAAAGAAGGCAGCAATGAACGCGAAAAGTTGGATGTTCAATCTCATAGTTGAATCCTTTTTTGCGAATACTAAATCAAAAAATCGTCAATACCCGACCAATTAAGCTAGCGGGATTGATTGGCTTTAACTGGTCCAAAAACCCAGTTTCACCTGAGTGATTGGGTATGCAGAAGACACCATTCATCACACTTTAATGGATGAAGTAGAACTGCATACCGACACATAAAGACTAGCAAATTGTTTTAGAAGTCACTTAAATGACTGAGAATCAAGTGTGGGATTCTAGGGGCCGTTGTTCTTTGGTGATGTTTTTTCAGCAGTTTGTGGGGACTTTATGCAAGGCAGAGGCTTCGAAAGTAGCTGGCCTACATGAGAAGCCGATAACGCAGGAGAAAGTCCCCACAAACGCTTAGGGCTAGAACAAAATTCAACCACCAAAGGTCAACAGCTCCTAAGCAAGGTGTTTAAAGTACCAGCTTGTAACCGACGCTGTAGACGGATTGAACAACCTCGTCTTTAGGGCTAATCGCATTGAGCTTTTTTCGCAGCTTTTTGATATGACTATCGACGGTTCTTTCGCTGACAACTCTATGATCTTGATAAATATTATCGATAAGTTGTTGTCGCGAAAATACCCGTCCAGGGTCGCTGTATAGAAGATTCAACAGGTTAAACTCGATGGCAGTTAATGCCACTTCCTGTTGTTTGAACGTCACTATGTAACGCGACTCGTCCAGCTCGAGATTATTTTGGGTTTCTTGTTGGTTGGTCTGATTTCCAAGGCGACGAAGCACGGTTTTTACTCTGGCAACCACCTCTCGGGGGGAGAAAGGTTTACAGATATAGTCATCGGCCCCCAACTCCAATCCGAGTAATCGATCAATCTCTTCGACTTTCGCGGTAATCATGATAATGGGAACATCACTTTGCTGTCGGATTTCACGGCATACTGTCAGTCCGTCTTTCTCCGGTAACATCAGATCTAACAAAATCATGTCGGGTCGATGGATTTGTTCCCAACCTACTGCTTCAGCACCAGTAAACTGTTGGGTAACGTCATGCCCTGCTTGAACGAGATAGTCTGTGATCAGTTGAGAAATTTTAGGTTCGTCTTCAACAACAAGTATCTTAGCCATGCTCTTTTCCTGTGTTAAAGGCATTGGGTAAGTTCACGATAATCCTTAGCCCACCTAATGGTGAGTGGCTGGCCTGAATACTTCCGGCATGTGCTTCGGCAATTTTCTGCACGATAGCGAGACCCAGACCTGAACCGCCTTTTTCCCGATTTCTTGAGCTTTCTACCCGATAGAGCTTTTCGAACAAACGGGGTAACGATTCATCTGGTACGCCGGGTGCAGAGTCTTCGACGATCAGATTAACTAGGTTACTTTTTCTCGCCAGAGATAATCGAACAGTGCCCGGAGAATCGGTATATTTCTCGCTGTTTCTCAGCAGGTTCTCAATAAGCTGTTGTATTCGAGTGTCGTCACCGTCAATCCAGATAGCGTCATAGCCTACTTCCCATTCCAGATTTAGCCCAAGCTTTTGCATTTGAAGCGCGCGTCGCTGACAGATTTCTTCCACCAGCTCGCTGATATCCAAGTCAGACATTTTATAGCGATACGCGCCTATATCCGCGTTTGTCAGCTCATACAAATCCTCGATCAATTTCTGTAGATGAACGATCTCTTCTTCAATGGAGGCTAACGTTTTTTGGTTAGCAGGTCGAATTCCGTCAATGATTGCTTCGAACTCTCCTTTGATGATGGAAAGAGGTGTCCTGAGTTCATGGGCTGTGCTGGCTAGCCATTCTTTGCGGGCACTTTCTGCAGACTCTAGTGTGGCTGCGAGCGTATTAATGTCAGCCGCTAACTTGGCCACTTCGTCTTTTCCGTAAACCTTCGTGCGGGCCGAATAGTTACCTTTTACTATCTCCCCTGTGGTTGAGGCGATTTGGGTGACAGGCCGGATGAAAGCTCTCGATAAGAACAGAGCAGCAATGGCACCCAACAAAAGCGCAACCAAAGCTAACAAAAGAAATGCATGTTTCTGGCTTTCTGCGAAGGCTACGTCATAAGAAGCTTCCGGTACCTTGGATGGCGGCCAGGCAAGGTAAGCGATAAGGGTTCCATCGATAGTGATGGGTAATGTTGAGAAATCTTTTTTATAAGGTCCTTTAACGGGTACACGATCTTCGTTGAGTAGAGAAACGCGGAGATGATCTTGTGGGTGAGGAGGGCGACCCCGCTTCCTCTCGTGAGATGGAGGTGGTTTGCTGCCAAACTCTCTTTTCCTTGGTGGCGGCTGGTGCGCTTTATCTGGCTCAAAAAGCATGATCATCACCCAGCTGGCCATCAACTCATCGGTGAGGGTTTCACCTTGCTTTGAACTCTCCAAAAGTTGTCGCCAGTAATAGGTTTCTTCCTCAATGAGGGATAGGTTGCCATTTAACTCATGGAAGCGCTTGATGTTGTCCGCTAATGTTTGGAAAACGACGGCTTCACGTTGATTAATATAGCGGATTAAACCTTGGTCGAAGCTCCATTGAATAGCAATGTAGAGCAGCATGAGAATCCCGCCCAACGTAATAAGAAAACTAAGCCATAAGCGGACAAACAGTGACATGAAAACTCCAATTCTTTGTCTTAACAAGAGTATAAGTAGAGTGGCGTCGCTGCGAATACATCGTGGCCAACTTGCACAATTGATCCACATTTCTTGCACAAGGCCTGCACTTTTCCTTTGTAACCTAAGAAAGCACAGGTTGTGTTTAGGGGAAAGACAATGGAAATTGCAGCAAATAATAACAGTCATTGGGCTGCACTGATGTTATGTAGTAGTGCGTTGATAGGATGTGGCGGCGGGGGCGGTGATGAAGTCAGTGCCCAAACGATGCAGACCGCAGAACAAACTGAACTGGCGGGGATAATCGAGAGTCTGGGGTTAGCTGTAAGCCCACTGTCGGATAGGGAGTTTCCTAATATCAATGATCCGCTTCCTCAGCTCGGGAAAAAGCTGTTCTTTAGTAAAAGCTTGAGCGGCGATCAGGACGTAGCATGTGCCAGCTGTCACCATCCCATGTTGGGTGGTGCTGATGGACTGAGTCTTCCTGTTGGTGTTAATGCAATACAACCGGGAGTCATGGGACCGGGCCGGGTAGATGGGGATAACCTTCCAGATGTTTCTAGAAATAGCCCAAGCATTTTCAATGTCGCGCTTTGGGATACCAGTTTGTTTTGGGACTCTCGTGTTGAAAGCCTGGGTAAAGAGGCTGGGCAAAATGGTTCAGTCTCTGGCATCAGTACGCCGGATTCCGGTTTTGGTGTTGCAGATACTAATGCGGGTAACAACCTTGTTATGGCACAGGCTAGATTTCCGGTGACATCCGTGGAAGAGATGAAAGACACCACCTTTGAGTCTGGGGAAACCAATAATTCAATTCGCGACCATCTTGCCGCACGGATCGGCGATTATGGCGAAGGTTCTGGCGAACTTGCCACTAATGAATGGTTGACCGCTTTCCAGACAGCATTCAACAGCAGTGATGACGTAGCAACACTGATTACTTTCGACAACATTGCGTTGGCTCTGTCTGAGTATCAACGCTCCATGGTATTTGTGAATTCGCCCTGGCAGAACTACCTAGATGGAGATACCGGCGCGTTAAGTGATGATGCCATTGAAGGAGCCATTCTGTTTTATACCTCAACAGACGACGATGGCGGAGGCTGTGTAAACTGCCACAGTGGATCGCTGTTGAGTGATGGTCAACAGCATACTATTGGCTTTCCACAAATTGGCCCGGGCACAGGAGTGGGGAATAATGACGATTTTGGTCGTGAGTCCATCACTGGAGATCGTGACGACAGGTATCGCTACCGTACCCCCTCATTGTTAAACGTCGCAGTGACCGCGCCTTATGGTCATGCTGGCGCGTATGCTGATTTGAATGATGTGCTTCGTCACTACAATAACCCCAGAAATACCGTCGACGACTTTTTTGATGACAATGACTTGTGCGACTTACCGCAGTTTGAAAATGTATCGGGGTGCACCAGTCTCTACCCCGATGCGCGTCAGAATTCGTTCCGTGCACTGAACAAGTTGGATGATGAGCAGGACGAAGGCACGTCGCTTTTTGGCAATATCAATATTAACGGCAATGAGAGAAACCAACTCGAAGCATTTCTGAATGCGCTGACCGATCCCTGCATCAGGGACAGGGACTGTATGAGCCCATGGATTGCTGATGAAGTGGCTGATAACCCCGATGATAATGTATTGATTGCGACTGACCAGTTCGGCTCACCACTATAGTGTTTAGATACTGCCCCGAATTGGCCAGATTGTTGTTCTGGAAAAAGGAACATTGACCATCAACGCCAAGGGTGACCGCAGAAACAAAAAATGCCCCGAATGGGGCATTTTTTCTTGAGCGAGAAAAAGCTTAGGCTTTCTTAAGCGCTTTTTTGATTTTCTTCACTTTCGCTTTTGCTTTCTTCAATGATTTTTTCAGTTCTTTCTTTGACTTTGCCATGATGCAATCTCCATTTAATTCTCAAATGAAGCTCTTAGGTACAACTTACTCCGAAGAACTCCTGTTAAAGGTCGTTTGACCCATTTTCCTTTAGGAAATGTTTAATAAACTTGCGAATTTCCCGTGCCGCCGAACTGTCCAGTTCTTCACAGAGCGACACAAATTCATCCCTTTGTTGGCCATTGATTCGGATGATGAGTTGGCTGTCTTTTTTGTTGGTGTCACTTTTCTTTTTACTGGCCATGCACATAGTCCGTATCGCCAATTGATATACAATGTATATACACAAAGATGACCAGCATCTAGCAAGCTGTCGGTTTTTTGGAGGAAAATAACGTTGCGGTGCAAGCCGAAGCATTTAAGGTCAAAGGGGATGGGATTTGAATTGGAAAATGGAAACGCCTAGCAATAACGACAAGCGTCTCCGACTGTGGGATTTATAAACCGTAGTAAGTAGAGAGATAAACCAGTACCGCTTCGTGGTCATCAGGATCTAATTCGTCCATGCCTTGCTCATCCACCATCCATTCAAGGGTTTCATCCCAACTGTCTTTGCTCAAACCCTGCTGGACGACAAGATGAAGCGAGTGGCAGGCTGAGCAAACAGCAGCAACCAGCGCCATGTTTTCTCCGGGCTTGAGAATACCGTCTCCCACAGACTTCACAGGAGCACCAGCGGAAGCGATCGTCCAGAGTGGAGGATTCAGATTTTTACTGGCAAGCCAGGCAATAATGGCAGCCCTTGCACCAGGGTCTTCAATACCGGGAAACACCATATTGGTGCCTGGAGCGAATGTTGCTGGAGACTGCAAAAAGGCATCAAGCTTTTCTGCGTCCCATTGCCCTTGATGTTGTTTGAGCCCGCCGCTGTAGTTGAACCCTTCAAAAGAGGCGATATTCCGTTCCGCCAACCCCCAAAGGGGCGGGCCGACAATCGCAACACCATCAGGCTCTACCTGATGACAGGCTTTGCAAACCAGAGCTTGCTGTTCTCCTAACGCTATCAATTCTTCATTGGCGGAAAGCGCATTACTGAAGAAAAAAAGCAAAGATAAAGATAGCGGAGTAAACCGCTCAATGAAGTTGAATCCATGCATCCACTTACCCCTTCACGACAACCGCAACACGGTGAAAGCTGTTGTTGAGATAGCCTTTGGGGTTCCATGCAATGGCGAAGGGTTGGCTCACACCCTGATCATCAGTGGCCTTTGCCCAGACTTCGTAGTAGCCGGGTTGGGGGAATTGCACCTTAGCATTGAAGGTTTGCCAAGCGCCTTCGTTTACTGGATCTGATAGATCCGCATCCATCCATGTTGCTCCGAAGTCTGTGGAGAGCTGTACGCTGTCTACTTTACGGTCTCCTGACCAGGCGTGGCCTTTCACCATTAACTCGTTACCACTGATTTCAGTATTGGTTTGTGGCGATGTGATAAGCGACTTCACTGGCATGCGCTCAATGATGACGAAATCTTCTTTCGCCACTTTCTCGCCCGGTGCGACAGGACGGTTGGGAACTCGGTAGGCCTTGCCCGTCATTTTCGGACCGTCATGAACCTGATCCCTTACCTGAATGCGAGTTAGCCATTTCTGTGAACAGGAACCTGGCCATCCTGGGACCACCAAACGAAGTGGCGCGCCGTTCATTGGGTGAAGAGGTTCGCCATTTTGTTCAAAGGCTATCAGATTTTCTCCGCCCATCGCTTTAGCAATGGGTAATCCCCGGGATATTGGGAGCTTATCTGCTTTTCCTGAAAGGTGTTTGTCAGCGCTGAAGTGTGCGGTGTATACGGCGCCATCCTGAATACCCGCTGCCTTAAGTACATCTGCGAGCCTAACGCCTGTCCAGTTTGAGCATGCCACGGCACCGTAAGTCCACTGGTTGCCTTTGGCTTTGGGCTCAAAGAAAGCGCGGCCATTACCGCCGCACTCCACAACGAGTTGCTGTTCAACCACATCGAAGTTTTTCTTCAGATCCGCAATGGTCAACGTCATCGGTTTATCAACCAGACCGTCAATAGTTAGTGTCCAGCTATCTGCATCGACACTTGTAGGGGGAATACCGTTGTTACGGATAAAGTGTCGGGTGGTGGGTGTGATGTCATCGTTCAAAAGGTGAGGTGGCGTTTCTGCATTCATGGGTCTGTCGTTTAAAACGGTCAAACCGTCTTTTCCCTCAATCACCACATCTTCAAGGCCTTCTGCAAAAGCGGCGGGAATCATGCCAGCAGGCATATTTCGGTGAAAGGGAATAGCTCCTCCCAACACGGCTGCCATAGTGGCTAACCCTGCGCCTTTCAAAAAGCCTCGTCTGTCTGGGTAACTAACCCTTCCGAACACTTTGTCATCCGCTGTTTCTGGATTTTTTTCGTAGTACTCGTAGATACCTTTTGGTGCGTTTTTGTCTTCTTCTTTCATACTGCGTTCCTTCTTTTAGCCAACATCCTGGTAACTAGTGTCAGTTACTCATCTACAAGCCCGTTTTAAATGTGCTGCAAAAAGCGTAGTCAGCACCTTGAGAGACGGATCTCTCGGAACCGATAAAACAGTGAGGTACAAACAAAGGGACGGTGAAAGAAAGTCGTTAGATGCGATAGAGAGACAAAAAAATGCTCACTGAAGTGAGCATTTTAGGAAGTTAAAATTGGGTGGGTAACCAGTGCTCTACAGTAAAGTTGTCATCAGCTAGCGCAATATAGCGCCACTTATCGAAAGTCAGGCAAGGGTGTGATGTTGAAAAGGCGATGACATCACCTACCTGTAAATCGCAGTTTGCTGGGACATCGACAAAGGTGTGCTGATCCATCACGGCTGTGGCGATCAACCCGTCGATATCGATTGCCGAGCCGTTTCTGAAGCCGCGTTCTGCAACAGGTAATCCTGCATCATAGGAGGCATCACGTTTGCCCATGCCAATCACTGCCTTGCCCGGCTCTGGTGTAGAAACCACGCAAGCCCATACCTCCAGCGCGTTCTTCAAATCGCCACCCAAGCGGCAAGCGACCCCCTTATTTTTCTCTGCACGGTCCATCACTTTCTTCTGCGCAACATCGTAAATACCGGTGTCATGGGTGAGATAACAGCCGGGGCGGATAACAGGGAGTAAGTCATTATATTGGGAGAAGGTCTCTGCCACCACATCATACCAAGCCGAACCTGCACCAGTGACGATGGCATCTTTGGTGTCAATCAGCCCCTGGTCTTTGAGGGATTTTGCAAATTCAGCCGTTTCGGCAATGAAGGCACGGACACGCGCTTCGGCATCGTCACCGGAAATGACGCCTTCGTAGACTTCGACACCTGCAAGGGCAGTACCTGGTAATTGGTGAATGCGTTTAGCAAGTTCAGTCGCCGCTTCAATTCCCCGCACCCCACACCGTCCGCCAGCCACACCAAGCTCAATGAATACCTTCACTTGCTGGCCACGTTCTGCGAAGAAGTTCGATAACTGCTCCACATTCAATGTGGAATCGACGCTACAGTAGAAATTCACATCGAAACAGGACTGCAGTCTGGCGACTTCTGCCATGTTGGTTTTACCTACCAGCTGGTTTGCCATAATGATGTTCTGAGCGCCTGCCATGGCAGCAATCTCGGCATGAGCAGGGGTTGCTATTGTCATACCCCAGGCACCTTGTTCAAGTTGTCGTTTGAAAAGGTAAGGTGTCATAGATGTTTTGCCGTGGGGGCACAACTTCACTTGATGTTGATTTGCGAACGCTTGCATCCACCGGATATTACTTTCTACGGCACTTTGCAGTATCACTGCAGCGGGTAAACTGATTTCCTCTTCGATCAGGCTGTAGCGCCCGTTATCTTTCTGCTCAGCCCAAACCCCTTTGGTACCCGGCGGGAAGTTTTTTTGGAGTGACACTTGATAGTTATCAATAGGTTGTTGCGCATAGTGACTCATTCCTTATTCTCCTAACATCCACTGTGTGCCATTGCGCTGGCTGATAAGTATTCAAAATACTAAGTCTTCCATCCGGCGCTGGCTACAGCAAATCTCTCCCAATTCGACAAGCAACAAGGACAGATCGATGGACTTCGATTTTGTGGTAAGTCGCGTAAATCTAATAGACGGTTCGGGTAAGCCAGCCTTTGAGGCTGATGTGGCAGTGAAGGGCGATCGGATAGTAGCCATTGGCAACCCGGGTTCCCTCTGCGCTGAGAAAGAAATAAACGGGAAGGGTCTGGTGCTGGCTCCCGGTTTTATTGATGTTCACACTCACGATGACACCAATGTAATACGCCACCCCGAATGCCTGCCAAAGATCAGCCAAGGGGTTACGACAGTACTGGTCGGTAACTGCGGGATCAGCGCATCCCCTGCTTTGCTTAAAAGCGATCCGCCAGATCCGATGAACCTGTTGGGTAAGCGCAGCGATTTTGATTACCCAAGCTTTGCGGAATATGTGCATGCGGTGGAAAAAGCGCAGCCTTCGGTCAATGTTGCAGCGCTGGTGGGTCACACTACCCTTCGCAACAATGTGATGGACGACTTGCACCGCGCTGCAACTGAGCTTGAAGTTCAGAAGATGCAACGCACCTTGCGTGATGCATTGGAACAAGGCGCTTTGGGATTAAGTTCAGGATTAGCCTATGCCTCTGCAAACAGTGCACCGACGGAAGAACTGAAAACGCTGACGGCAGAATTGAGGGCATTTAATGGGATTTACACCACCCATCTTCGCAGCGAATTCGAACCTATTTTGGAAGCGATGGAAGAAGCGTTTGATACTGCTTCCCATGCCAAGGTTCCGGTTGTTATTTCGCATCTGAAATGCGCAGGTGCGGGCAATTGGGGACGTACAAAAGACGTGATCGCTCTGATGGATACGACAGCGGCTAAACAGGATATAGGCTGCGATTGTTATCCCTACACAGCAAGCTCTTCCACGCTGGACTTGAAGCAGGTGACCGATGACATTGAGATCTTTATTACGTGGTCGGAGCCGCATCCAGAACAGGCGGGTAAAACGCTAAAAACGATTGCAGAAGACTGGAGCCTGCCGTTGATGGATGCGGCCAAAAAGCTGCAACCCGCAGGCGCTGTTTATCACTGCATGGCAGATGAGGACGTAGAACGGGTATTGCAGTACCGCCTTACCATGATTGGTTCCGATGGTTTACCGAATGATCCCCATCCTCACCCCAGACTTTGGGGGGCCTTTCCTCGTGTGCTTGGGCATTATTCAAGAGAGCAAAAACTGCTCAGCCTTGAAGTCGCAGTGCACAAAATGACAGGGCTTTCGGCTTCAAGATTCAACCTAAAAGACCGCGGTGTTATCCGCGAAGGCGCATTGGCGGACTTGGTGTTGTTTAACCCTGAAACCATTAGAGACAGCGCTACGTTTGAAATGCCGACGCAAGCGGCACAGGGCATTATTCGCGTTTGGGTGAATGGCACCGAAACATGGACAGAACAAGGGGCGACACGTCAACGGGCAGGTCGCTTTTTACGAAGAAACGGAGAACGGAAATGACGATTAAACGCTATGGCGTAGAAGGTGGCACTGGCACTGGTGGACAACATTTACCCTTTGCACGCGCGGTAGAAGCGGGCGGATTTTTGTATGTGTCCGGGCAGACGCCAATGACTGATGGCGAAGTTGTTGAGGGCGGGATCGTTGACCAAAGCCGTCTGGCGATTCAGAACTGTGTCGATATCATGGAAGAAGCAGGCTATGGCCTTGAGGATGTGGTACACGTCAAAGTGGTGCTGACGGATTCCCGTTATTTCCAGTCATTCAACAAAGTGTTCAAAGAATTCTTTGGTGCCAATCCACCAGCACGGATTTGTTTGGTCGCGGATCTGGTGGTGGATGTGAAAGTGGAAGTGGACGTGACCTGTTACCGCGACGACCGTCGATAACAGTATTTGTGGGGGACTTTCTACTGCGTTATCGGCTTCTCACTTAGGCCAGCTGCACATTGACGCCTCTGTCTTGTATAAAGCCCCCGCAAACTGCTGCAAAAATCATCACCAAAGGACAATAGCCCCTTGAAGGACGGTTTTCTTGTGGGCTTTACTTCCCCTCAAATTCAGCGTTATCCGCTATTTTTGGCGCTCCGAAAAGATAGGCTATTCGCCTTTTGAAAGGCACACCCGGTGACAACGCCAATGTGAGCATCGTCTTCCACTGATGAAACGTAGCGACGAACGGGTTCCAACTATTGATCGGTTTTGGGATGCCGTAATCAATGTTTATGTCCTGCCTTTCTTCCACAAAAGTGCCAAACATCTTGTCCCAGATAATCAAAACGCCCGCAAAGTTATGGTCGATGTACTCTGGATTTCTCGCATGATGCACGCGGTGGTGAGATGGCGTGTTGAACACTTTTTCAATCCAGCCAAGTTTGCCAACCACCCGGGTATGAACAAAAAACTGAAATCCGAGGTTAAGCGCGACAACCAGAATCACCAGCTTAGGTGGGAAACCTATTAAAACCAGTGGGGTCCAGAACAGCCACATGCCGGAAATTGGATAGGTCAGGCTTTGGCGGAAGGCAGTGGTAAAGTTCATGCGTTCTGAGCTGTGATGGGCGATATGTGATGCCCAGAGCCAGTGAACGTGGTGAGAAGCGCGGTGAAACCAGTAGTAAAAGAAATCCTGCAGGATGAAAACAGCAAACAGGGTGAAGGGGGTCAGCGTGATATCAAAAAGACGGAACTGAAATAGCCAAAGGAAGAAAGGCATCAAGAGCAATGTTGCAATAATATCTGCCCCTTGGTGAAGACCGGCAAGGCTGAAGTTACAGAACAGTTCTTTTAGCGAGTAATCCTTCTCTCCCTGCTTTTTCAAGATCCGGAATTCGAAAATCATGCACAGCAGAAAAATCGGGGAAAGGAATAGCAGTGTGAGTGACTCCCAACCAGTATCCATGTCTTTTCCTTTGCAATTGGGTCGATTAGCCAAACCAATGGTCTGGCCAGTTACCTAAACCATACATCAGGTAAATGTTGGTGACAAAATGCTCAGGATGTTTTTGGGGCGTTAAGCCAACTCACTCATTATCGAGCTTTTTGAGCACCGCTGCCCAAGGGTCGGCTTTTTCAGCTTGGTCTTGGCCGAAGAAAGTGTCGATATACAGCTGTTCGACTTTCTCTCGTGCCCAAGGTGTTTTGCGCAGGAACTTTAGGCTGGATTTAACAGAAGGATCGCTCCGGAAACAGTTGATGGCGATTTCATTACCAAGTGTCTGCCAACCATAATGCTCTACCAGCTTATTGATGATCTGTTCGAGTTTAACGCCGTGAAGCGGATTGTTGGGTTGATTGTTCATAAGACTGCTTGAATTGGTGATGACAGCGGCGAATGTGCCACAATGAGTGGGGCTGTTCAACGAAAAACAGAGGCTCGAAAGCCTCTGTCTAAGTTTTTATGTGTCAGCGGGACAAAACTTAACGACGCATTGAAAGGCTTTGGTCACTGAATTGGTTCATGCGAAGACGGGTTTTGATGTCTTCACAAGCACGCTGGATGCTGAAGGTATCTTCATCACTCATGTGCAAAGACAGGGTGCCGCTGAAGCGAACATCTTCACAGATATCGGCAAGACCGATCAGATCGGCAATCTTTGCATCTTCAGGATCTTTTAGTAGTTTCTCGTGCTGTTTTTGAATTTGGATTGCGTAGATTTTGCTGGAATAGGTGATGGAAAAAAGTGTCAGGCCAATCATTGCAATCAATAAAACGGCGGTGGCGATAAATATAGGTTTGTTGTTAGACATAGCGCAATTCGTACCAACTGAAGTGAATTTAAATATCTTATTTTGAAGGTGAAAGTCTACGCTTCTGGGCATTATGTTCGCAATAGTTTCAAATTTATAAATAAGAGAAAACTGAGACCACGCTCTAAAAACAGTAAGTTGCTCTTACTCAGAGATATATACCCAAACAACCTGAAGATGCAGGACACAGTGAGTTTAACTGGCGTTGTGAATGCGAGCATCTTCAGGTCGTTTGGGTATTGGGGGGTATTTCCCCTAATGAAAGTGAGTTGTATTTAGTGCAGTGGATGTGAGATAGTAATGAGAATGAATATCATTAGCGGTTTTGAATGCAATGCGTGAACTACTGCTTATAGAAAATGTATTGTCGCCTTGTGGCTGGATAAAGAGCGTGCTCGCAGAGCATGGTTGTAAGGTCACAAGGGTGCTGCATGTCAAACAAGCCGAGCGGGCTCTAAGCCAGACACGCTTCGATATGATCCTGTTGGCAGGGGAAGGTACACTGCCGTGCGTGACCGATGTGAAACGGCTTCGCCAGTCTACGTCTTTACCTGTTGTTGTCATGCTTCCACAAACCAATTCTGACGATGAGTCTCACCTTTACTATGTTGGTGTAGACGGATTGGTAAGTGCTTCGATGCCCCGCAACGAGTTGTGGGAAGTCGCGAAAACAGCTTATGACAATGCTATTCCCGAGCCTGTCGTTAGACAAGGTTTGGCTCGACACACATAGTTCTGACACCGCGTGCTGGGTGGATTAAAATCGCAACCTGCCGCGCTTATCCTGAAAAGTGTGTGCTGTTATACACTATGCTTTACGCCCAGAGAGACACAACTTCATGAATGCTGTAAAGCGCTTCGGCGCTGCAACCCTATTAAGCCTGCCTTTATTCGCGCACGCGACGGACATTGATAAAGCGGCTGCTATCGAGACCCAAACGGTGAAAGCGGCAGCGGTATCGCAACAACGTATTAATGTTAGCGACGAGCAAGCCCAATCCACCAAAGCGGAAATCGAAAGGCTGCAACGCGAAATCGAAAACCTCACGCTTTACCGCAATCACCTTAAATCTCTGGTAGAGAATCAAGAGCAGGAGCAGGCTAGCCTGAACCAGCAATTGACGGACATTGATCAAACACGCCAGGGAATCGTGCCTTTGATGTACCGGATGATTGATGATCTCGATATCTGGGTAAACCAAGATCTCCCCATTAAACCTGAACAGCGTCAGAGCCGTGTTGATGGTTTGAAGACTTTGATGACACGCGCTGATGTGGCAGATGCGGAAAAATTCCGCCGGATTCTGGAAGCCTATCAAATCGAGCTTGATTACGGTGCCAAGCTTGGCGTTTATCAGGAAACCCTGACACTTGAAAATGTCGATCGAGAAGTCGATGTGCTGCACCTCGGTCGCCTTTCTCTGGTAGCAAAAAGCCTGAATGGTGATGCCTTCTGGTTTTATGACAAGTCTGCGGCGAAATGGCTGCCAGTTGATAAGCGTGCTCATGAAGCGATACAGCAAGCGTTTGATGTGGCGAATAAGAAACAGCCTCCAACATTGATGTCGCTGCCACTTTCTATTTCCATGGCAAAAGGAGCAGCGCAATGAAAAACATCTTTGCATTTGCGCTGAGTGCCATGTTGCTCGTTGCACCCGCATCGGCGAATTTGGTGAGTGAAACCAAAACTGCCCAAGCTGAATCGCAACAACATAATGCGACCCGTGAAGCTGGATTTAATGCGACAGAACGAGAACTAAAAGCCAAACTTGAGGCGCTCAAAGCCCAACAAGTAGCTTTGGAAGCCGAAACCGAGCAGCTCAGCGACGCGTTCAGCGCAAATGAGGAAACTCTCGCCGCGCTGGAAGAAACACTGAGACTCGAAACCGGCAGTCTGGGTGAAGTGTTTGGTGTTGTTCGTCAGGCGGGTCGTGAGGTGAACGCTGAGCGCTACAATGCGCCAGCCACCATCAATCAGGCTGATATGGATAGCGCATTGGATGCGATATCAGACGCGAAATCCTTACCTTCTCTTCCAACACTGTCGGCGTTCTGGAAAGGCATGAAGGAAGAGCTGAAAAATAGTGGCGAGATCGGTTCAGAAACGGTCAGTGTGCGTGACAACAGCGGTGTAGTGACTCCTCAAGAGGTACTGCGTCTCGGGAACATTGGTCTTGTTAACAATGACGGATATCTTGAGTGGGACAGTGCCCGCCAACAGGCCAACCTGCTTCCTGTGGTTGAAGGGGGCTTGAACAGTACGTTGCTATTTTCGTTGTCGAGTGGTGAGTTGGCATTGGTGGATCCGACACGTGGCACTGTGATTAAGCAACTGGCAAACACGCCGACACTGGCTGACCGCTTTGATCAAGGTGGGATAGTTGGGAAAATTATCGCTGCGCTGTTAGTAGTTGGACTGATCATCGCCTTGGTTCGCGGCTTTAGCATGTTCCGGGCGCGTATTGCCATTGCTAAACAAATCAAAACACCTATGCAGCCGGGTGATAACCCATTGGGTCGCATTCTTAATGTCTATCGCAATGAGCCGGACCGATCACTCGACACGCTGGAACTGCGTTTGATGGAAGCCATCATGGATGAGCAACAGCATTTCGAAAAAGGTCTGTCGATGCTGAAATTGCTGGCAGCGCTCGCTCCAATGTTGGGTCTTCTGGGAACTGTAACGGGGATGATTGAAACCTTCCAGGTCATCACCCAATATGGCAACGGTGACCCCACTATTATGGCGGGAGGCATCTCAATGGCGCTAGTGACCACAGTTCTTGGTCTTGTCGCCGCTATTCCGCTTCTGCTTACTCATAACATTCTCAGCACCCAAGCCGATACGTTACGTGGCACGCTGGAAAAAGTGGGTGTTAGCTTGGTGGCTGAACAGTCTGAAACCTCAAATAACGTTCGACCAATAGTGAAGCTGGCATGACAGAAATAACCCTTCTGGAGTTGCCAAGTGTTCAAGACTGGTGGCTCTCCCTTAATGACTTTATGACCCAAGGCGGCCCAGTACTTTGGGGTTTGGCCTTGGTTGCGGCACTGAGTTGGTTGCTGGTGTTTGAACGTTTACTGTTTCTTATCACCACCTTTCCAAGCCTGAAAAAGCAAACTATTGCGAAATGGCAATTAAGGGAAGACAAAGCCTCTTGGGTGTCGCAGTCTATGCGCGAAAGCTGGTTGTTTGAAGCGCGTACCCAACTCTATCGTAATCTCAACTTCCTGAAAGCGTTGGTGGCGATTTGCCCAATGCTTGGTCTGCTTGGCACAGTGACAGGGATGATTTCTGTGTTTGACTTAATGGCGTTGGAAGGGACGGGCGAGCCCCGCTCAATGGCGGCGGGTATTTCACTGGCGACCCTGCCAACCATGGCAGGTATGGTCATTGCGCTGGCAGGGCTGTTTGCCCATGCAAGGCTTCAGAAAACCTGTGAGCGCCGGGAGGCATCATTGACTCAGGCACTAAGGAGTCAGGCATGAGATTTCAACGTCACCAAAAACAGCGTGAAGATGCACAAATCGATCTGACTTCGATGCTCGATATCGTCTTCATTATGCTGATCTTCTTTATCGTCACCAGCACCTTTGTTCGTGAATCTGGTGTGGATGTGAACCGTCCAACGGCGAGTAATGCCACAGCACAAAAGAGTGTTGGGATTTATGTCGCGGTCACCGCAAACAATGATATTTTTATCGACAAAACCCGTGTTGATGAAGAACGTGTCGAAGCGACGCTGACCCGTCTGGTCAGTGAACAGCCTGAAGCCTCACTGGTTATCCAGGCGGACGAGCACGCTTACAGTGGCACAGTTGTGAAAGTGATAGATGCAGCGAAAGGCGCGGGCATCGTCAAAATTGCGTTGGCAGCGGAGAAGCCATAATGCTGCGAATGCTATTGGCATTGCCGATGGGGTTACTGAGTGCTTTTGGTCTTTTCGCGCTCATGGCTACCATGGTTGCTGCACCATCTGGCTCCTCGAAAGACGAAGACTTACCGTTTGCTTTCGACGTTTTTATGACTGAACCGGAAAGTGAAATTGAACGTCGTGATCGTGTCGCGCCACCAAAACCTGACGTGCCGCCACCGCCGCCGAGTATGCAAATGAGCGCGCCAACTGCAGCAGCGACCACGCCATCAATTCAGCCTGTGATGCCGGACATCGCGATGGATCTACAGGTGGATGGTATGAGCATCAATATGCCAGCGATAAAAGCGGCGCCCTCACCGGCAGTGGGTGAATTGACGCCTTCATTTGGGCAGGGTAATCAGGCAGCAATGCCTCTGGTTCGTGTTCAGCCAAGCTACCCGGCTAAAGCGCTAAGGCGTGGTATTGAAGGGTATGTCGTCGTGAGCTTTACGATCAATGAAGAAGGCCGGCCGACAGGCATGAAAGTGATCGAAGCGTCACCAAAGCGTATTTTTGACCGCGAAGCATTACGCGCTTTGAAAAAGTGGAAATACACACCACTGCTTATCGACGGTAAACCAGTATCGCAACCTGGTCAGACAGTAAAACTGGAGTTTGCACTCACAAAATGAAGCGTTTCATCCAACAAATAATCAGTCGTCGTTCAATGCTTCTTTTGCTGGTGGGCGCATTCTTTTTATCTCCTGTGCAAGCCGCTGAGCTGACAGCGTCAACTGCAAGGCAAGTTCAGAAAGCGTTGGAGCTTCAAGCCGATGAACAGTGGAAAGATGCTGCCACGGTGCTTGAGAGTGCCGGTACGCCGACTGAGTACGATAAAGCATTTGTGAACCGTATGCTCGGGGTGGTTTATTGGCAGAAGGGAGATGCACAGAAAGCCATCAATGCTTTGTATGCGTCGGTGAATAGCAAAGTGCTTGAAGAAGAGGCGCAAATGGCATCCGAGCGTATGCTGGCAGATTTGCTGATGACGCAATCACGCTATCAGGATGCATTAAAACTCTATTATCCACTGTCAACATCCAAAACGCTACGTCAGAAAGATCGTGGAGAAATTTGGCTGCGAATTGCTCAGGCGCACTATCAGAATGAGCAGTACAGCGATTCACTTAAAGGTATTAATGCCCATTTGAAGCTGGTTTCTGCGAAATCTTCTTCGTTATCGCTGAAGTTAGGATCGCAACTCAAACTCAAGCATTGGAAAGGTTCGACCCGAACGCTAAAGCAACTAATCGCTATTGAGCCAGAAAAGAAAACCTGGTGGATTCAGTTGGTAGGCAGCTATCAACGTCTCAACGATCAAAAACAGATGCTTAACACGCTAGTGTTGGCAAAACGTGAAGGTATTGCTCTATCAGAGTCTGAAAAGATGATGATGGCGCAGTTATACCAACAGCAGGGTGTACCTGAAAAGGCGGCTGCACTAATGAGCGAAGTCAATCAAGGTGACGCAGAGATGACGCGCTTGGTGATGGAAGCGTCTTACTGGCAACAGGCCAAGGAATGGAATAAGGCCATTATTGCCTGGGAGCGCGCCGCTGCTGAAGCACCAAAATACTATTGGGTTGCTTCACAGTTGTCGCTTCAACATGGTCAATACAAAAAAGCGTTGTCATTGCTAGAGAAGGTCAACAGCCCAGAAAAAGCCCCTGATGTTGAACTTGCCCGTGCGTTGGCATATGACAAACTCAATGAGTTTGATAAGGCGCTTCTCCACGCCAAAAGGGCGAACGAACTGAAGCCTTCAAACCAAAGTGAGTCGTGGATTCAATACCTTAGCCAGAAGATCCAGTAGGCTTGATGTAGAGAAGCATCAAGCCCTCTAATTCTCACATCCTCAATCCCCAAAATACTCGTTGATTAGTACATCAATATCACTTTATTATCGGTCTCAGCCCCGATAACCGTCTGCAAGCACGTTAATGAGTGGTTATAAATTCGGCATAACATACCTGCCGGTGATGGAAAACACATCTCCGAGCTAATCACGCTCACCTGTAAGAGAAGTACCCTGAATGACGTTAGATCTCATCACAGAAATCCTAGGATGGACCTCTGTTGCTTTTTACATTGGCATTACGATTTTCAACAGCATGAAATTTACCCGTTTTGCTGCATTTGGCTCGGCGGCAAATGACACGCTTTGGGCATTTCTTATGGGCTGGTGGCCGAAAGTTATCCTTAACCTTTCGGTTGCGTCTCTGAACACTTATCGCTATGCGAAAGACTTTACCAATGCTTCAAGGTCAGTGATTCTGACGCTGGGGGCTGTAATGGCGGCGGGTATTGTTTACATCGCCTATGTTGCGGTTACCGCTTTCATTGCGGACCCAACGCTGCCAGTGGCGCTGCAGTTCGCTGATTTGGGTATTATCTTGCTTGCGCTCTTCATGACCACACTGACCAATTATCGCAAGTTGATGCTGCTGTCAGGCTTCATTGGTATGGCTGCCTACTATGGCAATCCGCAGATGATGATCATCAAGGCTCTGGTTATCGGCATCATGAGTTACAAGCTGATGTTTGATAAATCGCAGAAGCTGGAAACGGCCGAAGCGGCATAAATTGATAGAAGTGTATAAAAGGCATCTCATAGAGGTGCCTTTTTTATATTGTTGATTTATAGATAAAACGATGAGATTGTTGCCTGAATAATAAACAGGATTACCGGAGCAGTAGAAAGGTGATCACTCAATAAGGAGAAGTGATGAAAGGAAGCTGTCTTTGTGGTGCTGTTCAATATGAAGTTAAAAAGTTAAGTTCACCTATTACACACTGCTCGTGTAGCGCTTGCCGAAAATCTAACGGGGCTGCGTTTAACACGGCGGCTGCAGTTCTTCCAGAAGACTTTCAATGGCTGAAAGGTGAAGATATAGTCTCCCAGTTTGAATCCTCACCGGGCACTAAACGCCACTTTTGCTCTGTGTGCGGCAGCCCGTTAGTTAAGATGAAAGAAGGCGGTGCGTTCCACGCACTGCGGGTTGCTTCTCTGGATGAAGATCCCGGGCAGGTTCCATAGCTTCGCATATGGAAATCAGACGAAGTCAGCTGGCTGAGTTACGAACATGACATGCCACAATATGATGAGTGGCAACCGGGCCGATAACAAAAAAAGCACCGACAGGTGCTTTTTTAGCTTTGGGTATAGGTGTTGGCTTATCGAACAAAGCCATCATCGATGCACATTCTCACGCAGCGCTCTGCAGCCTTGGTCGCATCTTCCTGACTTTTGAAAATTGACAGTGACTTGTCAGAGTTCATTAACTCATAAGCTTTTGAGACGGCATCACCTTGTTCTGAGGAAGAGGTGAAAGAAAACGAGGCAGCAAATCCGCCCAAATCTTCTCTTTCGTTCACCTTAACTATGTAACTGATATTATTGTGGGTTCCTTTCATATTTTATATCCATTTTTGTTACACGTGCTTAATAAAGTAGACACAAAAGCTTGGCTCGTCAAAGTTCTTTCAGTATAAGTGCTGGTATGTGCACTTTATTGAGTAAGCGATATAAAAAAGCCCAATTAGTGACATCGTCACTTATTAGGCTAAGGGCAGAAATAAAGATGGTCAGGTTCTGATTCCAGCGAGCTAATTTAAGGTTTTAACGCCACCAAGTGTCATATCTTCACATCGCGGACAATCATCAGAACAACGCGTTACAGAAGGGTTCGTACGAAATGCCTGCGTACATGCATGGAGCAGTGCTTCAAGTGGATATGCCGTCCAAGTGCTTTCCCCGACGAGCTTTTTAGTCTGGATTGGTGACAGGTACGGCTGAAGATAGATAAATCCTTCGGAACAAGATCCCACACATGTCTCAACGACGCCCCGCTGGGCTGTTTGCGCCCAGCGACGGAACAGCGCTTTTCCAGCCAATTGCTCTGCATAATGAATAGGTGTAATGCTGTTTGGGGTGACTCCTATTGAAAGCACAACTGCATTTCTGGCTTGAGGCGATTGGTAAACGCCATACACATTAAAGTCATCTTGGGGTGCAAGGACAGCTTCAGCGAGCGGACCCACTGCGGCATAGCTGTTCATCGGATGCTCTGTTCTGATCCGTTTGGGGTGGTTAAGTACAGCTTTGGCAAAGGCGCCCATTGAAGGCTCAATGTCATTGGCATAGGCGTCGTAAGGAGATGGGTCTATTTCAAGCTCCCCACGATAACCATTTTGTGCATATTCGATACCATCTGGCGAATGGCACATTGGAAAATAGGTAAACGTCGGCGCGACCACAGTGCAGCCGGCAGAAAGAAACGCGTCCAGCAGACTGTCAGCGCCGCCTTCAAATCCACCAAATGAACGCATAGCACAGTGGGCAAATATAACCTTGTTATCTAGATTCAATACTTCTATCGCAGTCTTGATGTTTTGTGCTGTGGTGCCCACAGAGCGCCTCCTAGTGTGTATGATTTATCTCATTGACGGTCAGAAGCGAAGACAAATACTCAAGACGACTGCTACTTTGCATCATGCCTCCCGGTCGGTAATGTTCTTGCCAAAGTTCGCGATAACGCTGAATTAATGGTTGCAACCTCGCTTTCAAGGTCTGTTTGCGTTCATCACTGAAATCCTGTGTAAGGCGGTGTTCTTCCTCTGCATACCCTTTCACAATGAGGCAAGCTATCTCTAACGCATCAATAGTCCAAAGAAGGTCGTTTCTCAGCTCGTTGTCTGGGAGAGGGCCGAGCCGCACCTTCCAGCTTTTTAGTTCGGCGAGCGAGTGTTCAAGATTATGGGTAGCGAGCCCCTTCATCCGCTTAATATGGCGGCCTGATTGTTGGTCAAATAATACTGGACCAAAAAAGGCGCAGTTAGGTGTTTCAATACCAGTTGAATGATATATATCCTGCAGTGCGATCAACGCATTCAACTCAACCTCAGACGCGTCAGGATAATACCAACTGAGCGGAATGATCATGTCACTGTCGGTTTGCTGTTCTTCACCCCATGCCATGGCGCTTGCGAAGGCATAACCAGGAATTGGCATGGCATGTTGTTGGCCATGTCCCATGTCACCCCATTCGGTCACCATGTAGCCTTCAGCACCAAAGCGTTTGGCTGATTTAGCGGCGCGGCGCATATGCGTGGTTGCGGAATTCCACCTTCCTGCAACAGAAGCAAAACAATCGGTAGAGACCACAACATGGAATGGGTAGCCAAACAAAGCTAATTGCTTATGTTCAGCATCGAAGGGATGATCAGCTTCGTAACCCCAGTTCAGCAAGGTAAGGTTTTCGGGGAGCTGATCGATAAGATTCGGATAACGGAACAACATGTCACTGAAAATCTGGCATTGCTTGCCTTTTGAGTTTGCGACTTCCAACACCTTGTTGAGGTAGTTGAGGAAGACTTTACCTTTACCGAAAATCTCGCAAGCCGATTTGCTGGCATTGACACCCAAGTCCATGGTTTCGTCAAAGTTGATGTTCAGAATGTCACTGGAAAAATTGGGCGTAACTTCTGATAGCAGTTGATCAATAAACTCTGCGGTTTGTTCGCTGATGGGGTTCAGTCCAAAAGCGCCGGGTCTGAAATCGCCTCGTTGATCAAGAAAGCCCGTGGTTTGTTCTGCAAGATGCTGGTATTCGGGATGGCAGAGCCACTTTTCCATATGTCCGAATGTTGCCTGATTGGCGACCAATTCAATACCGACCTGTTGGCAGTATGCGTCGATTTCACGGATTTCTTCTGCCGTCATTGGTGAGTAATCTCGCCACACCGTTTCATGTTTTCGGTAGGCGAAGGTGTGCTCAGTGTAGAGCTGGAACTGGTTGAAGCGCAGAGTACTGAAGTAATCAATCAGTCGCTTTAGTGTATCCATAGTGGGCACGCGATCCCGGCTGATATCGAGCAACACTGAGCGCGTGGGGAAGTCTGGCCAATCTTCAATCACAGCGTCTTGCTTGACGACTGCCTGAGTATCAATAAGCTGATTGATGGCGAGATGTGCATAACGAACCCCACGAAGGTCGCGGTATTCAATGGTAACCCCATCACTGGGAAAGCTAATCCGGAATCCTTGTTCGGGCAAATCCGGATCGTGCCGATACGTGAGAGCAGCGTGATGTAGTTTTGCGCCAAAATTGACCGGACAGGTCGCTATGATGCTGGAAACACAAATACGTTTACTGGCGTATCCGGGCGAGTAGCGTTTTGGTGCGGGAAAAATGGTTACCATCAGACGTCCTTGTCATTCACCCTAAATCGAAAGATTACCGTTCTCGGACAGGCTTAGGCTCTCTGCCAGCTTCAGTTCTGCCGTGAGTAATTTCTGCCAGGCCATTGAGGCCGCGCCCATCGCTGCGGCCTGAGGCCCCAACAATGAAAATTCAATGTTTGGTTTGAGAATCAGTGAACCCGATAGAGAATCGCTGTGTTTGCGAAGAGATGTTGCGAGTTCAGATCCGAATGAAAGACCATTCCCACCGATGACGATGCGGCGAATACTCATCAGGCTACAAAGATTGACGGCAAGAGCAGAGAACTCTTCAATGATGACACTTGGAGTTGGCTCTGCGCCGCGCATGAGCTCCTGACTGTTAAATTGGCCTGCCATATAGTTTTCGCCATAGAAAAGTTGACGGTTAAGCACAACACCAACACCAACGCCAAGACGATGATAAAGCTCTCGGGCATGGTGGGTAGAAAGCAACACGTAGAGGAAATGGTCGTAGGGCAGACTACGTTGCTGCATAAGTTCACCCCAGGCACCGCAATTGGCATCGTTATCCAGAAAAACCGGGTAAGGAAAAAGTCGTTTGAACTGGGTAGCGAAGTTAATTGACGAACGCACCGACAGTGCATGGGAAACTAAAAGTTGGTTTTTATCAGGATCGATGACACCGGGCATACCAATACCGATCGCAAGGATTCGGGGAAACAGCTTCTGAATAGCATTAACACTGGGAACAAGCGCCGCCAACATTGCTTTGTCGATAGGAGCGTGTGTGTCGATGGGAAGCATGTCGTGATAAACGACCTGACCGAGCAAGTTGACGACGGAAACTTTCAAGGTATCAGAGTTAACATCGACTCCAACTAGCACGCCAAAATCCGGATTAAAGACGAGCGAAACCTTTGGGCGACCACCTTTACCCGTGACCATTTGCGGCTGCTCGAGGATCATCCCGATATCCAGCAGATGGTTGACGGTTTTGGTGACGGTGGATTTATCCAACCCGAGCTTGGCTGCGACATCAATGCGTGAGACGCCGGGAGATTGCCAAAGGGAATTGATAATGCCAGCCGTATTTGTCGTGCGGCTTAACTTGATCGACAAAGCTTTAGTTTCCAAAAACAACTTAACTATCGAATATGTTATTGGTGGTGTGTAAAAAAACAACGAAATGCCCAGAATTCACGGCGCGTTTCACTACATATATTCAATAGATTGAACTGAGTCGAATTGATTTTGAAATAAGCGAGTTGAATATCAAATACCTTCGAGTGGTGACATCTAAGTGTGCAACTAAATGTAAATGGGAAAATTGGGCTCTTCCATGGATGCCAATGTCATGAAACAGTGACTGTGTCTTCATGCCACTGAAACATCATAGCATCAAGATACTCCTGCTTTCCGATACATCATTCACTCTCTGGTTATGTCCCTGCGAAGGGCATTGAACACCACGGTCATCAACCATGGCCTCAGCTTCTCTGAGCTGAGGTTTTTTTTTCGCTGTCGCCGAAAGAAAAGCACCGTCTGAGCGATGCTTTTCCGGTTGTATCTGTTCAATACAAAATCGGGTCGATTGGTTCGGGTTGGTTGTTGGCGAAGAGATCGCTCATGGTGACTGAATTGCTATCAACACCGTGCAGCATAATGGTCACTTTGTCCTCAAAGTCGATGACCATGTTTGAGCCCATTTGTTTGATGATGAAGGAGGTGTCCTCATCTGTGCGGTATTCATCGCTGTAATAGTGAAAGTTGAGGCTGTCGACACCGACTTCAAAGTCTTTGATGCGAACCACTGAATTAGTCGGATCAATATCTTCATGGGTTTCGAACTCATAGAACCGGAATATGTCCGCGCCATCTCCACCAATACAAAAGCTGACGCCAGACTGCGCCGCCCCTAAATCGCGGAAGGAGAAAATATCGTCGCCTGAGCCACCATTCATGGTGCAGTTTTGTGAACTTTCTGATGACAGCACATCGTTACCCGAGCCACCTGAAAGCACATCTCGGTATTCACCACGATCATCGCTGGGGTGGTTTTTACTCAGCAGTTGATCGTCGCCCGAGCCTCCGCGCATGACGTTGCTACCATAGCGAGAATAAATGAAGTCATTACCCGCGCCGCCAACGAGCAGGTCGTCGCCGTAGCTTCCAAAGATATCATCATCGCCCCTGTAAGCAATGACAGTGATATCATCAGTATCTTGTTCCAGGTTGAAATAATCGCGCTGGGTTGACCCGTAAAGGAAATCGACATCAGACTCGCCATAAATCTCAACTGGCTCATTCGAAATCACCGACATGTTCAGCACCTTCCCTTGTTGATTTGATAGTGAATTCCTACCACATACAGATTCACACAAATTGTCGGACTTGCATGAACTAATTTCGAGACAGGAGTGTTAGAACTCCTTACAACAATTAGAACGCGGGTTTGGGTGGATTCGCAGATATTCCGGATGACTGTATTGTTGGAAGCTCTGATTTGCAGTGTCGATAAAGTCAGGCCGAGAGGTTGCTGTATGTCATATGCTGCGGGATACTCGAAACTTCGTCCCGCCTTTTCAGGAATTTCATGGAATGAATAGAAATGTCTGGTTGTTGGCACTTTGTCAGGCGCTGCTAATGAGCGGCAACATTGTGCTGATATCTGTAAATGGATTGATAGGCCAACAACTCTCACCCAGCGATACTTGGGTGACATTGCCAGTTTCAACCCAGTTTGTCGGTTTGATGATGGCGACGATTCCTGCGTCTCTTATCATGGCGAAAATTGGACGTAAGAATGGCTTCCGGCTCGGGAATATCATCGGTATTTTCGGGGCGCTACTTTGTGTGCATGCCCTGCAACAAGGCGCATTTTGGCTGTTTTGCTTTAGTACTTTGTTATTAGGTATCGGCATTGGTTTTGGCACCCTGTACCGCTTTGCAGCGATAGAAGTGAGCGACCCGGAAAGCCGCGACAAGGCAATTTCGCTATCCATGGCAGGTGGCGTGCTGGCAGCTATCCTAGGGCCGAACCTTGCTATTGCCAGCCAACATTGGCTACCTGGTACCCACTTCAGTGGCGCTTTTATCGGAATCACCGTCCTTTATATTCTCTCTTTACTGGTTCTGAATTTTATTGCTTTACCTGCTGCTGTGCCGGCACAAGATCAACCTGCCCAAAGCTCTGTAGGGCAAATTCTTAAAGCGCCGGGTTACCTTGTGGCTGTTATCGCTGCCGTTGTGGCTTATGCGGTCATGAATCTGTTGATGACAGTGACACCGATTGCCATGCATAAACACGGTTTCCATTTTGAGCAGGCCGCCTTAGTCATTGAATGGCACGTGTTGGGGATGTTTGTACCCTCTTTCTTTACTGGCAGTATTATCGGAAAAATTGGTGCACGCATGACGATCCTTCTTGGAAGTCTGTTTTTCGTTGGGTGTATTCTGGTGAACCTTAACGGCGTCTCTGAATGGCATTTCCGTATTGCATTGGTATTGCTAGGTGTCGGGTGGAATTTCATGTTTATTGGCGCGACCAGTCAACTGACCCAAACTTACTTGCCACAAGACAAACCACGTGCCCAGGCAATCAATGAATTTGCCGTGTTTGGCAGCGTTACCCTGACAGCATTGATGGCGGGTAACCTTGAGGTGAACTTGGGCTGGCAGACCCTGAATTTAGTCATGCTTCCTTTTGTTTGTGCGGTTCCTCTTATTTATCTGTTGTTTACCAGAAAACCAAAAAAGGTCGAGGCTTAGCCTCTTTCTTTTGCTCTGTTTTTCGGGTTTAGAAAACCCGCTTTAAGCTCCTTTTGACTGCTATCTTTAGAGAATGACTGTATACCCAAACGACCTCTGAATGCGAGCATCTTCAGGGTGTTTGGGTAAAAAGGAGTGAATGATATGGAACTGGAAAACGAGCGCGGAGAAACCATGCATCTTGCCGACGACCTGACATTAAAAGAGATGGTTGATATGGGGCTTCTGGTTGTGTTGTCAGATGCCAACGATGAAGCTGAAAACTGCTGGATTCCCACAGAACCACTCGAATAACCTGAAAAGCCCCGACAAGGGGCTTTTTTTGTGGCGATAAGATTTTGTTCGCGAATTAATCGCGGTGTGATCCTGCTTGAAACATCATCATTTTCCTTTGAGAGAAAACGCTCTACAATCGGCGCGTCATATTTGTGCCACAAAAGTGTAGGCGCACCTGTTTCAAAAAGGATGTTTCATGAAACTGTTTGTGTTTGACCACTGCCCGTTCTGCGTGAAAGCGATGATGGTTGCAGGCTTGAAGAAGGTAGACCTGGAACTTGTTTATCTTCAAAACCACGATGTCGACGCCCGAATCGAAAAAGTCGGTGCCAACCTGGTTCCGATCCTTCAAAAAGAAGACGGTAGCTACATGGCAGAGAGCCTCGATATTGCTGCGTACCTCGACAATCTCGACGGTAACCCAGCGATTGCTGAGGGCACAATGGGTGAGCGCATTTCAGCTTGGATGAATGTTGCTGGCCAGTTCGGCTCACGCCTGATTTATCCGCGTTGGATGATGATTGAATTGCCGGAATTTCAGAGTGAAGAAGCGAAAGCCTGGTTTACTAAAAACAAATCATCCATGATCAAAATGTCTTTCGATGAGGCGTTTGCTAACAGTGAAGAGTACATTGCTAAGCTGAATGTTGAACTGCTGAAACTCGATTGGTTGGTCCCACCTTCACAGCGAAATAACGTGCTGACTTATGACGACATCAATATATTCCCATTCCTTCGAAACTACACAGTGACGAAAGGTCTGCGCTACCCAGGCAATGTTCGTCAGTACTTGGATGAAGTGTCCAAACTGACGGGGGTGGCGCTGTTCGACAGTGTGGCAGTTGGGGCACCAGTTGCGACAGCCTAACTAACAAAATTGAGAAAAGAGGGGCGGAATAGCGCCCCTTCTTTTTTTGCCTTTCTTCCGCCTATTCTGCACTTCTCATCGATATTTCCTTGCGTATCAATGAACTAGGTCAGTTCAAGATTGATAGCGTTCATCTTCATTGATAATTCCGAGGATGACTATCGGATAAATTAATTGTATTGACTCGAAACCATGTGTTAAGTGTTTTCTATCCTCAGCGAAAGGAAAAATGCACATGCAAAGAAACAGTTTGGCAAGGTTAAGCAAAACTGCGTTGGCAGTTGGGTGGTTGTTTTCGTTGGATGTCATGGCGTCAGAAGATCTGCGGCAATTGGGTTTAAGTGTGTTCGGTGTGATGCCGCATTCTATGCCCGGCAGTGAGAACGACACGCCAGAACAAATTGCTCTGGGAAAGGCCCTTTACTTTGAAACCGCGCTCTCAGGCAATGGCAGTCAGTCGTGTAACAGTTGCCATGATCTGGATAAATCCAGCTCGGGTACAGAGCCGTTATCGGTGTCTGTCGGGGCATTAGGGAAACAGGGTAGCCGCAATAGCCTCACTACCTGGAACGCAGGTTTCCAATTCGTACAATTTTGGGACGGCAGAGCGAAAACGTTGCATGAACAGGCAAGAAGCCCAATTCTGAACCCGATTGAAATGGCGCTGCCTTCCGAGGAAGAAGCAGTGCGAAGACTGAAAGAGAAAGGCTACCAGCCCAAGTTCGACCTTGCTTTCCCTCATGATGAAAACCCCCTGGTATTTAACAACATCACGCAAGCTTTAGCGGCGTTCCAGCGTACATTGGTGACGCAAGACAGATTTGATGAATGGCTGATGGGTGACGACGCGGCACTCTCAGCGCAGGAAAAGCGGGGAATGAAGCGGTTTATTACGGTGGGTTGTCATGCCTGCCACAATGGCCCTTTGTTGGGAGGCCAACTCTTTATGAAAATGGGGTTGGTGAATCCCTATCCCAATGAAATCGACAAGGGAAGAGGGTCAGTGACTGGAAACAGCGCAGATAATTTCATCTTCAAAGTTCCCACGATGCGAAATGTCGGTCAGACTTCACCTTACTTCCACGATGGCGCAGTATTTTCGCTGGAACAGGCCGTGCGCGATACGGCGTGGCATCAACTGGGTGTCAAACTCAATGAGCAGGATGTTGAAGACATGACAGCATTTCTGCGATCGCTCGACAATAAAAAGAAAATCGAATTCTCGAACCACGAATAACAGGGAAGGACGATGCAAAAAATGTATCCCATCAAGAAGGTCTTTACCGGAAAAGTGAAAAGTCAGTTTGGCATGATGACCGCCATGGGGAAGCAGTCGGTCGAAGGGGAGATATTCCTATCCGCTCTGGGGCTTCAAGGGGATGAGTGCGCGTCTGATAAACACCATGGTGGTGTTGAAAGGGCATTGCATCAATATCCTTCTGAGCATTATGACTTTTGGCGTACGAAGTTTGGCGACAAGGCCGACTGGCACCCCGCGGGGATGGGTGAAAACATTAGCACTGAACGCATGACAGAAGATGATGTCTGCATTGGCGACAAATATCAGTGGGGTAAAGCCGTGATTCAGGTAAGTCAGCCCCGGTCACCCTGTTACAAGCTCAACAAGCGTTGGGATGTAGAGACGTTTTCAGAGGTGATGCAGGAAACGGCCAAATGTGGCTGGTTGTACCGTGTGATCACGCCCGGGTTTGTCAGTGCTGCGGAGTCACTGATTTTGATTGAGCGCGCTGAAAACGCTTTGACCATCAAACAAACCTGCGATTACTACTTTGGCGATCCATTAAACCCGGAAGGCTTGAGATTAATTGCCGCACAGGAAGGGTTGTCAGCTAGCTGGACGCGTACCGTCCACAAACGTATGGAAACGCAGCAAGTAGAAGACTGGACGCCAAGGCTGAAAGGCATTTTCGCCTAAACGAAAAAGCCGCGAACATAGTCGCGGCTTTTTTGGAAATAATGACCCTTACAGGTACATCTTCGCCAGCTCAGAAGGCTCGACTTCTTTGCCTTCCAGCTCTGCATTCCAGTTGGTACCGACCAGCACGCCGTCTTCATCCAACGTGATAAGCCAGTCTTCAACAAACACATCTAGTGGGATTTCAGTGATTTCGAAATCAGCCCACTCATCGACGTTGTGTTGCGCAGCGTCTTCTTTTGAAGACCAGAATGGCATCACTTCGCTTTCTTCGAACTCGCTCGAGTCACAAGCTAGCCAGCCTTCCTCTTCGTTTTTCAGACCCCAAACCACGTTAGTACGCTTGGTTTCTTCAACGAACAACATCAGATTTGCCTGAACGTCTGCAGTTAGTTTGCTCATTTTTCAATTCTCATGGGAAATTTCGCCGTTAGAGTAACACTTTCATTCCAAAGGTGCTTTATTCCCTTGTCGTTAATTCAGGAAATCACTGAATGGCATAGGTTTGCTGGCCAATAATTCTGCGAATTGAATTAGCCCTTCTTCAAACCGATCTCTTGAGCTGATAGACATCAGCGACAGTCGGACACAATTTGGTGTGTCACCGGCCGAAAAATACCCGCCGTGACCGACAAGAATCGCCTGCTTTTTCGCTTCTTCTACCAATCTGTCTGCTCGTCAGTGTTCCGGCAACTTCAACCAGATATGAAAACCTGACGCTGTTTCGTAGAAGTCTTTGATGATATCTGCTGCCACTGTTTGGCGATATCTCGTCCAGCGAGATTGGCAATTGCCAGAATACCGGGGTACGTCAGCGCTTCGACTGCAATGGTGTCCCCAGGTTTTGTTAGGGTTTCAGCTGTCTGAGAATATGCCTCGGTAAGTGCATTGAGGTTCAAACCCAATCAGGGCTGGAGAATAGAAAAGTTAAAATCTAATTCCTGATGCTGAGGTTGGATAACCTGACTAAGAGCAGACTTGTCCCGAACGAAGGTGCCACGCCCAACAAATGATTTAACGCGTCCAAATTCCGACAGTAGCTTATAGGCTTTTGAAACGGTGGCTGGCGTGGTGCCAAGTTCTTTGGCCAATTCTCTGTGAGGCGGTAGTCTGGCCCTTGCAGCATAAATACCTTGCTCGATTCGAGAGGTTATCTGATTGGCAATGTATTTGAATTTGGTTTCACTCAAAAAGGTCTTCCTGTGTCTGCTCGTGGCATGGACTAAATTATGATCAAAGGTGCGAATGATTGAAATAGCTTAATTGTGTCATTATTTAAAATTGACATATGGCAATTGATGCAATTATAGTCGCTCAAGAAATAGTTAAACAACCTCCATTATGGACATCAACGAATACCAAAAGGAGAAGTCATCATGGCTCAGGAAAAAGTCGCATTTATCGGTCTCGGCGTTATGGGCTATCCGATGGCAGGCCATCTCAAAAATGCTGGGTTTAACACAACCGTTTTCAATCGTACCACTGCGAAAGCTCAAGCCTGGGCAGATGAATACAAAGCTGACTTCGCTGTTACGCCACGTGAGGCAGCACAAGGCTGTGATGTGGTATTTGTGTGTGTTGGCAATGATAATGATGTCCGCAGTGTGATTTTTGGTGATGATGGCGTACTGGCCAGTATGAAAGCAGGGAGTGTGCTGGTGGATCACACCACTACATCCGCAACGTTGGCTGAAGAACTCGCCGAAGCGTGTCAGGAGAAAAAAGTGCACTTTATTGACGCGCCAGTCTCAGGCGGTCAGGCAGGTGCAGAAAACGGTGTATTGACTGTGATGTGTGGCGGCGACCAGATAGTATTTGATGCGGTGAAACCAGTGATTGATGCTTATGCCAAGCAAGCCGTTTTGATGGGTAAAAATGGTCAGGGTCAGCGCTGTAAAATGGCCAATCAAATTTGCATCACGGGTATCTTGCAAGGATTGAGTGAAGCGCTAATTCTGGCTCAAGCATCGGGTTTGGATATCGAACAAATGGTCAATGTGCTTAAGCACGGAGCGGCGGGTTCGTGGCAGATGGAAAACCGTGCTGTTACTATGGCGCAGGACAAATTCGATTTTGGATTTGCTATCGACTGGATGCGCAAAGATTTGGGAATTTGTTTGGATGAAGCGGCAGACAAAGGTCTCGAACTGCCATTGACCAAAGAAGTAGACGAAAAATACGCCCGCCTCCAAGTTCAAGGTTTTGGTCGAATGGATACTTCCGTTCTTATTAAGGCTCAGTGATATATTAAGCCCTTGAACAGCCAGTAAAAAAGAGCAGCCAAGCTGCTCTTTTTTAATTTACAGAGTTAAGAACAAGGCCCCAAGTTCTCCCAAACTCCCCACTCGCCCGTTGTACCAGGCTCTTCATTTTGCGTCCACCATTTTGCTTCATACGCACTGCCTTTATGGGAAACGCGCTCTCCACTGCTGTAAACCATACCTGACTGCCAAACGGGATAGCACTCTGTTGTCGGATTATCGTTGGAAACCACAATCGTGGTGATTTTCTCGTCGGTCACTCCCTTGGTATCAGCCACAATAAGCTTTACTTCATAGCTACCTTGCTGTTGGTAAGTATGCGTCGGGCTTTTTTCTGATGACTCAGTGCCGTCCCCAAACTGCCATGTGTGGCTAACAATGCCTGTATCATCGGTCGATGTGCTCTGGAAGCTAATGGTGAGCCCTGAAGCGGAGAAGTTGAAATCCGCAACAGGAGGGAGGTTATCTCCCGGTAATGTTTGGCAGTCTCCGTTTACAGACCAGACTTGGGGGTAGATATCTGGTTGTGCGCCAGTAGACCACCAAGTTGCTTTATATGTTTTACCTTGAAAACTCACAACATCACCGGAAGCATAGCTCTTGTTGGGATCCCAAGCGGCAACTGAACATGAACTGTCTGAATCAGACACCGTTACCGTATTAACCGCAACGTCACTGTTCCCCTTGCTATCAGCGACTGTCAACGAGACGGAATAAGTCCCACTTGTCGCATAAGTGTGTGACGGACTCTGCTGAGAAGAAGAGCGGCCATCACCGAAATCCCATTGATATGAAGCAATCGGGCCTGTCGACAGGTTGCTGAATACTGCGGTTAGTGCATTGGTTTCATGTGAGAAAGAAGCATCAACAACAGGATAAAGGTCTTCGCAGTGCTCACCAGTTTTATCGCCTGCTGTAACGCCCACTTGTTGGAATGCATCGATAACGTCATCAACACAGTATCCCAAGTCACTGGCAGCATTGAAAACGCCTGACGAAGCATGATCAAACGTTGATCTCGCTTGCCAGTATAGCTGGTTTGCGCGAAGGAAAATATCAAACCCTTTGCGTATATCCCAACCCGGCTTTGTGGCCAATAGATAGAAGGCTTTATTAAATACTCCAGAGCTGTGGTGTACATCTATCCCTGAATAGTAGTCTTTAGCATGGCCAATGGATTTTCCATCCAGAGGAGGATTATCCATATGGCGCATGGCACCACTGCCTTTCTTGATCCTATCGCCAATTTTCCAGTTGTAGCTTCCTTCCAGATAATAAATTGCCGCTGCACCTGCAATATCAGAAAACGCTTCGTTAATGCCTCCCGACTGATTTTTGTACTCCAGATCGGAGTTTTGCTGAGTGACACCATGGCTGACTTCATGAGAAACAACATCCAGAGAAACAAGAGGATAAAAGTAGGATTGACCGTCTCCGAATGTCATTTGTTGGCCGTCCCAGAAAGCATTTTCGTAATTACGGTCGTAGTGAACGCGCATACGAAGTTTCTGGCGTATGGGAGCGATGCCGTACCACTCCTTATACATGTTAAAAACAATTTGTCCGAAGGCATGAGCGTCATTTAGCGGGGAGTATGCGCCGTTGACTTCTCGTTCACTGTTTTCGAAGCAGTTAAAACTATGGACAGTGCCTCCACTTTTTTGATGCCTCATATCTAGAGTTTCGACGTTTTCGCTGTCTAAATAACATGTGCTCCCAGACTGCGTAACGTCAAATGCAGGATAGTCAGTACCAAAATGGTAGCGACCGGTTTTTGGATTTCCGCCCGGTCCTGTGCTTTGCGCATGATTTAGCCCTTCCCAGCTGTCGAGCACTTTACCGGATAGCGCGTCAATAAAGCTAATAGGGCGCGTTGGCTTATCGCTGTAAACAACATAGGAGACCTTCCATGCTAGGTGGGCGGTATCATTTTCGTCCAACCAAACCATGAGCTGCTTTTCGGGATGTTGGATTTGGTATAGCTCGTGTCCTTTTAGTGCAAGTAAGGTTGACAATGCTTCATCATCGCTAATTAAGGGTGTTGTTGTTGGGAGGTCTTGTTCGATACCAGTGATGGCGCTCCCAACAAAGCCGCTGAAGCGTCCTAGCTGACCCTTGTTTGCTACAAAACTCTCTCCATAAATGGGAAGGCCTTGATAGGTTTGACTGATTCTTACCACCTCGTTACCGCTAAGGTCTCTTCCTGAAAAGCCCTCTATGTAGGACTGACCTTCCAATAATGCTTCAACTTGATTGTCCGCTTTGGCAAAGCCTGGAAGTTCAAGATTAATCCGTTGTGCAGCAACAGAGGGTAGCGAAGTTACTGCGATCGCGACACCAAGAGATAGCATATGAAATTTCGGTTTCATTTATTTGTTCACCAATGTGTATTTATGGGTTAGAGGTAACAACGATAAATACCTACGTGTTTTCAGCTACGTTAAAAAAGCTGACTTTTATCAATGAGTGTCTAGAGGAGATTTGGCAACTATCAGGCTTGTGATTTTTTATTTAAATTTAATAGTGAAGGTAAAATGATGAATAAGTTTATATTTAAATGCTTGATCGTTGCCTTGTTGCATAATTATTACGATATGGCTCGTAAAAAATAGTGAGTTTGGTTGATGGTTGGTGTTCTTTTTATCTGTTGTGTAACGAAATTGTTGCACATATTGTTTTGTGGGGTTGTTTGACGGCGAGTGTTTGGCTTACTTGTGAACTTAAAGTATTGAAGAGCATGGGATAAAAATCACTACTTTTTTGTCAATGAATATTAGCCTAACGAGGCAGCAGGAAAGAAAATCTTACATTTTCAATAGTTCATGTATAAGAATTTTAGCGTTGAAAAAAACGGCTGATATTTGCAGTTTTCAAGATAATATGCCTGTATCCAAGTGCCTGTAAGTTATTTTGGTATAAGTGACGACGACAAATTCGTTGCCAATATTTAAATATAAAAAGCCGGAGATAACTCCGGCTTAGACATTAATGCAAAGATAAGGGCGGTAATCTAAGCGACTTGTTTATCCTTATTATCTTTTTGCACGAAAAACTCGTCGTGTAATGCGCGGATAGCACCTTCATACATCTCGTCTTTTACCACGAACTGCACGTTGACGTTACGCATCGAAGAGTGAACGGCTATCGGTGAAATATCGCTGTTCATCAGCGCCAGCACACCTTTGCTCAAGGTAGTGTTGGTGTTTATTTGCGAACCAATCGCAGAAATCAGAGCAACCATGTGACTGGTGATTGTCGAATCAGGGAAGCGTTTTTCTGCGCGATAAAGTAACTTGTTGAGGTTCTTGGCGACGCCGCTGAGGTAGTAAGTAAGGGAATTAGCGCTCATCTCTTTACCGACCAGATTGACGCTTTCGTCAGCGATCATCTCCATCAGTTCATAGCCAACGTTATCAACGTTACCCACCATCGCCTGATCAAAAATGTGTAGGGCAAAAACTTTGTCGCGACCCGCAATGATTTCGATCTTCTCGGAATCTGGTTGGTAAGCCTGAGAGATTAAAGTGCCTTTGTGCTCTGGCTCAAAGGTATTTTTAATTTGTAGCGGAATTTCTTTTTTACGAAGACCGGAAGCTGCGTTCGGGTGGATGGCTTCCATGCCGAGGTTGGCTAGCTGGTCAGCGACATCAAAGTTACTTTGGCCAATTGGCAATACGTTTTCTGGACCCGCAATACGAGGATCTGCACTGCTGAGGTGATATTCCTTATGGATAATCGCCAGATCTGCCGAGGTTTGACAGGCAATGCGGCTGAAGGTCATCTCGCTGTAACCGCGATCGTAGGTCTTCATCAGGCCTTCATCACAGTAGGCGTAGCCAGTCACAATTGGTAGCTCGGTAGTGACATCAACCTCTTTGAACGCTTCAACAATCACTTCATCCAGCGTGCCGGAAAGCTTATTGTCCCATCCTGAGAGATCCACAAACTTGGCATTTAAACCAAGAGTTCTTAGCTTCAGAGCAGTGTTGTAAGCGCTGTGGGCTTCGCCGATTGAAGATAAAAACTCTCGGATTTGTGGCAGGTATTGGCGCAGCGTGAACTGACCATAACTACAAGTCGCGAGAATGTTTGAAATACAGTCTTTGGCATCTTTCAGACGCTCAGCAATGAAGTTGTCTGCACGGGTACGATTGAGAGGGTCTGCAAACAGATTTTCATTGATCATTTTCAAACGCACTTCGAGCGCATCGATGGCATCGGTCCATTGTTCATCACGCTTGGCAACCAGTTGGTAGATGCCTGGCTCGCCAGAACGCTTGCTTTCAAGCAGGGCATCAGTAATGCCGCCATAGGCAGAAACCACAAATACACGGTTATACGGGTTCTTGGGGCGAAGAAAAATGTTGTCCAATACGGCATCAAATGCCGACATAGACGTGCCGCCGATTTTCTCAACGGTGTAAGTCATAATTGCAATCCTTGTCTGTCGTAAATAGAAAAAGGGGGCAAAATGGCCCCCAAAAGACACATATTTTTATTAATCTACCAGCGGATAAACGCCGTTTTCATCGTGAACTTCTTGTCCGGTAATTGGCGGGTTAAAGACGCAAGCCATTACCATGTCGGCACCTTCATAAGCTCGAAGGAAGTGTTCATCGTGTTTGTCCAGAATGTAAAGTGTGCCCGGTTTGATTGGGTAAGTTTCGCCACCTACCACTTCAATTTCACCTTCACCAGACATGCAGTACACAGACTCCAAGTGGTTTTTGTAATGAATGTGGGTTTCAGTGCCTTTAAAGATGGTCGTGATGTGGAATGAAAACCCCATCTGATCATCTTTCAGCAGCATACGAACGCTTTCCCAGGTTTCTGATGCTACGCGGCGCTCGCTGTTTCTACACTCTTCCAGAGTTCTTACGATCATGTTTCTTATTTCCCTTAAGACGCTTTGCGGGTAAGTTCATTGGCAACTTCCTGAGCTGCTTTTTCAAAGATGTGCAGACCTTGCTCAAGCTCTGACTCACTGATTGTCAGTGGACAGAAGAACTTCACGACTTCATCTTCAGGACCGGCGGTTTCAATGATCATGCCTTTTTCAAAGCAACGACGTGAAATCGCGCTGGCGATATCACCGCTTTTACATTCAATACCTTGCATCATGCCGCGGCCTTTTGCGCGAACGAACAGAGAAGAAAGTTGCTTCAGCGAGCGGTCGATAGTCTTGGAAACTTGTTGGCTGCGCTCAGCAATATGGCCTTCGAAATCATCATTCTGCCAGTATTGCTCAATTGCTTTTGTTGCCGTAACGAAGGCGTGATTGTTACCACGGAAAGTCCCGTTGTGTTCACCTGGAAGCCACTTGTCCAACTCAGGCTTCAGCAGCACCAGTGCCATTGGCAAACCGTATCCGCCGATAGACTTAGACAGGGTCACGATATCTGGATTGATACCGGAAGGTTCGAAGCTGAAGAAGGTGCCAGTACGGCCACAGCCAGCCTGAATATCATCAACGATCAGCAAAATGCCGTGGGCTTTACAGATTTTGCTCAGCTTCTGCAGCCACTCGTTTGAAGCGGCATTCAGACCACCTTCACCTTGTAGGGTTTCCAGCAACACAGCAGCAGGCTTATCGAGGCCACTTGAGTTGTCATTCAGCATGGTTTCAAACAGCGCAAGGCCATCAATATCGGCATAGCCTTCATAAGGAATGCGGGACGTACCGAACAAAGGCGTACCTGCGCCTCCACGGTGATGTTGGTTACCGGTCGCTGTCAGTGCACCCATGGTGCACCCATGGAAGCCGTTGGTGAAAGTCACGATGTTGGTGCGGCCCGTCACCTTGCGCGCCAATTTCATCGCTGCTTCTACTGCATTCGTGCCGGTTGGTCCGGTGAACTGCACTTTGTAATCAAGATTTCGTGGCGCGAAGATGTGATTACGGAGTGCGGTTAGGAAAGCAGCTTTTGCTTCGGTGAACATATCCAAACCATGGGTAATACCATCGTTCGAGATGTAGTCTACCAAGGCTTTTTTCAGAACTGGGTTGTTATGACCGTAGTTCAGCGAACCAGCACCAGCCAGAAAATCAATGTAGCGTTCTCCCGAATCGGTGGTCAGCCAACACCCTTTTGCTGAGGTAAATACAACAGGGAAGCTGTTGCAATATGACTTAACGTTTGACTCTTGCTTGTTAAAAATTTCCATTTGGAATCCGTTTTATATTTTTAAGAATGGTTTTATTTCAAAGGAATGCGGAACAAAAACTCCGTGTCATGTTTTCCTTTGAAATGCTGTTTTTCGTCGAGAAACACTGTGACTTCACCGTTTTCACCATGTGCGGCATCGAGCTTACGAAATAAGCTCCAGGAACCTTTGTTGGATCCAGTGATAGTGGTTTCTACAACATTGACGTCTGAGAGGTGATCGCGCATCAACAGCTCTTGTAGCATATGAAAGGCGAGACCTTTGCCGCGTGCTTCTGGAGAAACCGCAACTTGCCAGACAAACAGCTCATTAGGGGCTTCAGGCTTTTGGTATCCAGATATGAATCCAGCTACGGAACCCTTGTGTTCTGCGAGGATGCAGGTCTTATTGAAGTGGGTTGATTGGAGGAAGTTGCAGTACGAGGAGTTTTCATCGAGTGGGGGACAACTGGCGATAAGCTCGTGGATCCTGATGCCATCTTCGATTCGCGGAGTGCGAAATACCCAGGCGTCTTCGTCCGTCCTCAAACGCGTCAATGTCGCGCTCTGGTGTATCGTCTCGGTACTCATTGTTTCAATTAATCCTTTAGAGGTCTAAGCATTTAAGCCCTTTAAATGATACATCTGATGGAATTTTTATCAAGTCTGAGTCACAAATAAGCATATTTATGTCTATAAGTTGCTGTTTTATATGTGTCCAATAAAAATGACGCAAAATTGAAACATTTAGATGTGTAATCAATATGCTTTAAGTGAATCATTCTGTATCGATAAAGGGTAAAACCCGAATGTAGCGACAGATCCCGTGTTAAATGTTGTTATGTCGTGGCTAAAAAGGTGATAACACCCTGGTGGTGTGGTTTTTTAGTGAGGCGTATTAAGTTGAATTGGATGAAATGATTGAAAGTTTTACGTAGTAAACTTTCAATCAGATTTTAAGAGAAAGGAAATGAAAGCGTTTTATACTTGTAATATTTTAACGATGTGAGGGATAAATGGCTGAAATTTAATGATATGAATGACCACTTTTTTTTACTAGGTTAATAATAATCAGGCCGTTAGACTCGTCGCCAAAATAATAAAAATAGTTACTGATTACACTTTTATACCCTAAATCCCAAAAAGGCAAAGAAAGTCACGATGAGCCCAGAACAACATCTTACCCAATGGCAAAAAAGTCAGGCCGACGCAGAAACCATGTCACCTCTCATTAGCAAGCTTTACCGTGAGGAAGGCGTCGAAATTCAAATATATGGTCGTGCTGTGATTAACGCCAGTACGATTGACCTGCTGAAGTCACACCGTGTAGCGCGCTGGTACACCGGACAGGAAGTGACTACCGCTCATACACTCCCGATTCTCGAAGCATTGGCACAAATGCCACTTTCTCCTTGCCGAATCGATATTGGTCGTCTTGCCAACGTTTACTGGCGTGACAACGAAGATTTGGCCCAACTAGATGATTTCCTCAAAACAGCAATCGCAGACCTGCCGCCGTCCACGAGTCTTAAGGAGCCCAGAGATATCGTGTTGTATGGCTTTGGCCGAATTGGGCGTCTGGTAACGCGCCTAATGGTAGAAAAAAGCGGACCAGGCTACCCACTGCGTCTACGCGCGATTGTTGTACGTGGCGGTAAAGATGGCGACCTTGAAAAGCGCGCCAGCTTACTGCGTCGTGATTCTGTTCACGGGCCTTTTAACGGTTCCATTTTGGTGGACCATGCCCGTAACGCTCTGATCGTGAATGGTAACTACATTCAGATCATCTACGCGAACCACCCTTCAGAAGTAGACTACGAAGCTCACGGAATTAAAAATGCCGTTGTCGTTGATAACACCGGCATGTGGCGCGATGTTGATGGTCTCAGTAACCACCTGACCGCCAAAGGCGCGGGTAAAGTGTTGCTGACCGCACCAGGTAAGGGTGACATCAAGAACATCGTATTTGGTGTTAACCACGGTGACATCAAAGACAGCGATACAATAGTGTCAGCGGCAAGTTGCACCACTAACGCAATTACACCTGTGCTGAAAGCGATGAATGACCGCTACGGTGTTGAGTCTGGCCATATCGAAACCGTCCACTCGTTCACCAACGATCAGAACCTGATTGATAATTTCCACAAAGGCGATCGCCGTGGACGTGCCGCGTCATTGAACATGGTGCTTACATCTACAGGTGCAGCGAAAGCCGTGGCGAAAGCTCTACCAGCGCTGAAAGGTAAATTGACTGGCAACGCGATTCGCGTACCGACGCCAAATGTTTCCATGGCGATCGCAAACTTGAATCTAGGCAAAGAAGTCGATCGCGATTCGCTGAATGCTTACCTTCGTGAAACAGCGTTGATGTCACCATTGGCGGGTCAGATCGATTACACCCAATCTACTGAAATCGTCTCTTCAGACATCGTCGGTTCGCGCTACGCAGGTGTTGTAGATAGTGAGGCGACTATCGCCGATGGTAACCGTTGTGTACTTTACATTTGGTATGACAATGAATTCGGATACAGCTGTCAGGTTATTCACTGCATCGAGCAGATGGCGGGCGTCCAGTATCCAGTGATCCCTGCGGTAAATCAGCACTGATCATTTAAAGAAAACATCCCCAAAGCCAAGGCGACTCATCTGAGTCGCTTTTTTATCTCTAAGACCAGCAAACCCTAAAGAATGACGTGAGGCAGGTATCTTGCCAGATCCTGCGTAACGAGTGATGCGTCTTCTCGAATCGAAATGCCAGCAGCGCGATCATTAACCAGCCAGCTGCCAATCAAGGTGAAGTTGTCGCCGAACTTTGGTAGTGGTTGGTACTGCTGGACGATAGCTTGAGAGAGATCATACGGCCCATCAGTTTTAAAGGTCGAGGCGCCATTTCTGACGATCTCGATGTTGGCGCCCTCGCGCGAAAATAGCGGCTTAAGCACGTAGTCAGACAGGGAAGATGCTTTCGGATCATCCGCGAAGTAGGCAGGCAACAAATTAGGATGATTAGGATAGAGTTTCCAAAGCATCGGAAGCAGAGCTTTGTTGGACAGCACAGACTTCCACATAGGCTCCAGCCAGTTAATGGTGGCGCTACCCAAGAATTGGGCATACTCCTCATCGAACATGAATTCCCAGGGATATAGCTTGAACATCCAGCGGATAACCCGTCCTTTCATGTCGACAAATTCGCCGGCATCATTCACACCAATATCTTCAACGTAGATAAAGCCAGTGTGTAATCCCGCCTCTTTGGCGCAATCTTCGAGGTACTGAACGGTCGCCCGGTCTTCCTCTGTATCCTTACAACAACTGAAATAAAGCGTCTGACCAGGCTGACGTTTAGCGAGCACGGCAAAGCGCTCCATGATGTAATCCTGAAGGATATTGAACTGGTCAGCACTCTGGTGGATACGTCCGCTGTTCACCACATCTTCAAGCCATACCCATTGCCAGAAGCCGGTCTCAAAGAGAGAAGTTGGTGTGTCTGCATTGTTTTCATAAAGCTTGGCTGGATTGACACCGTCATAGGTGAAATCAAGACGGGCATAGAGAGATGGGTCCCGGCGTCGCCAGGAACCTGCGACCAAATCCCACATGGCTTCTGGAATACCAAACTTGGTCAGCAGTTCATCACTTCGGGTGACGCGCTCTACCACATCAAGACACATCTGGTGGATCTCTTCGGTGGGCTTTTCAAGATCGTCTTCGATTTGCTGGAGGTTGAATTGATAGTAGGCGGTTTCATCCCAGTAAGGTTCGCCATACATGGTATGAAATCCAAACCCGTATTGCTTTGCGAGTTCGCGCCAGTGAGGGCGCTCAGGGATATCCCGCCTAAACATCGTTTAACCGCCGCTACGAGATGAAGAAGACGCACGTGATACGGATTTACCGAAACCGCCGCGTGACATCACTTGTCCGATAGTACCGCTGGATTTTGGCTTGGTGATCGAGCTGGTGGAGACTTTCACCGATTTGTTGCTGGATGAGCTGAAGAAGTTACCATCGCCGGAGTAGTACTTCCCGCGGTATCCATACAGTGGCTTGGAATAATAACGTTTCTTCTTTTTCTTGAAGTAGTCGTCATCCAGCATGTTGGCGAAGAAAAAGCCTGCCATCGCTGGAATGTACCAGTTGTTGTAACGATCACAGCCATCTAAAAAGTCCGCTTCGCACTCATATTCATTGTTATAACGGGGTGCAGATTGCGCTGCATCCGCCAGGGCATCCTGATAGGCGATACGACACTCTTCAATTTGATCCGGAAATGAGCGCGCACAATCTTGCGCTGACTGGAACACGAAACCTTCAGTTTCAGGTTCGAAGAAACAACCTGAGATACCTCCGACAAACGCAAAAGGGATCACTTTGGCGGCTTTGTCCATGGTTGGACGAATAACGTTTTGACTCCGTTTCATGACTGCCTCCGTTAGTAGGTCAGACACGCAGCGTTCAGTACGCCGATGGAAACAGAGACGACTGCCAGAATAATACCGGCTGGCAATTCGTCGTTTTCAATGCGAGTAGTCAGCTCTTTCAGCATGACGAAACGGACAATGGCAAAGGCAATAAATTGTGCCAGCATGGCAATCACGCCCCACACCATAAAGTCGACGATGTTGACGGAGTTCTGCGCCGCACCGGCAATGGCAATACAGTAACCCAAGAATGCACCGCCAAGAGCGACTGCTGCTGTTACGCTTTGCTTATCTTTGATCAGTGCCCATTCGTCGTATGGCGTAATGCGGATATAGATGAATTTAAAAATCAGTACAAACGCCAGCGAAGCAGCAAAGTAGATGATGAAGTTTGGTAGACCTGCAAGCAGTCCGGCGAGCATATCCATAGTGGTATCCTGTCAGTCCTTGAATCATTATCCCCACCTGAGCTAAAAGCTCACTGGGGTCGATAAGTATAAGCTTATGTTTGTTAGCGAAAAACGGCCTTAAACTATCACGACTTTGTGAGGCAAACCGTCTCAAAATTAAAGACACTCAGTTATTGCTGGAATTATTGGTTTACAACGTTCCTTAGAGTGAGTTTGCGAGTTGTCTACGAAAAACACTGTTTAAGCAAGGTCGCATTCAACCCCGCTTTCTATAATTCTCGCACTATATCTATACCCAAACCATGGATGGAGAAGTCATGTTTGATTACCCCAAAACACGCAAAGATACGATCGTCGATACATATTTCTCCGAGAAAGTCGCCGACCCTTATCGTTGGCTGGAAGATGATTTAAGTGATGAAACTGCGCAATGGGTAGAGTCTCAGAACGCAGTGACCTTTGACTATTTGCATAAGATTCCTTTTCGCAATGCGATTCGTGAAAAACTCGAAACCGCAAACAACTACGTCAAAGAGTCGGCCCCGTTTGACCGCGGCGGCTATATCTATTTTTACCGCAATGATGGACTGCAGAATCAATCCGTGGTGTATCGCACCCAAGGTGATTTGTCTGATGCCAAGGTGTTTCTTGACCCAAATAGCTGGAGTGAAGAAGGCACAACATCACTCGACCAATTGCGTTTTTCCCGTGATGACAAGTTCATTGCCTATTCAACCTCTGAGGGTGGCAGTGATTGGCGGACCATCTACGTGATGGATTCGGAAACGGGAGAGTTGTTGGCGGATAAAATCGATAACGTAAAATTCTCCGGCATTGAATGGCGTGGAAGTGAGGGTTTTTACTACTCGACGTATGACAAACCTGAGGGCAGCGAATTATCAGCGAGGACCGAACATCACAAACTTTACTTCCATACATTAGGAACGTCGCAGGCGGAAGATGAGTTGGTATTTGGTGGAGAGAATGACCCGCAGTTTCGCTATGTCGGTGGCTACACCACTGAAGACGACAGTTTCCTTGTGATCACTGGCGCCAATGCAACATCGGGGAACATGCTTTATGTGCAGGATCTGAGAGGTAATGGCGAGCGCTTGTGTCTGACTGACGATGACAGTGCAGATAGTGATGTGATTGAGCATCAAGATGGCAAACTCATCATTTACACCAACCTGGATGCACCGATGGGACGCATTGTGGTGACGGATGCGCAAAAACCTGATCAGGCTAATTGGAGAGACTTGATTGCCGAAACAGAGCACGAACTGAGTATCTCGACCGGCGCGGGTTACCTGTTTGCCAGCTATCTGGTTGATGTGCAGACTCAGGTGAAACAGTATCGCCTGAGTGGTGAAAAGGTACGTGATGTGGTTCTGCCTGACGTAGGCACAGCTTCTGGCTTCTCAGGTCGCGAACAAGACAAAACACTGTATTTTACTTTCACCAATTACACGACAGCAGCAGACACCTATCGCTTCGATCCAGAAACAGGCGTCACCGAACGCTATCGTCAAAGCGCCTGCACTATCGACAGTGAGAAGCTTGAATCACGCCAGGTGTTTTACACCTCAAAAGATGGCACCAAAGTTCCGATGACCATTTGCTATCGCAAAGGCATAGAGCTGGATGGCTCACATCCAACTATTCTTTATGGTTATGGCGGTTTCAATATCAGCTTAGAGCCTGCTTTCAATCCAAGTATTGCAGCATGGATTGAAATGGGCGGCATTTATGCCGTTGCAAACCTGCGTGGCGGTGGTGAATACGGTAAAGCATGGCATCAGGCAGGCACTCAGCTTCAGAAACAAAATGTGTTCGATGATTTTATTTCTGCCGCAGAGTTTTTGATTACTGAAAGCTATACATCACCTGAGAAACTGGCGATTCGAGGTGGTTCTAACGGTGGCTTGCTGGTGGGCGCGTGTATGACGCAGCGACCAGACCTGTATAAAGTGGCGTTGCCTGCCGTCGGTGTGTTGGACATGCTGCGCTACCACACTTTCACGTCGGGTGAAGGCTGGAAGTATGACTACGGCACGTCTTCGCAAAGTGAAGCAATGTTCAAGTATTTGTTGGGTTACTCTCCGGTGCACAACGTTAGGGAAGACGTTGTCTATCCTTCAACCTTGGTCACAACGGCAGATCATGATGATCGCGTTGTGCCTGCCCACTCATACAAATTTATCGCTGAGTTACAGGCAAAACATGCGGGCGAAAACCCTGTGTTAATTCGAATCGATGTGAATGCAGGGCATGGTGCTGGCATGCCGATGCATAAAGTGTTGGATTTAGGCGCTGATGTGTATGCCTTCTGCTTGGACCAGATGGGTGTAAAGCCACGCTTATAAGTAATAGATGATAAAACGCGCCTGTCAGGGCGCGTTTTTAATTGTTTGCGGCGTTAATGTTGGTTTGTATAAGAGTCATCGCGTCGCGAAGCGCTTTAGGCAAAGCCGAGGTTTCAAAAAATGTTGCGAGAATAATGGCTGAAATAATTATCCCGAGCATTGCATATTCTATCGCCGTCACACCGGATTCATCTTGAATATAATTTAGGGCCAACCTTAGCATCTTCATACCTTTTTGGTTCTTTTATCAGTCTAACATATCTGCATACTGTTGAAGATTCTAGTTGCGATTATGCATCACCTAAGCCTTTAAATTTTAATCGGTTTATGGGCTGTTCACCAAAGTGTTTCATAATTTAAAATTACCTGAAATTAGGTATGATTATTTAATTTTTATGTGGTGCTACTTACAAATTAATATATGAATAAATGAACTATAAAATTAGTTGTTTATATAGTTAGGCTTTAGGCATGGATTCGTTATTTCTTGAACGCTATCACATTGATTTTTTTCCTTTATAGGGTTCATTGGCCTTTGGTGGTTAAATTTTGTTCTAGCCATAAGCATTTTCAACTTTTAGCGGAAACTGTTTCCTTCCTTTTGTCCATTGTTGCTGTTCGGTGCCATTGTTAGGTTAAAAGTCGACCGAAACAAAAAATAAAAGGACGCTATGAAGGCTACACCACATTTACCACTAGTCAGGACGAAGGTGTCCTGACTGTGACTTTTGATTTTGGCTCAGTGAACGTTCAGGGACAGGAAATGCTGTCTGATTTGAACGGACTGGCGATGCGTCTGGAACTCGACCGAGGCTGTTTCCCGAGAGAAAGCGAAACTGCTCGATATGCAGGCAGTACTTGAACGAATCGGTAAGGTGCCTCAGGCGACCATCGCCAAGCTGGAAGGTTTTGCCCGAGGTGGCGGCCACGAGTTTGCATTGGCATGTTATATGCGCTTTGCGGCTCGAGGGAAATACAAATTTATGTAAATGGAAGTCGCTATGGGCATCCTGCCTTTCGGCGGCGGTGCTTCCCGTATGGCAAGTCAGGTCGGTCTTGGATGAGCACTGGAAATAATCCTGAGTGCGCGCGACTTCGACGCAGATGAAGCAGAGGCTTACTGGCTGTATTAGGGAACCAGCAAAACCCCAGCAGTGGAACGCTTCCAGATCGCTGACGATCAAGGGCTTGAGCACGATATCGAGAACCAGCGTAATTGGAACAAATTGGTCATGGATGTGCAGAACATTAACTGACCCAGTTTTAGCTAAAGCGAGAAGTCGACTATTCTCAACCATGGGTATATCTACATGGTTGAGAATTTCCTATTGTGAAGGCTCGACAGAAGGGATCTTGAATCCAACTACCAAGGAAAATAGATAAGGAGTTGATATGTTAGGTGAAGTCCACTCTCTCGTTCACGAGTTCCCAGAGTTCAAAGACCTGATCGGAGAGCTCTCCAATCAAGATGCGGCATTCGCAGAAGACAACAAGAAATACAATGCACTTGATAAAGAAATCCGCAGTCTGGAGCTAAGAGATTCCCCTATTGATGATGAAGAGATGCACAAACTTAAACATGACCGTGCAGTATTGAAGGACTCGCTCTATCACCGTTTGCAGCAAGCGAGTTAGCATGTCATCAGTTTTAATAAAAGACGCGCCAAAGGCGCGTCTTTTTAATTGGTTTTTCCCAAATTCGCGCTCTCTTTACTGGGAAAAGTGTGCTTACATAAAGGCCTGAATACCCCAAAAAGATGGTGTTTAATGAAAAAACTCACCCTAATTTCACTGATGGCACTATTAATGGCCGGCTGCGCAGATACTGACACAATGGTAGGCGCAGATCGTGATAGCCATGGCTGCATCCCTTCTGCAGGTTATCAGTGGTGTGCCCATACCAACCGATGTGAGCGCCCCTGGGAGCTTGCTGAAGTTGAAGGGTTTGATAATACGCCCGAACTCTTTGAAGCGTTCTGCGCTGAGTAACAACAGTGTCAGCAAAGCGGCGCACAAAAACGCACTACTTGCGTATGCAAGTGGTGCGTTTTCATTGAATCAAAGGGATTTAACGGATTCCCGGAAATAGACCCATGACCACACCGAAGGTTGCGTAAGCATGAATGCTCTCTTCTTGGCTGGCCTGATATTATTCCATAGCTTTCAGCATTGTCGGTGCTGGAATAATCTCACCTGACGCCATAAAACCTTGCTCAGTCAGCTGCCTGATTTCTTGTTTCGTGGTTGGTGTATCCAGTTTCACGTGAGTCACAACGTCTTGCGATTTATAGAACTGAAATCTGAGCATAGTAGTTCTCCTTATTGGCTTCATTTTAACAGGGGTAAATAGAAGGTTTTTACCGTGAGTCAATAAGTTAGACGCTCTGTGCTACCGGTTAATAATACCATTGAGCAGGTCGGAAAAGCCGCCATTATCGGTGGGCATGGATCGCACAATTAGCCAAGAGAAAGGCGGGTGATAACGAAGCTCAACCCGCCTTGATTTGAAGATTTGATAGGTGCTTTTACCAGATAACAGGGCGATTTACACCACGGCCATCTTCAATGGTATTTTTCACCGTTTCACTGCCTGCTTTTACCTGAAGAACGGCGTAGTAAAGCGGTGAATCAGAGGTATTTCTCCAACAGCGTACGCCTTCGGGAGCCACACGGACGACAGAGCCAGTGGTGACCTCGAATCGATTATCATCCACCATAAATTCGCCTTGCCCTCCCATGAAAATGTAGATTTCTTCATGCTTGATATGGATATGGTGAAATGGCATAGAGGTATGTGGAGCCAGTGAATTAAGAGAAAGGATACCGCCGGACATCCCCAGAGCCTCGCTAACGAAGACCTTTCCTTCAACATTCACTGGCAAAGCTTCATGCTGAAATGTGAAGCTATCGATAGCATCTATCCCGCCAGTAGAAATCGCGTCGTAATTGGTGCCCTTAGATAATGTGTTAAGCATTCCCATGATCTTCTCTCCTTAAGTAACGCATTGAATAAAAATGTTTTCTTGGTAGAAATTTGCCGACTTAAATCTTCCGTGGTTGTAGAGAGGAGATTAAGATGATTGACTATATGTTCAACATAATATTTTGGATGAGTTATGCCTTGGCCAACGACAAGAAAGCAGGAAACGCGTAAGAAGATTCTGAAAAGTGCGGTGAGATTGTTTGCACAACGGGGATTTCACAATGTATCGCTTGGCGAGGTAATGGAAGAGGCAAAGCTAACGCATGGCGCTTTCTATGCCCATTTCAGTTCAAAACAAGAGCTTTATAATCAGTCCGTTTACGCGGCAACCGAAGACAGCCCTTTGGCTGGGATTATGCGTGAGTCAGAAGGAGATTTGAGTTTTGACAAGATCGTAAAAACGTATCTTTGCTCAGAACACGTGGAACAGAAGATTTCTCCATGTCCGCTTGCTGCATTCGCCACTGATGTGTCGAATCAAAATGATCACGCAAAGCAAGCTTATTCTCATGTGTTTGAAGGCTTATTGGATATACTCCAAACACGCAGCGGTGGAGAGATACCGGACAGACAAAGTGCGATGTCGCTCGCTGCCCTGATGATAGGCGGTGTAGTTGTGTCCCGAGCACTGAATGATGATGAGGTTGTCGATGAGCTGCTTGAAGCTTGTATTGCCAAAGCTTCGCAGCTCGTGAAGTAAAAACGCGCCGGTAAAGCGCGCTTATGTCCTCTAAGAGAGCTGAACAAAACGGGTTGTTCAACCTTCCGTCTCTATATCCGCAAAGTAATCGCCCCAGGTTTGGTGTTCGCGTCCGGCGGCGTTCAGAAAATGGCTGGGGTTGTCGACCTTACCTTCACTGATACCCTGATATATTCCAGCAATGACGGTTCCAAGAAATTCGCCCAACTCCGCAATGCGCTCAGCCTGATAATCCTCAAAAGAGAGCGGCACGTAAGTCAGGTGAGTGTGGTACGTCGCGTTGAGGTATTCCGTTAACTGGGTTTGAGTGAGGGCTTCGCCATGCAGGTTATAAGTTTGCCCATTGTGCTTGTCTTCAGTCAGCATGCGGGCATACGCATACCCAAGTTCACCACGGGAGGTATAACCGCATTTGCCTTCACCTGCACAGTTGTTGATAACCCCAGCTTTCTTGTAATTCTCGATGTATTCGATATCCGGTTCAATGTAGATGCCATTACGGCCTATCACCCAGTTAAGCCCCGATTCACGAACATCTTGCTCGGTTTGTCTGTTACTTTGAATAATGGGTGAAAACGCAGTGCCTTCCTCAGCGCCTTGAACACTGGTGTAAACGATCTTTTTAACCCCTGCTTTTTTGGCAGCATTAATCACATTGCGGTGCTGGCCAATGCGCTTGTCAGGGGCATCCATTCCAGAAACCAGTAACAAGCTATCAATGCCTTGTAGTGATTGTTCAAGCTCTTCAGGCTCTTCGTAATCACCGGGACGGATTTCAACACCAAGTTCTTTGGCGCGCTCTGGAGTGCGGGCTAAAGCAATGACATTTTCTTTCGGTATTACGTCAATCAGCGCTTTGACGATTTCTGAGCCCAATTGCCCACTGGCGGCGGTAACGGCAATTTTCACGGTCTTTTCCCTCATCGATAAACGGGCAAGCGAGTGATGATTGGCTTGCACAATGTTCCTAATAAATGTAGCTCGGGTACATTGTGCAGGAAGCGCTTTCTGAGTTTTGGCTTATGGAAGATACAAACAATGACTAAGTGTTACTTCATCCTGTTTTCTCAAAATGACAAAGTGCAGGCATCTTTTCTCAGTACTGAATTGGATGTGAGAGTATTCTTGCGACGCAAATTGATAAATTCTTTTTAATCAAATAGATAGTCACATGGCATGGATGTTGTTTATTTGCTCTTAAGTCTGGACTCAAGTGGAGCGTATGCCGTGCGTCTATCTCTACCCATTTTTTTATCAGCTCTTTTCGGTTCCTCGGTACACGCTGAGACACCAGCTTCCGTTGAGCCTTTTGATACATGTCCCAGCAAAGCCTTCTTGTTCCAAAGCTCACCCAGCAAAGTTTATGGGGTGAATCTTGTCACTGGTGGCTATTCAACGTTGGCAGAAACCACTGGCCTCAACACCCATATCAACGCTGTTGGGTTTAACCAATCAGATCGCTATATATACGGTTTTGATTACGACAACGAGGTGGTGATAAGGATTGGCCAAAACTATGTTGGTGAACAACTCACAGTGAATGGGTTGCCTAACAACACGAAGTTTATTAGCGGTGATGTGCATGACCAGGTTTACTATCTGCACCGCAGAGAGCTGGGAATCATCAAAATTGACCTTTCTCCGCTGGAAGCTGACCCTTCGGCGACATTAACAGCGACCACATTAGACACAGACCTCAACAACCTCAGAACGTCAGACGTTGCGATCAACCCGATTGATGGCAATCTCTATGCAGTCAACAACAACTCGTACAACCTTTATCGCGTGGACTTAGAAACAGGCGATTCCGACATGGTTTACAGTTTGGTGGCTGATATCGGCCCACCATCTGGTGGCTTTGGCGCGGTCTATTTCGACGTTGATGGCAACTTTTACATCTCCCGAAATGATGATGGCAAGATCTTCAGAATCGACCTTTCAAACGAAGACGATATCGATGACAAAAACCTAGAGGCAGTGCTGTTCGCCTCAGGGCCGATATCTGGACAAAATGACGGTGCGCGTTGTGCAAACGCCCCCATTATTGATGAAGATTCGACGATTGATTTTGGTGACGCACCAGACAGCTACAAAACGTTGCTTGCTTCAAACGGTCCGCGTCACGAAGTGGATAGCGGTTTCTACTTAGGGTCCATCGCACCAGACAGCGAAGGTGACGGTTTCACATCCCCCCTTGATGACAACAAAGCCGGTTTAGCGGATGAAGACGGTGTTGGCTTTGTTACCGCATTGGAAGTGGGTAACACGTCTCTGGTTTCCGTTCAGGCATCTACTGCTGGTTATTTGTCAGCATGGATAGACTGGAACCAAGACGGCGATTTTGAAGACGTAGGTGAGAAGGTCTTGAGCGACAGTTTGCTAGCGTCGGGTATCAATTCACTCTCCATTGCGGTTCCAGCAGGCGCGACGATTGGGTCAACTTGGTCTCGCTTTCGTTTTGCAGAAGCGTCTGGTCTCGATTACTTTGGTGGTGCCACAACCGGTGAAGTTGAGGATCATCCTGTGACTATCATGGAGAATGGCTCTTCACTGCGTTACTACCCCAGTGAAAGCGGATATGCCACAGTCGCTTTTGAGGACAACTGGCCCAAAGAGGGGGATTACGACCTCAACGATGTGGTCTTTAAATTCCGAATTACAGAAACACTGGATGAAAACAGCGCGATTACCCGTGTATTGATTCAAGGTTATCTCTCAGCCTACGGTGCTGGTTATCACAATGGGTTTGCATTCAGACTTGGGGGAATAAACCGGTCTGACATCAGCTCAGCGAGCACTTTGACACACAATGCAGTGTTACAAGAGAGCAACGGCTTAGAGAGTGACTCCAATGAGGCAATATTCATTGTTTCAGACGATCTTAAACAGAAACTCCCAGCAGGCTGTATGTACTATCGAACGGCGCAGCATTGCCAGGAAGCGTTGGTCTTCGAGTTCGAAATAGATGTGTATTTCAACGAGGGGACTGATACGAGCTCTTTGATGACAATGCCTTATGACCCATTTATTTTCGCCACACCGGGCGCTTATGTCCGCGACGGGCTCTGGTATAACCCTGGACGAGGGTTAGAAATCCACCTCGCCGATCAGGCGCCGACAGAGCAATTCGACACCTACTGGCTGGGGTGGTGGAGCGACTCCAGCGACCCAGCAACATCACGTTACTTTAAAACCTCTTCGAATCATCCTTGGGCGCTGCTTATCCCTGATGAGTGGTCTTGGCCCAGAGAGCATGTCGACCTTGTTGAGGCATATCCAGATTTTGCAGGCTATGCGGAGTCCGTAGGTGAAAATAATCTTCAGTGGTATTTATTAGAAAAAGCGACTGAAAACAAATACTACTTGTCTGAGGAGTAAGTGCCATGAATAAGAATATCAGTGTGTTAGCGTTAATGGCCCTTCTGAGCGCATGTGGTGGCGGTGGTGATGGAAGCGGTAGTTCAAACGTGTCTTCAACCGTTACCGTTGATGAGTCTGCACCGGAAAGCAATGTTGAAGTATCCAGTCTGTCAGAGTTTGAAATGATGGTTGATACCTCTGGTGGCGAAGCAAACATTCCGGAGACCGTCACCAGTTCAGCATCAAGCTTTAACGAGACAGTTGTGCCTGATGGTTTCTCATATAGCCCTGTTTTGGAGCAGAGTTTTGTCGTCGACATCAGCGGCTATTCAACATCACCCGGTGTAGTGTCGATATACAGCGAGTTTTCTGCGAATGACAACGGAACCTACAAGGCGGCCTACAACAGTCGAATGGCTTTCTCTTCCTTGGAATCAGGAGAAGCAATTGTCGATTTTGTTTCTTCAGAATCTCACTATTACGTGCTTGCTGAGGTTTGGTTTACTGATGGAACGCCGCCTGTCCAGAAAAGGATTCCGAACACAGAAACGAGCTGGGTCTGGTAAGCAGTGTAAATTTGAAAGCGAGGCTACCAAAAAAACAGCCCAGACACTTGTCTGGGCTGTTTTTAAATAGGCAAATTTAAACTTTACAGAAACAGTTCCAACGTAATCTCATCGATGTACTTGCCGCCAATTTTCGCATGACTTTTCGCGCGTCCTGACACTTCAAAGCCATGTTTCAAATAAACGTGCAGCGCGGTTTCATTATCAGCTCGGACTTGGGCTACCAGCTTTTCAAAGCCACGTGAGCGCGCGATATCGAGCGTGGAAGCAAACAGCGACGTTGCAACGCCTTGACGATGATGTTTTTTATCGACATAGGTGGTGATAATGCCGACATGATCGAGTGCGCGTGAATAACTCGCGTATGGCTCAACGGTTTGGTAGCCAAGAACGGTTTTCGAGTCATGGTCTTCAGCAACCAAAAACACGCCGTTTACCGGGAAGTATTGAATGAAGAAACTTTGGTCTGACACCGAAAACGTGGAGTCGAGAATCACGTATCGGCGACTTTCGATAATGGGGTTGACGATGTCGGTGATGCTTTTGGCATCTGAAGCTAGCGCAGTTCTTGTTATTAGATTCATATTTCTTTGTTTTTCTGACAGTAATCAAGCAAAGGGTGTAGGCGAAGCGTAGCGTAAAATCGTCACATTTCGCCAGATAAAATGTAGGGCTATTTCTAATCCTGTTCCAGAAAGCGTCTCACTGTTTTTAAGTCCTCTATCATCGGCATTTCAATACTCAGGGAACTGCTGAAACACCAAGGGTAGGGCAGTTCGCCTATCCCATCGAGCAAGTGATCTTTATTGGAATAGTTGATGGTAGCCATGTACTCAATGGTGATGGTGAGCTTGTCCACTTTCGGGTCTTTTGCCGAGATAGAAGAATCATCGTTGAACAGCCAGTCGTAATAGCCACAACCGATGCGCAGAATGCCATTGTCCTTTTCTGTCATGACTACGAGCCATTTGCAGGTGAGAAGGTTGTCATCCCGGATAATGGAGTCTGACAAGCAGAAGGTATAAACATTCTCAAAACGCTGGTTGAACTGGGAGGACAGAACATGGCTGATTGCTTCAACGCCAACCACATCTGAGGGAAACGAAATACTGTCGGTGTTGACCTTCATTTCCAGCAGTGATTCTTCAGTAAACACTTTGGTGAGCATGTGTGGCTTGTTGTTATCTTTGGCTGAGATATACCGATTAATCGCGTTGAGAAAAGGGCGCACATCATCCGGCCTCGCATTCGTGGCCTTGTCGATGTGCACCATTTTCCCCTGAGATGGACTCATCCGAAAATGACCCGGTTGAAGAGCCTTCTTTCCACTTCGGCATCCGCAACATCCATGGGGGAGAAGGTAACAATCTGCCCGGGTTGGCGCTGCGAAAGTTGGCCGGCACCTAAACTGCTCAAACAGCCAATTTTTGGGTAGCCGCCAATGGTTTGCCTGTCCTTCATCAGTACGATCGGTTGGCCGTCATTCGGAATTTGAATCGCACCAAAGGCGATACCTTCTGAGATGATGCCATCAAGGCTACTTTTGACTGGCGCACCAGACAAGCGATAACCCATGCGGTCGATGTTCTGGCTGACTTCATACTCACTGGTGAAAAACGTCATCTGTTCATCATGGCTGAATGACGCATGCTGATAGGACGGCATCACCCCGAGTTCGAGCGGCGCATCGTAATCGGGAATCGCCCATTTAGGCGTGCGCTGTTCGGTGAACTCAGTCGTTGCGGTGAAGGGCAGAATATCCCCCGTTTTCAGGGCATCACCAAGACCGGTTAAACCGCCCAGTTGCTCCCTTTTCACTGTGGAGCAGCTGCCCAGCTTGGGCTCACATTCAAAGCCGCCAGCCACGGCGAGATAGGTGCGTAGCCCACTTTTCGGCGCACCAAACGCCAGTACATCACCGGGCTTTACTGCATAGGTGAGCCAGGGCTGAATAACTTTGTCGTTCAAGGTGGCGGAAAGATCTGCGCCTGTAATAGCAAGGGTTGTGGCGGCATTCACCTGCAGTTTCAGTTGGCCGAAGGTGATTTCGAGCTGCGTTGCATCTGGTTTATTTCCCAGTAGACGGTTTGCCCAGTAAAAAGCGTGCTCATCCATTGGGCCTCCAGTGGTGATGCCCAAATGCTGGAAGCCGATGCGGCCACTGTCTTGCAGCAGGGTAAGCATGCCGGGGTTCAGTACTTCAAAGCTCATAACACGCCGCCTTGCTTCAAAAATTCGTCCTTATCGATAGGGCAGAACCTTACCTTGTTGCCGACATTGACTTTGGCCAGTGATTCGCTGTCCCAGTCCACCATATTCAATGGTGTACGGCCGATAATTTGCCAGCCACCCGGTGTGCTGCTGGGATAAATGGCTGTTTGGTTGTCTGCCAGCCCTACACTGCCCGTTGGTACTTTGAGGCGTGGTGTGGATTTACGCGGCATGACTATCGCGTCATCCAAACTGCCAAGATAGGCAAAGCCGGGGCTAAAACCAATGGCGTAAACACGGTACTCGCGCTCGCTGTGTAGTTTGATGACAGACTCGCTGTCTAGGCCGGTTTTGTCACACACATCCGACATATCCAGCGCGACTTCCTCACCGTAGTAGACAGGAATCTCAACTACCTGATTGTCGTTGTTATTGGTGACGGCGTCAGTGTTGGATTCAAGCGCCAACCGGATGCGTTTGATGATGTCAAAACGGTCCGTTCTGTTTAAGTCAAAGCCAATCAACATTGAGTTGTAGGAGGGGATGATGTCTGTGACTAAATCCCCCAGACTTTCCCGAACCTGAAAGATGGCGCGGTTGACGTCAGCGGCGATAGCATCATCAATTCTGTCCCCAAAATACACAATCAATGTCTGTTCATTGACTGCCTCAATTCGCGCCATTTGCCCTCCACTGCTTTAATGCTTGGGCTACCGCCGAAGCGTGGGGGCCATCTCCGTGAATGCAGAGCGTATCTGCATCCACCTTGAGTGTTTTTCCACTCAGAGTTGTGACAGAACCTTGTTCAACAATCTGCTGTACCTGCTTGATAATGGCATCAGCACTACCATGAACCGCGCCTTCAATACGGCGATCGACGAGGAACCCTTCATCGTCATAAGCGCGGTCAGAAAAAGCTTCAAACATCACGTCAATGCCGACGTCTGCGGCTAAATCGAGAATAGGTTGGCGCTCAGGAATCGCCATCACCACCAAGGGACAACCCGGCGCAGCAGCTTTCACCGCAAGCATTACAGTCTTCAGCACTGTCATGTCTTTCATCATGGTGTTGTAGAGCGCACCATGGGGTTTCACATAATCGACAATGGCTTTTTGTTGACGGCAAATACCTTTCAGCGCACCGATTTGATAGCCAAGCCAGGCGAAAAGCTCTTCCTCTGTGCAATCAAATTTGCGGCGGCCGAAGCCCATCAAATCCGGGTAGCCAGGGTGGGCGCCAATGGTGACACCATGTTCAAGGGCTAAAGCGACGGTCTTTTGCATCGTGACTGGATCCGAGGCATGAAAGCCACAGGCGATGCTTGCCATATCAATGCAGGGCATCACTTCGGCGTCTTTCCCCATGGTCCAGGCACCGAAGCTTTCTCCCATGTCGCAATTTAATTTCATCTCAACTCACTCCTTGTTGCTCTGCTTTCTTTAGAAGCAGTTTGTCCTGCTAGCGCTGACTCATGGTGGTCGGCAGATAGGTCACGATTTCCGGGAAGGCAGTAATCAACACTAACCCTAAAAGGATCAGCATAAAAAACGGAAACGCAGCGCGTGCGACATACAGAATGTTTTTGCCCGTGAGTGCCTGAATAACAAACAGGTTGAAACCGACGGGCGGGGTGATTTGCGACAGCTCCACCACCAGAACGATGAAGATACCGAACCACAGCAAATCAATCCCTGCCTGCTGCACCATAGGCAATACCACTGCAACGGTCAGAACCACCACAGAAATACCATCCAGAAAGCAGCCCAGCACCACAAACAGAATGGTGAGGTAAAGCAGGAGTTCAAACGGCGACAGTGACATCGCAGCAATCCACTCCGCTAACGCGCGGGGAATGCCGAGGAATCCCATTGCCAGTGTAAGAAAATGCGCGCCCACGAGAATAAAGCCAATCATACAGGCACTTTTCACGGCACCCAGTAAACTGTCGATAAAACTCTGGCGACTCAACGAGCCGGTAAGGGCGGCCAAAACCATGGCGCCAAACACGCCAAGCGCTGCTGCTTCTGTCGGTGTAGTGAAACCGCCGTAGATCGACCCCAAAACAAAGGAAATAAGAGCGACTATCGGGAGCAGCTTTTTCAGCGCTTTGAATCTAACTTGCCAATTAACATCGTTGCTCGAGTGCTGAGGCACTTCATTTTTATTCATCAATGCCCAGATGGTGGTGTAACCTACAAACAGGAGCATCAACATGATGCCGGGAAGGGCTCCGGCGATAAATAAGCGTCCAATGGACACTTCTGCTGCCACCCCATACACAATGAGAATGATGGAAGGCGGAATAAGAAGACCCAGAGTACCGGAACCTGCCAGCGTGCCGACGGCCATTTTCTCGCTGTAGCCCTGCGCTTTCAGCTCGGGCAGGGTCATGCGTCCAATAGTGGCCGCAGTGGCGGCGGATGAGCCTGATACGGCAGCGAATATGCCGCAGCTCAACACATTCACATGCAGCAGTTTGCCGGGAAAACTGCTCAGCCAAGGCGAAAGACCTTTAAACAGATCTTCCGAGAGTCGGGTTCGGAATAAAAGCTCACCCATCCAGATAAACATTGGTAGGGCTGTCAGCGACCAACTGGTGCTCGCTCCCCAGCTTGAAGAGCCAAACAGCAGGCCGATTTGTTCGTTACCCGTCATGTACAGACCCATGACACCGACACCAATTAAGGCAAGGGATACCCATAAACCAGCGGCTAAAAACAGCAGCATGGAGATGGCAAGAATAAATGAGATTAAGGTCATGTCCGTCATTTTGCGCGCTCCTTGCTGCTTACCTGCGGAGCTGATGCTTCGTCAGGGTTTTCAATCAGTTCGAGCGAAACGTCTTCACCTTCCAACTGCTTGTAATGGGGGGTAATACCGCGAATGTTGTCAATCAGGCTATCCAGTACAGCGAGATTGAATGCAATCATGCCTACCGCGAGTGGCACTTGTGGAATCCACAGAGGAATCGGAATGTAACCGTGGGTAACTTCTTCAAAGTCATAGGATTCCCAGACCATGTAAGTGCAGTAATAGCTACAGAAACAAAGCAGTAAAAACGCAAGGGTTAGGACCAGAGTCTCCAGAGGGCGTTGCAGCGATTCTGGCAACCTTTGAATAGCAAGGTTAACGCGGATATGACCACCTTCACGAAAGGTATAGGCTAGGCCAAAGAAGGTTGAGGCAGCCAAAGCGTAACCGGAGAAATCTTCTGCCGACGGGACAATAAAGCCCATCATACGGCCAATAATTTGGGCGAGGATGATCAGCATGATCAACACAATAAAGAAGCCGGATAAACCACCCGACAGCAGGTACAGAGCTCGTTTCATAATAATGCTTCCAGACAGGCGTAGCTCAGGGTATTGAAGCCCTCCCCAAGTCCGTTTCCAGGGGAGGGTACGTCGTAGTAAGTAACTACTTACTTAGTTTTTATAGGCTTTCAGAACAGGCGCTAGCGCTTGTGAGTTTTCTGCTTCCCACTCTTCAGTCATGGTCACGCCAATCGCCTGAAGCTCATTTAGCAATTGCTCGGAAGGTTTCGAAACCACAATGCCGTTGTCAGCGAGTGTTTTGGTGTCTTTGGCTTCTTGATCTAAAACCTCTGCCCAGCCACGTGCTTCGGCTGCTGCTGCTGCATCCAAAATGGCTTTCTGAGCGTCTTTGTCCAAACGCTTAAATGCGCGCTTGTTCACGACGACAAAGTTCTTTGGAATCCAGGCTTTGATCTCGGTGAAGTGGCTCAGGTAATCCCATGCTTGACCGTTTGCGCCAGTCGAAGGTGATGTGACCATCGCATCGATAATGCCAGTGCTAAATGCCTGTGGAATATCCGGCACCTGAACCGTGGTGGGTGTGGTGTCCATCAGGTCAGCAAGACGGGATGTTGATGGGCTATAAGCGCGCATCTTGGTGCCTTTAATGTCAGCCAGCGAGTTCACCGGCTTTTTGGTGTAAAGGCTTTGTGCAGGCCATGGCACGGTGTAGAGCAGGATCATGCCTTCTTTACTGAGTTGTTTTTCAATCTCTGGTTTAGCGGCTTCCCACAGTTTCTGGGCTTGCTCGTAGTCAGTGGCGAGGAAAGGAATGTTGTCGTGCTTAAAAATAGGGTGGGTATTACCCATGATGCCAATGAAGACTTCGCCAAGCTGCACTTGTCCTGTGCGCACCGCGCGAGGGATTTCAGGGTGCTTCATCAAAGATGCGCCCGAGTGAACTTTGATATCGACCTCTCCACCTGTGGATGTTTTGATTTGCTCAGCAAAGTCATAGGCGATTTTGGTCGGCAAGTTAGCATCACCGTAAGGTGTCGGCATATGCCATTGCGCAGCGAGTGCAGAAGGCACAGAAAGTGCAGCGAGAGACACTGCCATAGCTGGCAGCAGGTTTTTCAACAACTTCATCGGAAGTCTCCTTTTCACTAGTGTCCTATTAATACTTATAAAACTGAGAGTTGCTCGTTACTGATATCCGTCACCAGCATCTTGCCGGGTGCATGGGTAATGGCGATGGGCGGCTTAGCATTAATAATGGCCAACTGTGGCGTTACACCACATGCCCAGAAAACGGGGATTTCACCGTCCTTAATAGGTACTGCATCACCAAAATCCGGGTTGGAGAGATCTTTGATGCCAATGTCGGCGGGGTTTCCTATATGTACTGGCGCACCATGGGATTTCGGATAGCGGGAAGTAATTTGAATGGCGCGAATCGCATCAGCTGGTTTAAACGGGCGCATAGTAACCACCATGTTCCCACTGAAATATTGGCTTGGTGTCGTCGCCAAGTTGGTGCGGAACATTGATACATTCGATTGGCAATCAATATTACGAAGGGACAGGCCAGCACGAATCAAAGCATCTTCAAACGAGAAAGAACAACCCAAGACAAAAGTCACCATGTCATGCCACCAAAGATCTTTAATGTCATGAGTTTTCTCAGCCAATTCACCGTTTCTGAAGATATGGTACTCAGGTACATCGGTGCGAATATCGATATCCTTGCCAAGCAAATCAATCATTGGTTCACCCGGGCTGGATACTGATAACAGAGGACAGGGAACGGGGTTCTTCTGACAAAATACAAGAAAGTCGTCTGCCCAGTCTTTGGGAAGAATGACAAGGTTTCCCTGTGCGATGCCAGGGGCAAATCCACTTGTCGAACCAATAAACTTGCCGTCACGTGTCAGATTTCTTAATTCACGTGCCTGTGTCAGGGCTGCTTCGTAGTGATTGGATGAAAGAGGGGCTTCTTGTCCTGCAAGTTGACTCATGGCTTTCCTTGGCCTCGTTGGTTGAATGTTGTGTTAACTAAATGTTGCAGGTTGGTGTCATTTCGTCCAATTATAGTTTTTTACCTTTTCTGATAAATAAAATTAATGTCCTGTTTTCCCTGCTACTTCCACTGCCAGTTTTGCCGCTTCCTCTGCTGCACCGTTCATTGGTGCATGTAGATAAGAAGCGGTGAAGCCAAGTGGGGAAGGTACCCAGCCGCAATCAACAAGCTGCAAACTTCCGGCTTCAATTTCAGGAGCGGCAATGACAGTCGGTAGGGTCGCCAAGCCCAATCCGTCTCGGGTCATCCGCAAACAGGCAGAGAGAGAACTTGAGGTAAAGAAACGGGCGTTAGCTGCATCAGCCTGTGCGAACTGTTCTTTGATTTCTCCGAATGGCTGTGTATTGCGGGCGTAAGTAATGATGGGAAAGTCAGCCAATTCAGCTAACGACATGGAAGTGTTCGAGATTGGCATTGACGTGCTACCCACCCATACCAGCGGATAGCGACACAGCGGCATGTTTTGCACTGAAGGCTCTGAAATTGGTCCCATCAGGAAGGCTAAATCCAGCGTTCTGTCCAACAAGTCATGACGCAGGTTCGACGTAACATCCACCGTAATATCGATATCCAGCCGCGGAAATTTATCGTTAAAGCTTCGAAGAAACTCCGTCAGCCAGGTGTGCACAACGGTTTCAGAAATCCCCAGTCTCAAGGTTCCCGTAAACAGCGCATTGTTCTCTGCGCGCTTTTGAAACTGTTCCGCACTCAGCAGCATTTTCTCTGCGTAAGGTAATAGCTCACGCCCTTTGGCTGTTAGCGTGATAGGCGATGCTTCGCGGTCAAAAAGAGTAACACCCAGTTCTTTTTCTAAACTTGCGATGCGGGATGAGATAGCAGGCTGTGTGGTGAATTGCTGCTCGGCGGCTTTGCGAAAACTGCGAAGGGTGGCAACGAGTACAAAGGTTTCAATGCGTTTCAGGTTCATGAGAGGCTCTACAAACTGCGTGTACCTGAAAAGATAGAGCAAAACCCAAAGGATTCAATTGCGTGGATGATTTCTGGGAAGTTGGGAATAAGATGTTAGGGTCAACAGACCCTAGTGTACAAATCACTTTAACTAAAAGGATTCAATATGATCTCCCATTACGGCTTTATCATCAAAGCGCCGGATTACCAGCAAGATGAACACCGATCTGTGATTGAGTCGTCTTTGTTCAGAACGGAAGTTTTGGGTGTCAGTTCCGACGAAGAAGCAGTGATAGCGGCCAGAGTGCTGATTGGAAACGGTGCTCAGGTCGTTGAACTGTGCGGCGGCTTTGGGGCAGAAAGTGCCGAGAATATCATCGCTGCGCTGGGCAGCGATGTGCCGATCGGGTTTGTGAGCTTCAGCGAACAAGAATTGAAAAAGCTGGGGGAGAACGCCTAGAGTCAAAAGACCCTAGTTAGCTTTCAGGGTTCTGTCCTGCACTGATCTCTGCATAGGTGTGTAGCAGTTCTGTAAGTGTCTTAACCCAACCGAAGACATCCTTGGGTGTGTTTTTCAGTAGCTTCTCAACTTCTTCACAATGGGTTTCCAGCGTAATCGCCTGTTCCAGGTGAAAAGAGATAGCGTAGAAATGCCAAAGCAGTAGTCTCGTCATTCTCTCGCTGTTTTGCTTTGCATGCTCAGAGTCATCAAACGCTTGCTGCGTTTCGTTCAGTGCGATTGCTGTCATGCGCAACATGGCGTCAAGGCGAGCTGACAACAAACGTTCTTCGCTATCTATCTCTTCTTGTTCGAACGTGAATATTTCAGTCATCACATCCTCTGGCACCATTCTGCCGATCATTCGGGCGCTGAATTCTTCCAGTTCATGACGTGGCATGGTGACAAGGCATTCGAAGGTATAGTCGCGAGACATAAAGACACTCTCATTCATTGCGAAAATTAATGCCCGCATTCTAGATATTGAGGGGCTATTTACCACTCTTTTCTTTGAGTATCTCTCCACTATATGCCTTTTAAGGACAACAGTTTTATCTTTCCAGCTATAGCTAATAGGTATGGCTAAAACCTACTCGCCATTTCACTTTTTTATCTTGAAACGCCCAGAGTGTCTCAATTTCACTGATTACACCGTCTTCTAACTTACAGATGCTGGTGGTACAGAAACTGTCGTAACAGTTAGGGTGTGATACGAAAGTAATGCTGATGACTTTGTCTGAAGATGTCTCTTCTAAATAGAGAACCTTGAATATCCAGCGTTTACGAAAAACTTCATTCACAATGAGGTATTCATTAAGTGATGGGAGCCTCGATAGTCAGCTTGGCTGATACGCTCCCAAACCTCGCGAATTATCTCTATGTTTTTCACGATTTATCAATAAATAGAGTATGTTAAAGAATATTATCATGTCCGGAAGAGTTGCGTTCAGTTTAAATCACACTAGGTATCCAGTTTGAAGAAAAGAATCACAGAGAGGCGAATTATCGGTAAGTGATGATCTTTTTTCTTGTTATCTACATGTTATCGTCATAATTCCATATAGATTTGACTTCAAATATCAATCTGACTTATCGATTCGTCACGTATCAGATCTATACAACTAAGCTACACTGATTCATAGCAACTCATTTTTCATGAACAAGGTTGCGTATTTTTTTAAATGATGCTACTACATTTTGACCTAGGCCCAGCTACTGTCATAACTGAAATGATTTTGTAATAGCCCTCATCTTTTTGATAAGAGTACAAAACTCTCCTTTTTGCTCATTATTCATTTTATATCTTCAGTTTGATGATCTTGCTTCCAACAAGGAAATTGATTGATGGTATTTGATGCGGTAAACCAGTCTCCTTACTTTTAATGCTTCTATTCATTTTTCTCCTTCATATTAAAAATCCTTAATCATGAAAATTAAATTTTCTTGTTGGTAGTTCAGGAAAAATAAGATGCATTATGAGCTATAGTGGATTTATGACTGAAAGCGCTTTCTTATGTTTTAAATGCCCGTTTAAATGTATTTTACTAATATATGGCGTTAAGAGAAGCATACAGAATGGGAAAGTTTAAGTTCATTAACTGAATTTAATATGCTCTTATTATTTGAAAATTATATGCGCTTTGATTCATATTTTTGCTACGTATGGTTCAAAAACAAGACCATGAAACGCATATGAAACTTTATGACAATGTTTGAAATTAATGTCTCGTTGCATATTTAATTATTTATTCTTATAAAACATGTATATAAGAAAACTAAAGCTAAAAATTCCTAAATATGAGACAAAAATTTTCAATTCATTTGGCGCAAAGCTGATATGTTTTCTATTAATAATAAACAGCTTAAAGAATATTCTATTGATGGCTGTTGACAGTGATTAATAAACTTTCATATAGAAGGTTGGTGTTCATAGCTCTTCTCGATTACAACAAAAACTCGAGAGAGAAGGGTAGTCTACTTCAGCGTTTGAATTCTAATTACGACAATGCGCAAAGTTTAAAATTGGCAAACACGTTGGGATTTATTCTTAGTACTAATAGGACATGGGTTGGTGGGGAGAGTGAAAAGTACTAAACATGTTGCAGTTATAGACGACTCTGAATCCGTCTTATTGTTGATTAAAAAAATGCTTAGCTGCCTAGGGTACGAAAAGGTGAGTTGTTTCTCGTGTCCGCAAACAGCATTAGATGAAATCAACTTTGGAAAGACTCACTATGATGTGGTGTTTACCAACTTAGGTATGCCCGATATTGATGGGATGTGCGTTATCCGTGAATTGGGAAAAATGAACTTCCGTGGCGCGGTATGTATTATTTCCGACTTAGAGGATCGGGTAACGGAATTGGCTGCTGAAATAGCAAAACTACAGTGGGTTTACCTGTTGGGCAGTATCGCTAAGCCTATTACGTTAGACGCATTGGAAAAAACGCTGAATAAGCTTCCAAGACCTGATGAAATGCAATTTTTACAGAATGCTGCCATGTCACGTGAGGAGTTGATTAAATACCTCATTGGCGGAAATGTGGTGCCGTATTATCAGCCGAAAGTGAATCCTCTGACAAAGCGTGTAGAAAGCGTTGAAGTCTTGGCGCGCATTTTCGACCCCGAAAGAGGCATGGTATTAATGCCAAATTGCTTCTTGGCCACTGCGGTTCAACATGGGTTGGTGGATTTGCTCACTACAACTATTGCGGAAAAAACAGCAACGGATATGGAAACGCTTGCTGCCATATTTGGGCCGGATGTGACGGTGAGCATCAACTTGTCTGCGCAACAATTGGGTGATTTAAGTATCCCAAACCGATTAGATGCGCTGTTTAAAGCAAAGAACGTATTGCGACAACGAATTACGTTAGAAATTACAGAGGAGTCAGCACTGAGTTCGCCTGAGCAACTTGAATCCTTAAACCGATTAAGGATGCAGGGCTTTGGTGTCTCTCTGGATGACTTTGGAACCGGTTTTGCCAACTTCCGCCACTTGCGGCATTTGCCCTTTACTGAAGTGAAGGTGGATCGATCGCTTATCAGCAAGATCCACAACGATCATTTTGGTCAGGCAATTGTTCGCTCGTTGGCGGACTTTTCTTTAGAGTCGGACTGCAAAGTCGTCGCTGAGGGTGTTGAACTTTCCGAAGAGTTGGAATACCTGACGTCCAATTATCCGAGCATGTTGGTGCAGGGATTTTTAATATGTACTCCCAAACCCATAGAGGAGTTGGAAGCCTGGTATTTAAAGTGGGCGGCACAGTGTGAATGTAGCGAGAAAGTAAAATCCTGATTGGAGCGCTCACCCCGAATAGGGTGAACGTTTAGTTTCTTCTCACACTGTGCGCAATTTGTTCTGACTTCAATCGAATATTGCGGGTTTTAATGACACTGATTTCTTCTGGACTTAATCCAAAATCCTTAAGGAGGTAGTCCGGATAGCTCGAAAGCGAGTCGCGAAGTTTCTCTCTTTGATGCTTTAGCCTAAAAGCCTGATACCACGCCATTACACCTTTCACCAATTTCCAGATCATTCGGCTGATTTCAAGATGCGTTTCTCTACTCTGCCCATAAGGCGCGACCAACAGGGTGTGGCTTTTCTTCTCTGAAATCCTCATTTGCCTCTCCTCCAGCTTGTCTCTTTTTTAATCAAGAAATACTTAAGTTAAGCTCAATCTTGAGATACTCTTTTCTGGACCACAAACGAGGTTTTCTACTTTATGGATAAGAAAAACTAAATCATGGAAGTACAGTTTCCCCCATTGAATGCTCTGAGAGCTTTTGAAAGTACGGCGCGGCACCTCAGTATTAAACAGGCAGCGGAGGAGTTGCATGTCACGCCTGCCGCCGTCAGTCAGCAAATAAAAACGCTGGAAAGCTATCTGGATATTGCGTTGTTTGAACGTAAGGTACGTGCAATCTCACTCACCGAAGCGGGTGAGCAGCTTTATCCGTTCATGGAGGAAGGATTCGCCAAACTCGAAGAAGGAGTCCGGCAACTGCATCGACATCGTCATAGCAATGAATTGGTGGTGAGTGTGTCACCGACTTTTGCCGCAAAATGGTTACTGCCAAGATTAGGCAGTTTTTACCAGCAGTATCCTGCGTATCGTTTGCGGGTAGACGCCAGTGAGTCTTTGGTGAACTTCCGGCAGGATGGCGTAGACATTGCGCTTCGTTATGGTGGTGGTGATTACACTGGCTTGCATTGCGAGGTGTTAATCCCGGAAGAGGTTGTGCCAGTTTGCAGCCCTGCCTTGATGGAAGGCCAACGTCCCTTACATTCGCCAAAGGATCTGAAGCATCACATGCTGTTGCGCTCTGATTGGCAAACCACTCAGGCGCAGGCACCCTGCTGGGGTATGTGGCTGCGTGCGGCAGGGGTTGATCATCCAGATGCGAACTCTGGCCACCAGTTTTCCAGCGAGGCGCTGGCGATGCAGGCGGCTATCGAAGGGCAAGGTGTGGCGCTTACTTCCACCGCACTGGCAGACCTAGATGTGAAGGAGGGGCGTTTGATGTATCCCTTTGGACGGGAACACAACCAAAAAGTCGCGTTCGGGTACCACTTTGTCTGCCCGGAATCGCACCTTAGGATTAAAAAGGTGCAGGCATTTCACTGTTGGATAACTTCAGAGCTGAGGGCAATCGCTCTAAAATGAAAAAAGCGGCACGTCGGACTGCCGCTTACCTCTTAGTTGAATTCATTTGAGGTACTACTCCAACGGGATGTAAATATCAGTTAGCAGCTCAGTTTGTGGTACAGAATGAACATCATTGAGGTACTCCTCATAGGCCGGTTGGTTGCGGACACGCTCAGTGGAATTTGGTAACCATTCAGAAAATAACCAGCGATAGGCCGCATCCATATTTGCGTATGGGCCTTTGTAGCGCATTACCGCACACTTACCCGCTTGAATATCAAAACGCTTCAATCCCTCTTCCATAGGGAACTTATCTGGGTTAGTGACTGTGATACAAGCCAGAGAGCGCAACTCTTCAATAGGTTTAGTATCCGGATCATCAAAATACACGCCGAAGAAACGGGTTCTTGGATCAATGAGGTTGCGGGTCGCCAGCCAGCCCTGTAGCTTTTCGAATTGCTGTCCAACCTTCATGTAATCACCGTGGTGTTCGAATCCGATAAGGGTCAGCGCCTCACCGTCTCTTAATGTGATCTCTTGCATGGGGTAGTCCTCGTTTTTCCGTGTTGGTTGCATAAATTGAACATGGTCACCTTCACGCCTGAATCGGGCGGGTGGCATGCCAAAGACTTCACTGAAAACACGGGTGAAACTCTGCACAGAGTTGTATTTCGCCATGCGGCCAATCGCTTCAATGCTCATGTCCGTCTTAATCAACCTGTCCGCCGCATAGTGAAGGCGTGTCCAACGGATGGAATCCGTCAGACTGTTGCCGTAGATCCCACGATAAATGCGGTGCAGGTGATAAGGAGAGATCAACGCAACCTCAGCGAGCTTATCCATATCCAAATCATCTTCCAGGTTGTCGTAGATGTAATCCGACAGCACGGAAAGCCTTTTCTGGTAGTGCTCTGCCGTTGATTGGCGTTTCATTGCAGTTTCTCCCTTGTTTTCATCCTTCCAAGTTATCAGCAGACTTTTTAACAAATCCTGCGCATTTTTTATTCGAAAACTAACCCTCTGAATAGTAACGCATGATAACGGGATAGAGAGCTGAATATGTCGCGGGTGTTACGCTGGCGTTCGATTTATCACTAAAGCGAATGGTGTGCGGGTCGATACATCATACGGTAAATGATTTATTTCATCGTGAAGGAGAAGCAGCATGTTTAGGAAGCTGACAGTTAGTCAAAAATTGTTTTTTGGGTTTGGGGGCATTCTTAGCCTGTTAGTTGGCATGGTGGCGTTTGTCTGGATTAAGTTGGCGTTTCTTCAGGAAGTCGGTATTGAAGTGAGAACCGATGATGTGCCGGAAGCGATTGGTTATCTCGGACTGATTGATGAAGCCGGTGACGTTTACCGTGATTCAATGGGCGTGATAAATGATGTCACTGGTGCTAGGGATGATTTAGAGAGCAACACCAAAGAGTATATGGATTTGATTGCTAACGTTCGTCTGTTGGAGACCCCGGGGTCGGAAGATTTTCAGAGACTGGCAGAGATAGAAGATCACATGAAAGCTTACCTTGCTGCTTTTGAAAACAGTATTCTTCCGCGGGTAGGTAAGGGTGGAGAAATGTCTGATTTGGTGGAAGAGCTTCACGACGTTTACCTCGTGCATCTGGCACCTATCGAAGACATTCTCGACCAGGTTTCTTCTGAGGAAGTGGCAGAAACTGACAAGGCACTTGGCAGTCTGCTAGATGCCTATGAAGTGATGCGAATGACCCTGCTTTCACTGGCAGCGGTGGCGATTTTTCTCTCCTGCGGTATTGCTTATTTGCTTTCTACCTCCATTACTCGCCGATTGAAAACTTTGAATGAAGCGGCGCAGCGTATTGCTAACGGAGAGCTCTCGGACGATGCCATCGAAGATAAATCCGGCGATGAATTGGCAAGTCTGGCGGTGTCTGTGAATGCTATGCAAGCGTCTCTGGTAAGCCTGATTTCTTCTATCCGCGGCGTAACTGAAGAGGTGCATTCTTCAGCTAAAGCACTGTCTACCATCAGTCAGGATGTGGTTTCAGGCGCATCGATGCAGGATGAAAAAGCGACCTTGATTGCGACTGCATCAGAAGAATTGAGCCTGACGATTTCTGAAGTGGCGAATCAGGGTACAGCCACCTTTGATGAAGCTAAGCGGTCAGAAGAGGCAGCAAACGAAGGTCGTCAGGTGATTGGTGAGATGGTGAACAGCATCCAGCAGGTATCTGTGCAAATGCAGGAAATGTCAATTTCTATGCGAGAGCTTGGCAGCCACAGTGAAGAAATTGGTAACGTGATCAAAGTGATTCAGGGTATTGCAGAGCAAACCAACCTGCTCGCACTAAATGCGGCAATCGAGGCGGCGCGTGCGGGCGAATTTGGGCGGGGGTTTGCCGTTGTTGCAGATGAAGTTCGTGCACTGGCGGAGCGCACTACGCAGGCGACGCAAGAAGTCTCTACCATCATCCAATCGATCCAGACGGGTACACAAAATGCCGTCACCAGTACCGAAGAGAACTGTGGCTTGGTTGAGATTGGTGTGAACCATAGCGAGAGCGCCGTAAAAGCGCTGGATGATATCTTCAATGGCGCGGCATCGGTGCAAAGCATGATCAGCTCTATAGCGACAGCAGCGGATGAGCAAACATCCGTAACCCGAGAAATCGCCTCAGATATTACCGCCATCAGCGATATTTCTTCCAAGTCTCTGGAGAGTGCCCAGCAAAGTGCATCCCGCATTGCCTCGCTCGACAGAAAAGTGGATGAGCTTGATGCACTGATTGGTAAATTTAAAGTGTGTTAAGTCTTCACGCTTGAAGGCATTGGCCGCCTGTTTGGGCGGCTTTTTTATTTGCTTGTTGATTGGTGAATGATTTCCATCACCGCTTCGAATCGCTTGGGCAAATCGCGATGTTTCTTCTTCGAAAGAAAGAGGGATTGTGAAACCGGTGATTCAAGCGGAAGTGACCTAAGCTGTTCTTTTTGCTCAAATCGACTCATAACACTTTCCGGTAACACGGTGAAACCAATGCCTTTTGATACGGGCAACAGGATCTGCGCCAGTTGGTTGACGTAACCGCGATGATCCAAGGATTCGACGCCACGGTATTCTTCGGGGAAGTTACTTCCAAGCACCAAATCGGCATAGTGTTTTCCATCGGGGTGATGAATATAGCCCAACGAAGCAAGCGCTTGGAAATTGCCTTGGGGGATATCAGCGCCGGACGGCGCGATCAAAAAAAGTGCTTCTTCACCGAGTAAGGTTTCTTCAAAGGCAGGGTGATTGAACTCTTGGGTAGTGATGCCAATGTCGGTTTGGTTATCCATCAGCATCTGACGAATTCTGTCGGCGGGCGCGGCCTCAAGCTGCACCGATAAGCCGGCGTATGAGGCTTGCAGGTTCAACAAAGATGGATATAGCTTCATTGCCATTGCGCCAGAACAGGCAATGCGGATCGCCCCTTGATGCGGATCATCATCTTTCATTCTTGCCAGAAAGTCTGCCTGCTGCTGCTTTTGCTCGGCGATAAAGGCATTCAGCATGATACCTTCACGTGTCAGTTCAAATTGCTTTCCTTCACGGAATATCAGGGTTTCCCTCAATTCGTCTTCTAGCTTCTTCACATGCTGACTGACGCCGGGTTGCGTCATGTAAAGCCGTTCAGCGGTTTTGGTAAAGCTGCCGGTTTCAACCAGCGTGGCGAAGGTATTGAGCCATTTAGGGTTCAGCATATAGAGGTGAATAAAATTATATTATGGATATAATAATAATCGATAATTTTTCAATGCTAAAGGTGCTGAGTAAACTTCTCTTCATCCGATAACGCATTGAGAGATTTTGACCATGACAACGCCATATCCACGTAACTTCTCACACATTGGTATTTCGGTTCCTGACTTGGAAGCTGCGGTGAAGTTCTACACCGAAGTACTGGGTTGGTACCTCATCATGGAGCCTACAGAGATTGTTGAAGACGATTCTGCCATCGGTGAAATGTGTACTGATGTATTCGGTGCAGGCTGGGAACGTTTCCGTATTGCGCACCTTTCTACCGGTGACCGCATTGGCGTTGAGCTGTTTGAATTCAAGAATCAGGAAAACCCAGAGAATAACTTCGAATACTGGAAAACCGGCATCTTCCATTTCTGTGTGCAGGACCCGGATGTTGAAGGTTTGGCTGAAAAAATTGTCGCGGCGGGTGGCAAGAAGCGCATGAAAGCGCCTCGTTTCTATTACCCAGGCGAAAAGCCTTACCGCATGATCTACATGGAAGACCCGTTCGGCAATATCCTTGAGATCTACAGCCACTCTTACGAACTGCATTACGCGGCGGGTGCTTACAAGTAAGCGCCTTTACTCCCTCCTCTTTTAAGGGGAGGGTCTGTTCCTGAGCGTCAGAATTTCCCATCAAAATACTCAACCAGAAAATCAATCAAAGCGCGTACAGGCCTCGAAAGATGCTTGCGTGATGCGTACAGCAGATAGATGGTCAGGGTGTTTAATTCCCATTCCGGCAATACTGCTTCCAGTTCGCCTTTTTTCAACATTTCCTCGACCAGATACGTCGGCTGCATGGAAATTCCCATGCCTGCTAACGAACCATGAAGCAGCACTGTTGCTTCGTTGCCAGTGATCGGACAATTTACTTCAATAGTTTGTTTTTCATGGCCTTTGGTGAGGTGCCATTCGTGTCGGCCAAAGTTCTTATAGCCCAGGCATTCGTGCGCTTTGAGATCTTCCGGTACCAAGATAGGCGGCCGCGATTTCAGATAGGCAGGAGAGGCAACCAAGGTTGATTCACAGGGAGCGAGGGGTCGGCCAATCAGCGAAGGATCTGGGTTGCTGGCGGTGCGGATGGCGAGATCAACGCGTTCGGTGACCAGATCAACCGCTCTGTCCTGTGCGTCGATATCAATGGTGACACCGGGATGACGCTCCCGAAATTCATGCAGTGCTGGCATCAACAGGGAAAAACCAAATGACATACTGGTGCTGATGCGGATAAATCCGCTAAGCGCTTCGCCGGGCATCAGGCTCTCTTCCAGATGCAGCGCCTGTTCCACCCATCGCTGCATATCTGGCAGCACTTGCTTACCCATATTGGTGAGTGACACTTTGCGGGTAGTGCGGTTCAACAGCCTCGCCCCAAGCCAGTTTTCCATGGCTTCCACATAGCGTGTCACCATAGGTCGGGACATCTCTAACCGGTCAGCGGTGGCGGTGAAACTTTCCGTTTGCGCCACATCGAGAAGCACCCTTGCGGCAGTCAACTTATCCATAAGTTCACTCTTTATCTGTTCGATTTGAGAAATAATGATGCAAAGAATAGGCGGTATTTCCGAGCATATCTAATCGTTATGCTTCTTCCCAAGCCCAAATAACGAGGAAGTACAACAATGAAAACAGCAATCGCATTAGCTTTATCTTTCGCTTTGACTGCCCCAGTAATAGCGGAGACTACACCACTGACATTTGACATTTACTACGGAGACGACAACAGCTTCAACGTGACTTCTACCGTCGTTGCAGGCGAAAAAGAAGTGATGGTGATCGACACGGGTTTTACCCGTGCGGATGCTTTGCAAATCGCCGCTAAAGTATTGGACTCCGGCAAAGAGTTGAAAACCATTTACATCAGCCAGGCGGATCCGGATTACTACTTCGGCGCTTCACAGCTACTTGAAATCTTCCCACATGCGAATGTGCTGACCACTCAAGCAGTACGTGACGCTATCGTGAAAAAGCTGGAAACCAAGATCAGTTTCTGGGGCCCCAAAATGGGTTCGAATGCACCGAAGCAACCTCTTGTACCGGATGTATTTAACGGCGCAGAGCTAAAAGTCGATGATGCGGTTATCGAAATCAAAGGCACAGATGGGGTACTAGCGCATCGTCCGTACCTCTGGGTCCCATCTGAAAAGGCCATTCTGGGTAACGTCGGCATTGTTGAAGGTATGCACGTTTGGATGGCAGACACCCAAACCGATGAAGAAGTGACAGCGTGGTTGGATCAGCTCAAGGAAATGCAGTCTTTGAAGCCTGAACTGGTCATCCCGGGTCACATGAAAACCGAAGGCAAACTGGATCCTTCGACCATTGATTACACAGCCACTTGGATTGAGCGCTTTGCAGACGCTAAAGCCAAGAGCGAAGACAGCAAAGGCGTGATTGATACTATGGTGGGTTACTACCCGAAACTGGGTGCTACCTTCACGCTGGAGCTAGGTGCGCAGGTGCACGAAGGTGAAACCCAGTGGTGATGTGCTAACAAGCAGCGCTTAAAACGGTGACTCGGGTAGTCACCGTTTTTGTTTAGTCCATGTTTGACTGTGAAAGCTGGAACTGCGACAGCAGCGTGTCGATAACCAGACGGATTCGCGCGGGTGTAAACTCTGAGAACGCGTGGATGGCGTGAACATCACGTTGTTGTTCTGGCTCTGGCTCAGGCTCTGCTCTTGAAACCAAGGTCAGCAACCCTTGCTCACAACATGACCGGGCAAAAAGATCGGGCAGCAATACACGTCCCAATCCCTGCTTTGCCATTTCTGCAGCGGTGAGGATATTGTTTACACGCAGCACGTTGGCGTGCTCTGCGGTTTGCCATGGCAGCAGAATCTGGTCATCTGAATCTTCTGCCAGTTCAGGTGACTGATACCAGCATTGGTGAAAGCGCCCGAGTAATCTGGCTTTCAAATTGCTATCTGGGAGATTACCCACACGAATCGCCACATCGATATTTTCCTGGAGCAGATCCTGGATGGTATCCGTCACGACAAGTTCGATATCCAGTTCAGGATGTTCGCACCTTAAGGTTTTAATCGTAGGGACAACCAATACCGATGCCAGGGCTGTTGGGCAGGAAATTCGGACTCTTCCTTTTATGCCCGCTTGGGTTGAAGAAATATCTTCCTGGGCTTTTTCCAGCAAATTTTCCATTGCTACGGCATGTTCAAAAAAGCGCTCGCCGGAATCTGTCATCCGCAGCGTGCGGGTGGTGCGATGCAACAACAGGGTGTTTAGTGATTTCTCCAATCCACTGATTTGCTGACTGAGCCAAGAACGGGTAATGCCCAGTTGTTCTGCGGCCTGAGTAAAACTGCCTGCCCTAACCAAGGCGACGTAAAGCTGCATTTGGTAGCTAATATGTTTAGTTTTCATAAACAGTGTTTTCTATTGTGCGATATATATCTAACAATAATGCGTAGGTACTCTTTGCTCAACCCAAATAAAGCGATGTGGAGTGAAGGATGAAAAAGCAATTAATGGCAGCAGCAATCGCGACTCAAATGGTATTCGCAGGTGCAGCTTATGCGGGTCCGATTGAAGAGGCGCAAGAAGCATCAAAACAGTGGATCGCTGCATTCAATAAAGGTGACTATCAGTATCTGGGTGATGCTTACACCATGGAATCGACCATGATTTCCCATCCGTTTGGTGTGTATCATGGCCGCCCGGCGGCAACTGCATTCTGGAAGCAATTAATCAGCGATGGCGCGACAGATTTGGTCTACATAGAACCAAAATTTGCAGAGCTGGATGACAAAACGGTGGTGATGGAATCCCGCTGGAAGATGAACATCGGCGAAGGTCATATCACGCTTGAAAAGTGGGTGAAAGAAGCTGATGGCGTTTGGCGTCTGGAGCTTGATGATTTCACCGTTGAAAAGCGTTACTAACAAGCACAATTTCGATATAGAAAGGGACGCAGATGCGTCCCTTTCTATTTGATATTGACTTAACTTGCTGGGGGAAAACCGCAGAAGTTACAGCCTAGATAGGTGATCACTAGACGGTTCTGATAGCGGTTCTGGTAGTTCCAAGGAGATACATCATAAGGTGCACGCTGATAGCGGCCTTGGATGAAAATAGTTTCGCCTTTTTCAAGCTGCATAATGCTGTTTACTGCTGCGACGCCAGGGATGGCACAACCCGTGTCGTTGTTTGCAAAAGTAACAGGGCCAATAGAAGCATTGCTGCCAGGAGGAACAGCATTTGGCAGTGAGATGCCAATCCGAAGCAGGTACTTAAACCCACAAGTACGTTGAGCATAACGGGCATCGATATTATAGAGACCAGCTACAGGTGCCGTGAACATATGAGACGTGGTGTCAAAAGCGTAATTAAAATTAATCGTCGTCTCATTGTATTCGACAACTTTGATGGCACCATTGTTGGCCTCCGTCAACTCATCACCGCCTATGTAAGCGTCGACAACAACACTGTTTGACGGCAGGTATGGTGTGGTATCAGCAAACACGCTTGCTGACAACAGTAGTGCTGCTGAGGAAAGCAGAGATAGTGGTAGCGAGTATTTCATCCGTGTCCTCCATGTAGGTCATTGTGGATAAACCATCGAGAATATTAGGACGAGGCAACATTTCTGTTTGTGCCTAAAGTGAGATTTTTTAAGTTCTTACTGTGAAACTATTCTTTTAATATCAGAAGGTTTTCCTATTTCTGTTGAAAGTAGTGGACGTTTCTAAAAATCTCATTTCTCTCCATTTTCAATGAGCAAAATTCAACCATCAAACGGCCAACAGGCCTTAGTTCCACTCCAGAATTCTGTATTAATTTTCTTCTTTTTCTACCAGAGTTTTAAGCCTTTCCGGCAACCTGTTAAACAGCTTGGGATTGTCGGTCAGCATTTGCTCCAACAGTTCTCGCGCTTGTTGCTCCTGACCTTCATCAAGTAGCCTTTCAACTTCTGGAAACTCAGTGATGATGGAGTCTTCAATCTCCATCTCCATTTGGGGTAGAGATTTCGCGGCGGAAGGCGCAGTGCGGAATAGACGCTGCTCCTCAGGTTTTGGTGGCAATATTTCAATAGACGGGACTGCGTCAATTGCGCTGTCGGACAAGGCTTCCTCGCTCATGGTTTCTGGTGTGCTCATAAACTCAATGTCCTGAGGGGCTTCAAGGGTCTGATCCACCCACTGCCAAGGCGCAAGAAAGGCGACAAAAGAGACGGTTGCCACGAGACCTGCGTAGGTCCACCAAGGTATGCGTTTTTTATGCTGGCTGTTGGCGTAAGCAAGGATGCTATCGTCCAGGTCTTTGCCTGATGTCTCTGTCGCGCTTTCCTTGTACAGCGCGACGATGTCTTCGTCTTTGATTGGCGCTGTCATTGTCTGTCTCCGAGTTTTTTGGTCAGGCACTGGCGAAGTTGATCCATGGCATAGCGAAGCCGGGTTTTCACGGCCTCCGCTTTCGCACCGACGATCTCACAAATTTGTGCTGGCTCAAAGCCTGCTTCATGGCGAAGTAAAAATGCTTCTCTCTGCAAAGGGGCGAGCAGTGCCATGCAGGCTTTGATGGCGGTTTGCTTATCGCCATCCCAATCAGGCACTTCGGTCTGATTGTCGTCCAGTGATTGGGCATAAGCGCTGGATGACATCATTTTGCGGTGTTCATCAATCACCAGATTATGGGCAATGTGATACAGCCAGGTGGTGAACTTGGCGGTCGGCGTATAGCTTTTCCGCTTATCAATCACGCGGTACCAGACATCCTGATATAACTCTTCGGCACGGGCATGTTGTGCCGCGCCCAATTGACGGACGAAGTAGCGATACAGCGGATTTTTATGGCGCTGATAGAGCTCAGCAAAGGCGCGTTGGTCGCCTTTGCTGAAGTTCACCATCAATGTTTCGTTGGTTTGTGTATCCATGGATGCCTGTTAACAGCCCCTAAAGGTTCTGTGCTATCTCCACCAGAGTGATAAATTCGCCGCGGTAGTTGAATGGGTCGTTGCCCCGGTTTTCACGCGCGATATCAGCTATTTGACTGTAGGCTAAACCATCCACATAGTGATTGTCTTTGAGCTTCTGCGCAAAGGCGGCAACCGCAGTGGCAAACTGGAAATCCGCACTGGCCTGAGTGAATGTTGGCTTGCCTTTGCTGCCGTTAATCACCTGCGTGGTGAGCTGGCTTTTGTCTTTGCCGGGCAGCTTATATCGGACTTTGACCTGAGCAAGTTCGTCACTGTGAGAGGCGACGTCTGTCTTTTTCTGCTGATAGCGCAGATCGTCAATGCGTCCCTGGTCACCAACCAGTGTCAGTTCATACAGAGCTGTGACTGTGTGTCCTGCACCGATTTCACCAGCATCGACGTTATCGTTGTTGAAATCTTCATCGCGCAGTTTACGGTTTTGGTAGCCAATCAGGCGGTATTCCTTCACCGTGTCTGGGTTGAATTCGACCTGAATTTTCACATCTTCCGCGATGCTTTGTAGCGTGCCGCTCATCTGTCGTAATAGGACTTTCTGTGCTTCATGAAGCGTATCGATGTAGGCATGGTTGCCGTCGCCGATGTTGGCGAGTTGCTCCATCATGGCATCGTTGTAGTTACCACGACCAAAGCCCAGTGTGGTGAGTGAAATGCCGTTCTCACGCTCGTCTTCCACCAAATCTTTTAACGCATCTAAACTGGTTACACCGACGTTGAAATCTCCATCTGTAGCCAGAATGACGCGGTTCACGCCATCTTTGATAAAGCCTTTTTTAGCTTGCTGGTAGGCCAGTTTGATCCCGCTTTCACCATAGGTGCCTCCGCCTGCTTGCAGGCTTTTGAGTGCATCGACGATTGCTTGCTGATTGTCACCGCTGGTCGGTTCGAGCACGACGGAGGCATTTCCCGCATAGGTTACCAGACTTACTTTGTCTTTCTCTCCAAGGTTTTTAGCGAGCAGAGAGAGGCTTTGTACCAATAATGGCAGCTTGTTGGGCTCATTCATGGAACCTGACACATCTACCAGAAACACCAGATTCGATGCTTTTCGCTCGTTGACCGGAATGTCGTAACCTTTGAGCGCAATGCGCATGAGTTTACGTTCGGCATTCCATGGCGCAGGCGCAAGTTCTGTGCTGACAGAAAAAGGTCGGGCTTTGGTTGCCGGCGTCGGGTAGGCGTAATCAAAGTAGTTGATGAAGGCTTCTTCGCGAATGGCATCTGCCGGTGGCTTGTTTCCCATCTTCAGATAACTGCGCACATTGGCGTAACTGCCGGTGTCGACATCAATAGAAAATGTCGACAAGGGTGACGCTGTCACTAATTTTGTGGCATTGCTTGGTGTATCGAGGTAATTGTCGCGGTTTTCGGTTTGTATATAAGGGTCAATGCCGGGCATGGGCATCACCATGAATTGCTGGTTCGCCGCAACGCGGTTATGCGCCATTTTAGTGGTTGGCACAGCGAGTAGGGCATTCGTTGCATCCATAACTTCCAGTTCCACCAATTCTTCCTGAATCCTTGACGATTCTTGTTGAGGCGTAGTTTGGGTTGTGTCGTTCATGGATTCTGAACAGCCGACAACCACGGTCAGTGCAGTGACAATGGCGATAGTGACTTGATTGAATTTCATATACCGATTCCTTTTTCTTGCTGGTTTGTCGGTATAAACGGGCGAGTGAGGCAGAGGGGGTGAAATTTTTTCTGCCTTTTTAAAATTCGATAGAGCAGGGATAGTTCAGAGTAATATTTGCTCAAAAAGTAATCGATGCGGCGGATGTATCTATAAATACTCTTATTTGCAGATTATTACATAGAACATTTCGTTATTTATCACAAAAAAATGTATGAGTTACATTTGGCTCCATAAATCGAAGCACCTTACGAACATTAAGCGTATCGGGAGTAAGGTGTTGAAGCCCAAAGGCCGTTTGGGAAATAAATAGAATAACAATTGGAGTTGTAACCATGCCTGCTATAAAAAACGTTTTGCTTGCTATCGTCGCACTTGCAGCAAGCTTCACTTCGACCGCTTCGCTTGCCCAAGAAGAAATTAAAGTGGGCATGTCTGGTCGCTATTTCCCATTTACCTTTGTGAAAATGGACAAGCTGCAAGGCTTTGAGATCGATGTATGGAATGAAATTGGCGAGCGTGCGGACTACGACGTTGAGTTCGTGACTGCAAACTTCTCAGGCCTTTTCGGCATGCTGGAAGCCGGCCACATCGACACCATCAGCAACCAAATCACCATGACTGACGCGCGTAAAGCAAAATACGCTTTCTCTGTTCCTTATGTGGTAGACGGTGCGCAGGTGGTTGTGCGTAAGGGCCGCGAAGACATCGAAGGTATCGAGGATCTGAAAGGCAAGAAAGTGGCGGTTAACCTTGGCAGTAACTTCGAGCAACTGCTGCGTAACTACGACAAAGCCAACGAGATCAACATCATCACTTACGATTCAGGTTTCGAACAAGATGTGGCATTGGGTCGTACTGATGCGTTCGTGATGGACCGTGTTTCTTCAGCACAGCTGATCAAAAAGTCCGGGTTGCCACTGCAATTGGCGGGTGAACCGTTCGAAACTATCCAGAATGCAATGCCATTCCTGAACACTCCTGAGAAGCTGGCTATTAAAGCCAAAGTTGATCAGGCACTGACTGAAATGAAAGCTGATGGCACCCTCAGCGAGATTTCAGAGAAGTGGTTTGACTCTGACATCACGAAATAATGCAGAGCTTCGACTTTAACTACATGCTGGAGTTGTTCCCGATACTGGTTAAGTATCTGGGAATAACTCTGGAAATGTCACTGATTGGCTTTGTGATTGCTCTGGTGCTGTCGGTGCTGCTGGCACTGGTAAGGGTGTTCAAAGTCAAAGTGCTCGACTCTGTCGTCGCCGTGTACATTTCGTTCTTCCGCGGCACACCGCTGCTGGTTCAGCTCTTTTTACTGTATTACGGACTGCCACAGGTCTTCCCGATATTTGTAGGGATGGATGCTTTCACCGCCGCTGTGATTGGCTTGTCGCTCCATTTCTCTGCCTACATGGCCGAGAGTATTCGCGGTGCGATTCTGGGGATTGATAAGAACCAGATGGAAGCCAGCCTGAGTGTCGGTATGACTGAACTCCAGGCAATGAAACGCATTATCCTGCCGCAGGCAGCGCGCGTCGCAACACCTTCATTGATGAACTACTTCATCGACATGATCAAAAGTACGTCACTGGCGTTTACGCTGGGAGTCGCGGAAATCATGGCGAAGGCACAGATGGAAGCCTCTTCGAGCTTTAAGTTCTTTGAAGCTTTCATGGCGGTGGCATTGATTTACTGGCTGGTGGTGATTTTCTTCACCCGTATTCAAACGGTGATGGAAGTCCGATTGAACAAGGCGTATGCACGATGATTGAAGTAAAAAATTTGAGCAAACGCTTTGGTGATGTCGAGGTGCTGAAGCAAATCGATCTCGATGTCAAACAAGGTGAGATTGTGGTGATCATCGGCCCGTCTGGTACGGGTAAGTCAACACTGCTTCGTTGTCTGAACTACCTCGAAGTGCCAAGTGGTGGTGAAATCCAGATTGGTGATGTGCGTGTTAACGCTGGCAAGGTATCGAAAAACGAGATTCACCAGCTTCGTAAACAAAGCAGTTTTGTGTTCCAGAGCTATGCGTTGTTCGCCAACAAAACCGCACTGGAAAACGTGGCGGAATCGCTGATCACCGTATGGAAAGAGCCAAAAGATAAAGCGCTGGAAACTGCACGTAAATTGTTGGTCAGCGTCGGAATGGAAGCGCATTTGGAGAAATACCCTGCGCAACTTTCCGGTGGTCAGCAGCAACGTGTTGGCATCGCCCGTGCGATGGCGTGTAAAGGTGAAGTGATCCTGTTTGATGAACCCACGTCTGCGCTCGACCCTGAATGGGTAGAAGAAGTGTTGGCGGTCATGAAAGCACTCGCCAAGCAAAAGCAAACCATGATTGTCGTGACCCATGAAATGCAGTTTGCCCGTGAGATTGCCGACAAGGTGATCTTCATGGAAGGTGGCGTGATTGTCGAGCAGGGGCCGCCATCCCAGATTTTTGGTAATCCTCAAAACGAACGCACCAAAGCCTTCGTGGCGCGTGCAGCATAACGAATTCAACTGTTCCCCTGGTTGATGTTCCACTAAATTAAAGCCCCTTAATCTGGCCGATTAAGGGGTTTTTTCTTATTCCAAACTCATTCTGTCGATACGGATGCTGATGTACCAATACGATATTGAATCGGGGACGCCAGAGCAGCGCTTTTGATGTTAACCATCCCTCATCAGAACTTCCAGATCCCTTGCTGCGCGTCGAAGTTGCGGCTCGAACCTCAGCAAGTCATCCAATGAACTTCTGAATACCGGGGCATGGGTAAACAAGCAAGCATACAACTGCCCATCTTCATTACGAATAGGTACTGAGATAGCGGCCATGCCATCAATAAACTCTTCATTGTCAATACCAAGATCCTGCTTTTCGATCTCCGTGATCGCACGCTCCAAATCAATGGGGTCGGTGATGGTGTTCTTCGCGTGCCGCTCCAGACTCATATTATTGATAAGTCTTTGGCGATGGCGTTTCGACAGGGTGCTGAGATAGAGCTTGCCACTGGCAGTACAACAAATAGGCGTATGACTTCCTGTCGGCAAATTAATCTGCAGTGGCCAGTTAGTCTGCACGCGTTCGAAATAGATCATATCGATACCATTTGGCAGAGAGATGCCGCAGGTTTCGCCCACCTCGTTGGCTAGCTTTTGTAAAATCGCCTGTCGAATCGCTTTGAAGTGTGTGGTGTGTAATACACCGAGCGCAATGTCATTCATGCGGTTGGCTGGTATAAGGTTTCCACGCATGTTGGTTTGTACAAAGCCTTCCCGTTCGAGCTGTTGCAGCAATCTGTGAATGCTGGGTTTAGGAATATCGAGCATGATTGACAGTTCGGCTGGACTAGGTGGCCGTTCTGAGCAGGAGATTGCTTGGATAATTTCCAATACACGGGTTATTGATGAGGCTTTTTCGCGTCTTTCTGTCGTCATCCCTGCACCTGATTCTGTCGATATAGCGAAAGTATATCCGCGTCAGGCAGCAAACCGTATTGTCGGGGCGAACCTGTATAAGCATACTCACACAAGTTAGCCCCTTAAGTATCTTGTTTTCACACTAATTCACCACTGGCATTGAAAATGACACACTCTTGTTTGCGGTCAATCGACAGTGCAGTGATCTGATCTTTTTTCTCTGGTTCGGGTAATGCTCAATGTCGACAACCACTCAAAAAGGTTTTCCAATGAAAATGCTCACTACCGCCGTTATCACCCTTGCTCTCAGCGCCCCAGCAATAGCAGAAAGTTGTCCAGATATTCTCAATGGCTCGCAACGAAAGCTTAACTCTAACGAGACCGTCGACCTTTGCGAGACCTTCAAAGGCAAAACCTTGCTGGTGGTGAACACGGCTAGCCAATGCGGATATACGCCCCAGTTTGAACAATTAGAAGCGCTCTATCAAAAATACAAAGACGAAGACTTCAGTGTGATTGGTTTTCCGTCTAATGACTTTAACCAAGACAGAGGCAACGAGGAGCGTTCCGCGAAAGTCTGTTATCTCGATTATGGCGTGACGTTTCCGATGATGGCGAGAAGCCCTGTAAAAGGGAGCGATGCTAACCCGGTGTTTGCAGAAATCAGTAAGCAGGCAGGGGTCGAACCGAGATGGAATTTCTACAAATACCTTATCAACGCAAAAGGTGAAGTGATTGCCACGTTTCCGAGCTCGGTCAGCCCTGTATCCCCAAAAATAACAATGACTTTGGAGAGTATCATCCAAAAATGAGATTGCTCTCAAATGAAAACTATTTTTATTTGCAATAAAGTTTGAGCGACTCACCAGAAGTCAAAAGGAAGTGCAAATTATTGATTATGTAATCGATTTCCATCATTGAGCTTGTGAATGTAAGTTCATAGTGTGTGCAAAGGATAATTTGAACAAACTGACGAGGAAGTTCTATGCGCACAATGATTTGCATACCAATAGCGTTGGCTCTATTGGGCTGTGGTGGTGGAGGTAGTGACTCAGGTAGCACCAGTAATGGCGGGTCGACTTCTCCTGAAGAACCAACACCCAGTAGCGGTGAGCTTGAATCATACTCTTTGGCATACAATCAGCGTACCTTTATTCCTCTGCCAAAGGACAACAGGAGCTCTCTACATCTTTTTGCAGGCGAGTCTTCAACGTTTACTGCAACGGTTGAAGGAGAGGGGTTACCCGAGCACGATTGGACGTTGAAAGAGGTCAGCAATGGCAGCATGGCGGTGTTATCGGAGTCCCAAGGCGATTCCTATACATTCATGCAAAATAATCCAGGTGAATTTTTGCTGACGGGCTGTGCTGATAAATCCCGCTACGACAGTGAGACCTTAGAAGGTTTTGAAAAATGCATCAATATAGCCATTACCAACCACAGCACAGAAGTGATCACGCTAACAACGGACAAAGAATCCGACAAAACAGTTGGTGTGGATGCATTTAGTGATTTGGACCTCAAGTTTATTGAGGTAGAACAGCCAAGCCGCGGACAGCTAATCGTCAATCAGGCAAGAAACACACTCACCTATCGCCCTTTGAATCATTACGATTATTTGATGGACACCGACGGGACGGAGATCCAAAAAGTGTTTGTTCGACTTGAAGGTGGTGGAGAAGTTGTAAAGCGGTATTTGAATATCGAAGTGAATGGAACGGCGACATTGCCAACATGTCATGATGGTAATAGTTTGTCAGTCGCGCCAGCGAATCCTGCGGTTGCGGTAACCGTTGACCCTGATCAGTGCGTTGAGCTCGATGCTGCTGCCTACAGAGAAGGCGGGTCTTGGGATTTGTTAAAAAGCCCGTTGGATAACTTCCTGATTTATGCTGGTCTTGAAGAAGGAACGTCGGTACTGCGCTTTAAGTATCCGCAGTATGGCGACTTGCACTTTATGTGGTGCTATGACTTAAACGACTGTGAGTCTGACACTTGGAAAGTTGTTTCGTCTCTGACTGACGATGACATTGTATCGAGCCCCACACTTGAGACTCTCACGAACCAATCTGAAGAGACCGTATCCACCACTATTACTCGAAGTGTTCAGATTAAGGATGAAGTGAGTTATACAGCACCCGGCCCTATCACTTATGAATGGTCGCTAACGGATAGCACTTATGCAGAGCATCGCGTACTTAATCTTCTTACCAGTGAAAAGCATTTGGATTTTGACCTTCCCGCCAGTACAAGGAACTTTAAACTTGAGGTGAGAGCAATTAATGGCGCCTATCAAGACGAGTATTTCGGGAACACAGCTAAAGGCTTCAACGTGTCGCAATACATCTACGCAAGAGGAGCCAGAACAGACGCTCCTACAGCTATCGTAAGAGTGAATGGTGAAGAATATAATGGAGAGACAAGCAAGAGAGTGAACCTAGATGTCGCTGATGCAAAACAAGTCAGCTTTGACGCTTCCTCCACTGTCTTTAAATCGGACAATTCATTTAACCGCAGTTTCTTTGTTGCTGCCAGCAGCATGGTTGCTGAGTCGACGTATCAATTAGGTGAGACTTATACACACGACCTTTCTTCTGGCCAGATGCAACCTGTGACCTTCTGCGCTCAAAATGACTATCGCTGGAGCTACGTAGATAACAGCTGCATTACGTTTATCATCTACCCGGGTGAATAAGCACTCTTAGTCATCTCATGGAGCCAGCCACGACCTCGTCAAGCTGGCTCAGATCCCTGCATAAGTTGTGACGTTGTATTGTGTGAGCTGGCCACACTCCTTACAAACAGAAACAACGCTCTCAGACATAGCTAGCCATCGCCGCTGGAGATATAGTCGCTACGTTTCTAAGCTCGATGACACCCTTATCGCAGAGGAAGTCTCCACATCTGGAAACTCAAAATTGCTAAAGATGACATGGTGAGAAATTCTTCCTACCGAGTTCTTCGTAAAATAAATTTCCATTGATGAAAATTAAGGCAGCAAGCCTGACTTTTTAGGTGTTGTTTTGTGGTCATATTGTGGAGAGAAATAGTAACAGTTCGAAACATCTTTATGACTTGTCATGAAAGATTTTTCTGCTAGCCATTTGGGAAATTTCTGTTTGGTCATATTTTGAACACAAAAAGAGTAAAAAAAGTGCCGTCGCAATCTTGGATTCATATTTCTGTAATATTTAATTCATAGCATCCACTTCGAACTGAAATCATTACTATCAGGAAGTGAGTTATGAGCATCCAGTCTGATGCGCTACAAGGACCTCAGTCCGCGAATCCAAAACGTGCAATGCAATGGGCAACACTCATTGGTATGTTGTATCTTCTGCTGGTTTCCGTATCTATGATCGGCAGTGGCTTCAAATGGGCGGTAGGTGAGCAGGCCAAAGAGCTTTTCGAATTTGCCTCTAACCCTGTTGCAGGTTTGATGATTGGTATCGTTGGTACCGCTCTCATTCAATCTTCAAGTACAGTCACCGCGATTATCGTTGGTCTTGTTGCTGGTGGTCTGCCAGTTGCAATGGCAATCCCAATGGTGATGGGCGCAAACATTGGTACCACGGTAACGAACACCTTGGTGAGTTTGGGTCACGCACGCTGCAAAGATGAATTCCGTCGCGCATTTGCTTGTGCCACCGTACACGACTTCTTCAACCTGTTTGCGGTAGCGATTTTCCTTCCTCTGGAAATGATGACTGGCTTCCTGGCGAAAATCTCCGCTTGGCTGGTATCCCCATTGATGCAAGCAGACAACCTCAGCCTGAAAGGCCTGAACTTCATCAAGCCTTTGACTAAGCCGGTTGTGAGTGGTGCTAAATCAGTATTTGAAATCTTCCCTGGTTCGTTTGGCGGTGTAGCGCTGGTTCTGTTCGGTATTCTTCTGGTTGTTGTTTCTATCACTGTGATGGGCAAACTGATGAAGAAACTGATGGTAGGTAAAGCGCGTGAAGTACTGAACGGCGCAATCGGCCGTGGTCCAATTCACAGTATCGCGTCGGGTACGCTGGTGACGATTCTGGTTCAGTCTTCTTCAACAACGACAAGCCTTGTGGTTCCACTGGTGGGCACTAACGTACTGAGCGTGCGTCAGGTTTATCCATTCACCTTGGGTGCGAACATTGGTACCTGTATTACCGCACTGCTGGCAGCAACCGCGGTAACGGGTGGCAATGCAGTATTCGCTCTGCAGATTGCACTGGTTCACCTGTCATTCAACGTTCTGGGTATTCTGGTTATCTTCGGTACTCCGTTCCTGCGTGAACTGCCGCTGAAAGCAGCAGAACTGCTGGCCGACTACGCGGCGAAAACAAAACTGGCTGTAGTGGCCTACCTGACCGCAGTGTTTGTTGTACTTCCAGGCTTGGTACTGTCAGTGTCATAATCGACAGCTTACTGAATAACGAAAGCCCGACCAATTGGTCGGGCTTTTTGCTTTCTGGCTTTCTGCGATGTGGCTATTGGTTTAGTCTTCCATAGCTATCAGTGAGTCGCAGGCTACTCAGTTTCAGCGTGGTGGCGACTGACAAGGTGACTGTGATAAAAATGGCCACCATGATGACCAGTTGATATTTCACCGCCAGCAAGGGCTCTGTACCACCCAGAATTTGTCCAGTCATCATTCCGGGTAGGCTCACAATGCCTAAAGTACTCATAGCCGCCAGCGGCGGCCTCAGGGCGGCAGAAAAAGCTTCTTTCAAAAATGGCTTACCTGGCTCTTTCGCGCCAAGGGCAACATAAAACTGATATTCCGCGTGACGTTGTTTCATGCTGGAATGCAGACGTTCAATCGCCAATACATTGGCAGACAGCATATTGCCGAGCAACATCCCCGCCACAGGGATTAGGTACTGAGCCTGCCACCACGGAGAGGTTTGAATCACCCCGACCATCAACAGTGGCAGCACAACGCCAAGGGAAACCAATTGTCCACTCAGCACGGCGGGCAGCATTTTGCGCCATGGGGTGTCGGCTTGTTTGCAGATAGTCCAGCTTGCCACCAGTATCATCACCAGCAGCCAAGCCGTGTTAAGCCAAAAGTTGGCGAAGTTAAACAGGGTTTGAAGATAAAGGCCAACCAATGCGAGCTGCAAAGTCATTCTTACCACTGAGGTGATCAGGCTTTTACTTAGCCCCAATTGCCAGCGCTGGAAAAGCAGCAGTGGGATGAGGAAAACACAGTAAAGGCCGGCCAAAGCCCAAGGACTGATGTCGAGCGCGCCATTCATGATGCGACTCCCATATTAAATTCGACATCTGCTGCTGCAATCCAAACCGGGTCGTGGGAGACCGAGACTGCAATAATGTCTTTGGACTTCAATAGCGACATCACGATATCGCGGCTATTGCCATCTAGCGCTGACGTGGGTTCATCCATCAGCCAGATTGGGCGTTCCAATAGAAGGGCGCGAGCAAAGGCTAGTCGCTGTTTTTCGCCGCCAGAGAGTGAGGAAATTTCAGCGCTGAGTGAATGTTGGAGTGAGAGTGATTTCAATACTTCTTGGCATTTAGCGGGATCTGGCTTGTTCAGTGTGGTCGCCTGCATTGACCAAGGTAGCATCAACACCGCTTCGATAGTGTCACCACCCATGACCGGCTCCTGCGGCAAATAATTAACCTGTGTGCGCCACCATGACAGTGATTCCAGAGTAACGCTCTTTGAGTCCCATTGAATACTTCCTTCTGAAGCCGGCAACAATCCACAAATCACTTTGAGTAGGCTGCTTTTGCCACAGCCTGAAGGGCCGTGAATCACCAGATTTTGGCCATATAAGAGGGATATATCGAGTGAAGATATGCTCCGGCTTTCAAAGCCAGAGCGCAGAGCGGAAAGCGTGAGGGAGTTTGCGGTCATTCACCACCCACATAAGCTTGAAGCCGTTCCAGCGTTTCAGCAGGAATAAGGCAGCTTTTCCCTGTGTTGAAATCGCAATACACGATCAGCGCTTCTCCTTCTGCCACACAACGTTGTTGGTTATGGCTGTATATCTCATATTTCATTGTGTAGCGTTTTTCCTGAATATTTTCGACCCAGGAAACTGTAGTGATAGTGTCTGGGTAAACCAGTGGCGCGCGGTAATCGCACCGTGTTGAAGCGACGACAGGGCCAATGTTGTGGCTTTTAACGAAGTCGAACACTTTGAGCTCTTCAAGCATGACGACGCGAACATCCTCAAAGTAGCGGAAATATACGGTGTTGTTGATGTGTTGCAGGGCGTCCATGTCGTTCCAGACGATGGCTTGCGTTTGTGAGAGCGGGTATTCCTTTAAGTCTACGTTGGCCACTTTGTGGTCCTCCTTTTTTTGTTGTGCTTTGATTGCACAACAAGACGTCACTGCAAACAAGCCTGACGTAAGGAATGGGCTGAGTAATGTGACATTAGGCCAATGACTTAGAAGGAGTAGACAAGATCAGAACTGTACTTTGCCGCGAAGTGATTTGGTCTTACCGCGTTGGGTTTTACTATCCACGCGCTTTCTTTGCGAAGACTTGGTCGGCTTAGTAGCACGGCGGGCTTTCTGCACAATAGCGACACTTTTGATCAGTTCCTGGAGGCGCTGCAGTGCATCTTCACGGTTCTTCTCTTGTGTTCTGAACTGCTGACCTTTGATCACGATGACGCCGTCTTTGGTCAGGCGGCTGTCTTTCAGTGCCAGCAAACGTTCCTTGTAAAAATCTGGCAGCGACGATGCCTGCACATCAAAGCGAAGATGCACCGCTGAGGATACTTTGTTGACGTTCTGTCCACCAGCGCCTTGCGCGCGGATATACGAGATATCAATCTCGTCATCGGGGATAGTAACGTTGTGAGAAATAAACAGCATAGAGATATTATTAACTGGCAGAGAGACCGATACTATAGCGAAACGCTATCACTCTGCATATTCCAAGAGATACTCAATTAAAAGCCGCGTTCTTAGAGACAAATTCTTTCTGGATGGATAAAGCAGGTGACAGCAAATGTCCCGTTGGTACCATTCAGGCAAAATATGAACCACCTGTCCTGTTTCTACTTTTTCGATCATTGCTCTTTCCCGCTGAAAGCCAACGGCTTTGCCATCAAGAATGATCTCCCTCATTAGAGTCGGTGAGTTGGTTTTGTCAAAATTTTCAGGTTGCAGCGAGATATTGCAAGAACCATTGGAAAGAGGAATGACATTATTGGGTGCCAAAGCACCATAAAGTATCCAAGGAAAAGAAGAAATATTATCAATGGTTGGTGTTTGACCCATTTCGTTGATGAGTGCTGGTGAACAGTAAAGGCCAATCTTGTCCGGAAACAAGGGTCTGGCTATGTAGCCTTCTTCTTCAATGTGGGACACGCGAAGTGCCAGATCAATCCCTTCTTTGACGATATCAATTTTGTCGAAAGAGAGAATGTAGTCTAACTGGATTTGGGGGTGTAGCTTCTTGAAAATATGAATTTTTGGAAGCAGCCAAGTGACGGCAAAGTCATGTGGTGCTGTGATCCGTATTGTTCCTTCCGGTTTGTTATGATTGAGATTTTCTTCCGCTTCTGCCAATCCTTGTGCGATCGCTTTTGCAGACGGATATAGCGCCTGTCCATCAACCGTCAAAGACAGTTGCCGTGTTGTTCTTTGAATGAGGCGAACACCCAAAGAGCTCTCCAAGTTACGGATTTGCTCACTGACAGCGGAGCGGTTAATACGTAAGAACTTTGCAGCTGCGGAGAAGCTACCTTGGTCGGCCACTGTGGCGAATATCGTGAGTCCTTTCAGGTACTGCAGTTTCATAACATCCCTATTGTTCTAATTTATCGAACAAACTATCCCTTAAATATCCTCTATTTAAGTTTCAGTTTGTTCTTTATCCTTGTCGCCACTGTTGGGAGACATCCATGTTTCCCAAAAGGAGCAAACTCTTTTCTCAAAAATCTTCTGCTTTGGTTCATTTACAGCGCCGAGTACCACCACCAACTGACTGCGGCGCTGTTGTTTGAGAGTACACAGGTTTTCACTCTCAATTTTTCTATCCATCTAGTTGATACGCCCTCTGCTAGGGCGCTTTTTTTGTCTCTACTTGATTGCGGTCGACTGAGAGATTGGCCAAGACGATGCCAGTGACGATAAAGCCAATTCCCAACCAGTGATAATATTCCAACCTCTCTCCAAGCAGTAGCATGGAAAAAATTAGCCCAAATACCGGTATCAAATGCATAAATTGCCCAGTGGTTGCTGCTCCCATTTTCTGCACGGCTGCATTCCAACAAAAGAAGGCGATACCGGATGCGAAAATACCGGTGTAGAGAGAGATGGCGAGGCTTTCTTTGGTGAGAGGCATAGTCTCAAACCACAGCGATTCAGCAAGATAGAAAGGCAGCAGTATTAGGTTCCCTAGAAACACGGTATAACCCAGCATGGGGAGACCTTTCAGAGCCTCGGGTAAATTTTGTACCAACACGGAATAGGTCGCCCATACCAGAATCGCGAAAAGAGCAATAAGCTCACTGTTGCCGATAGTGAAATTAGTCACCAGCTGACCTTTGGTGATGATAAGCAGCACACCAATGGCGGACACCGAAATTGCGAAAGCTTGCTTGATGGTCGTGAGTTTGCGAAAGAGCAGGAACTGCACCAAGAGAATCCACAACGGTGAAGAAGATTGCAAGATCACCACGTTGGTGGATAGGGTGTTTTCTAATGCAATGTATACCAGCGTGTTGTAACCCGCGACACCGAAGAGTGCCAAAAGCACCATCAACGATGCATTGGCTTTGAACAGTGGCCATTGTTCATGCATTGGGCGCAACACAAACGGAGACAGAATCAGCGAGGCGACTGTCCAGCGCCAGAAGGCGAGACCTATTGGCGGAATGGATTCATTGACCAGCTTTGCCAGCGTAATGTTACCCGCCCAGCTCATGGTAGCGATAACCGCGAGAAGAATTGGAAACCAGGTCATTGATGAAGATGAGTGATGCTTTTCCATATCCCTTTGATGAAAAAAGGCTCTGAGTCATTCAGTTAGTCAGCTTGTTAAACAACATGCAACAACTCAGCGTCAGCAATGTGCCTTCACTCACTGTGTCAGATTGTTCAATGCGTTAGATATTTTGTTAAAATAAGCACTGATTTTTTGCCAGAGGGCCGCAATTTCCGCTGGCTTATTACTCGGAGAGAACCATGAATTGGTATATCGGCGTGTTGAAACAATACGCGAATTTCAAAGGCCGCGCGCGCCGCAAAGAATACTGGATGTTTTTGGCGTTCAACATGTTGTTCACTTTTGCACTTGCGTTTGTGGATCAGGCTTTGGGCACATTTAACCCTGATATCGGCATTGGTTCAGTGGGAACGCTATACGCGATAGCGGTATTTATTCCGACACTGGCAGTCACTGTGCGCCGTCTTCACGATACAGATCGCGCGGGCTGGTGGGCATTGATCGGTATTTTGCCGTTTGGCGTGATTGCATTGCTGGTGCTGAATGCCTTCGATGGCACCAAAGGCAGCAACCGTTTTGGTTCTGACCCGAAATTGGGTGAGGCGACCGATTCAACTAAGACTGGCACCTTCCAAGGGTGATGATAGGCGACTAATCCAAGCTGGAACATTGATAAAGTGTTACCGGCTTATTCCACCAAAATCTTGAAAAGAGCAACCGACTTTCGATGTTGCTCCATCGAGTGAAACTGATCTTGGGTCCCCCACAACAAGGTTGACACTTGGGACCCAAGGATCGATTTCTTTTGCTGATTCAGCTTCTTCTCACCACCATCACTCTCCTTCTGATAATTGCGGTTAGTGTGAGCAGCATCAGGAGATGAATGGGGTTTAGTGCACCGGCTGAGCAACTGCAATCCTCTGTAACATTCACAAATAGTGTAGCTTGAGCAGCAGCCTGTTTGTCATCTCTGGCAGAATACGTCACTCGATCGACACCCACAAAGCCGGCATTCGGTGTATACGTAATATCGCCCGCTTCACTGACCGACACGCTTCCATTTTCGGCCGAAGAGTTGAGCAGCGTGATAGGATCACCATCGGCATCGAAGTCATTGGACAACACATTCGCTGTGATAGAGCCAGTGCCGTCCATGGAAACCTCATCGTCAATCAAGGTCGGTGCATTGTTGATAAACTGCGTTAGATTCACATGGCCGAAATCTGTCGCCCCGAAGGAATCCTCAATGATATAGGTAATAGTAATCATGCCAAAGTAATTCTCAGGCCCTTCGAAATAGAGCTGGTTCGATATGATGCTCACTGTACCTAGGCTCGCAGTAGCAGAGATTAGGTTCAGACTATCGTTGTCCGGGTCAGTGTCATTGGCAAGCACATCGATGGAATGTGGAGTGCCCTCAGGGAGTGAGATGTTGTCATCATTAGCGATAGGGGAATTGTTCCCGGTGATAGGGACACCTACCCCGCCAGGATCTTGAACACTCCTGTTTTCAATCCCGTCTTCATCATTCGTGCCTCCGTCTTTGATCATCAGCTTCACACACCAATGACCCACGTTTAAGCCCGTCTGCCAGACCGTGCTGTTCACAGCTGGGCAGAAACCTTCAGCCCCCGGCGCTGAAGAAAGGGTATCATGTGGACCTTCCACAAAATCGGTCCAACTTCCATTGACCAACTTCCTGTAAACTGCGTTACCCGGTATAGGGGAAACTTGAGGTACCACAATGGTGATGCTGTCTCCCTCTGATTCCATGCCGGACGTGATAAAGTCAAACAGGCCACCAATGTTTGTTACGGCTGTGTCAGCGATGACCTCCGTTGCGTCTATTTTCAACCCACCTGATTGGGCTTGCATGGCGACAATGCCTTTTTGAATGCAGGTACCAGGGTCTGTCTCAACCAGATATTGCGTATTGGTCTGGATGACTTCCTGTATCACATTACAGTCAGCAATTGGGTCAAGATAATCTGGAATGCCATCGCCATCGCCATCCGTCAATCCTTCAGCATTATCGGGTATTAAGTCGCCATCGCTGTCTCCTTGGTCAAGTGTCGGAAGAACATCTACGACTTCAAACAGTATGATTCGACTCACTGATCCCTGTATCGCAGCATCGTCAGTTACCGTAACATCAACACGGTATACGCCTGTTGGAACCGACAGGGGCGAAAATACAAATTCCTCATCATTACTGGATTGGTTACTGAACTCACTGTTGTTGTTTGTCCAAGAGTAAGAGAGCGTGTCTCCTTGGTTGGCATCTGTCGCTAATGCCTTGATAGTGGCGAGAGCACCTGTTCTCAGGATCAAATTTCTGGCCTGACCGCTCTGTTCAACCACAGTGTTTACCGACGGTGGCAAATTGTCATCCGTAATAAAGACAGTAAGGTGCCCATCGTCCACAAGATTGAGGGTGTCGCTCAGCTGAATATCAATCTGCTCGGTTGATTCACTGGTGCTGTCTTCGATCAACTGGAACGTGATGCTCCCTGAGTGCCCGGATTCTATAATAATGTCGCCGGACTCAAGGGTATGGTCGCTACCATCGGCGGTGCCGGAGACGGTGAAGGGCACAATCACAGGGTAGACCGGTGAGTCGCCATTGAGATATGCCGTCAGTTCAACCGTATTCCCCTCGGCAGCCTCGATATCAGCGCCCAAAGAGACGATAGGGAAAACGGTCACATCCTGAGTGCCCGTGACGGTACGATTTTGATAGTCAGTAGCTTGCCAATATGCCTTGTTATTCCCCGGCTTAAAGTAGGGGCGACCAATGAGCTCGACCTGTAAGCGGTTACCATATTCATCCGTGGCAGTGGCAAACCCGAGATCGGCAAAGGTGTAAAGGCCAGTTGCTTGAAGGGTGACAGGCGCCGGTGCGGTAATGTTAGGCTCTCCAGCAATTTCTCCCGTGACGGTCACCAGCGCTGCTGCACTGTCCTGATCGCCTTCGCTATCCGCCACGAGATAGTCGAGAGTGATCTCAGCGCCATTTGATGCGTTTGTGGTGAGGGTGATCTTACCGTCCACAATGACAACCGTACCTTCATTGGAACTGACATTGATCAATTCCGGCGTACCGTCTTCGACATCGGTGTCATTAGCCAAAACGTCAAGGACATAGACACCAGCCAAGCTTCTGGAGACGACCAATACATCATCGTTCGCCACCGGGGGATCGTTCACGGCAGTAATAGTGAGAGAGACGGTGGCAGCGTCCGAGACAATTTCACCGTCTGTGACGACAAAACGGAAAGTGTCATTACCAAAATACTCTGCGTCTGGTTGATACGTAAATTCTCTACCTGAGACGCTAATCGTCCCATTAATAGGCTCCTCTATGACTTGAAGAGTAAGCACATCGTTATCTGCGTCCACCACGTCAGCGTCAAAGATAGCTGCCGTATCTTCATTGAGTGTGATAGCCATGGCGTTGGCGATAGGCGGAGTATTGACACCTTTCACATTGATATCAAATGACGGCAAAGCATTCGACAGCAGGCCATCACTTACGCTGATGACGATCCCGCCATAGAGGCCTGCATCCGTTTGTGAAGGGGTACCGAACAGTCTACCCGTTGTAGTGTCGAAAGAGGCCCAGCTTGGGAGGTTGACAACACTGAACGTCAACACATCGTTGTCCAGATCACTGCTGATCGGAGTGAAATTATAATCGTTACCCTCCGAAACAGTCGGCAGTGGGCTTCCTGAAATACTGGGTGCATTATTCACATCATTGACTGTGATGTTAAATGAGGCCAGTGAGGCGCTGAGGGTGCCGATGCCATTGTCCGTCACAATGATCTGAATACCCGTGTGAATCCCCACATCGGCATGCATAGGGATCCCATATAGGGCTCCAGTCGCTGCTTCAAAGGTCGCCCATGCTGGCTTATTGATGATGCTGAAGGTCAGGGTGTCACTATCTGGGTCTGAGGCTGTTGGGGCAAAGTAATAGCTATTCCCTTCATCCAAAACCGTAGACGGCGTGCCGGAGATGATGGGGGTATTGTTGATATCAATCACCGTCAGATCAAACGGTGCGAGCACCGCGACCGATGCACCATTGTAGTTGTCAGTCACGGTGATCGTGATCCCTGACGTAGTGCCGACATCAGCATGGACGGGTGTGCCTGTCAGGGAACCCGTGGTGGTATTGAACGCTGCCCAGGCTGGTTTGTTGGAGATGCTAAATGACAGCGTATCTCCGTCCAAATCAGAGGTGGAAGGGGTGAACGTGTAGGCATTACCCTCTAGTACTGAGGTGCCAGGTGTGCCTGATATCGTTGGAATATTATTGATATCAATCACAGTAATGGCGAAAGTGGTTAGCGTGCTGCTGAGTGTGCCTGTGCCATCATCAGTTGCCGTCAGTTGGATACCAGCGCTGGTACCGACATCCTTATGCGCTGGTATACCGCTGAGTGTGCCGGTAGACGCATCAAAATTCAGCCAGCTTGGCTTATTAGTGATACTGAAAGTTACAGTGTCACCGTCAAGGTCGGACACGGTCGGTGTGAAGGTGTATGGGCTGCCTTCGTTGACAGTGTTTAAAGGCGTGCCACCAATCACTGGTGGGTTGTTTACGTCGATGACCGTAAGATCAAAGGTCGCCAACGCGGCACTCAATGATCCCACACCATTGTCTGTGACCGTTATCTGTATGCCAGAGGTTGTACCAACATCTGCATGAAGCGGCGTACCACTCAGTTCACCGGTGGCCGCATTAAATGTTGCCCAGGCGGGTTTGTTGGTCACCGAGAAGCTCAGCGCGTCACCGTCAGCATCGCTCACCGTTGGAGTGAAGTAGTAGCTGTTACCTTCCAACACCGAAGACGTGGGTGTGCCAGTGATGGTGGGCGCGTTGTTGACATCTATCACGCTAAGGCTGAATGGAGGCAGGGCACTGCTGAGTGTACCAGCACCATCGTCTGTCACCATAATTTGAATACCTGTGGTGATGCCCACATCCTGATGGCGAGGTATGCCTGACAGCTCGCCGGTGGTGGTATCAAAGCTCGCCCAAGCAGGCTGATTGATAATGCTGAAGCTGAGGTTGTCACTATCAAGATCACTGGTAGTCGGCGTGAAGGTATAGCTTACCCCCTCTAAAACACTGGTCAGCGGTGCTCCTGTGATCAATGGCGCATTGTTGATATCACTCACTGTGATGTTAAACGTGGGTAGTGTGGCACTGAGCGCGCCGACACCGTCATCGGTCACGGTGATTTCAATGGCATTGACCGTACCGACATCGGCATGTGCTGGTGAACCAGTCAGTGCGCCTGTCGTGGTATCAAAGTTTAACCATGTAGGTTGGTTGGTAATGTTGAAAGTAAGGCTATCACCGTCAGCATCTGCCGTTGTGGGGGTGAAACTGTAGAAGCCCCCTTCGTTGATTGTTGTTTCTGGGGTACCCGAAATAGACGGCGCGTTGTTGATATCGACGACGGTGAGGTTAAAAGCAGGTAAGGTATCAGCGAGAAGCCCATCCCCGTCGTCGGTGACGGTGATTTGTATACCAGTAGTGACACCGACATCGGCATTATCCGGGGTCCCGCTGAGGTTGCCCGTATTCGGATCGAAGGTTACCCAGCTTGGCTTATTAGCAATACTATAGGTCAGGGTATCACCGTCATCATCCGAGGCTGTTGGGGTGAAGCTGTAAGCCTGCCCCTCGTTTACAGTCGTCGTCGGTGTCCCGCTGATGACGGGGGCGTTGTTCACATCCATTACCTGGACACTGAAGGCCATCAGAGTATCACTCAGGCTACCAGTGCCATCATCCGTGACGGTGATTGTGATGTTCGCCGAGGTGCCAACATCCGCATGAACCGGTGTGCCACTTAATTGACCAGTTGCAGCGTCAAATGAGGCCCAGGAAGGTGGGTTAGTAACACTGAAGGTGAGACCGTCGGCATCAAGATCGCTGGCTGCTGGGGTAAAGCTAAACAGATCGCCTTCATTCACCACCAAGGTGTTATCCATACGTACCCAAAGTGCCAGATACTCGTTGTCTGCAATATCGCCGGCATTTTGTCTTATACGTTGCGTATCGGATGTGCCCAGTATCCACTGTGATCCGCTGTTCGCACCACACACATCGAACACATTTTCCTCCAGCAAGTTGCCATTGGAGGACATGCATGTTGCGTCCACGGTCAGGGCATCGGCGCTCGCGCCTGTCCAGGTGTCATTGGCTACGTTGTCATCAATACCGGCGTGCAAGGTTTCTCCTGCCAGTAATTTATCCAGCATACTTTGATCGTTCGTGACCGCATCTAAGGTGTTATCCGATGAAGAGACACGGATTTCTGTGGCTTCGGACAAAGCCGCCAGCACCGGCGCGCTCAGCAGGCCGCGTGCCGCCGTATCCAGACTGGCAGAGCGGGGCAAGTTGCCGCTGCCATTACCGTAGTCTATTGCCACCAGAACGTAACCCTGTGCATCGACGTAGCTGGAGAAGGTCTCCCCATTTAAATCGAAGTGATAGATACCGTCTGTGCTGACCTGACGGGCTCCGAGCAATGTAGTGAATGGGAGAGAGGCCGTTCCATTACCATTGAGCGTTGGGTAGTTAATCACAGGGGGATTATTGATGTCGTTGACTGTGATGTTGAAAAGGGGAAGCGCTTGGCTGAGATTACCCGCGCCATTGTCTGTCACCAGAATTTCAATACCCGTCGTGATACCGACATCCCCGTTTTGTGGGGTGCCACTCAGTGCCCCCGTTGTACTGTTAAAACTTGCCCAGACTGGCTTGTTGTTGATGGTAAAGGTCAGCGTATCACCGTCCAAATCTGATGCTGAGGGTGAGAAGGCATAAGGTGACCCTTCATTCACCTGAGTCGCAGGGGTGCCAGCAATGGATGGAGCGTTGTTAACGTCGACTACGATAATGTCAAAGGCAGGCAACGTGTCACTCAGGCCTTGAGGTGTCGTTTCTGTCACGGTGATCTGAATGTTTGTATAGGTCCCAACATCGGCATGAGCAGGCGTGCCACTGAGCTGACCGGTGACAGTATCAAAGGTCATCCACGCAGGCTGGTTAATAATGCTGAAGATGACATTATCGCCGTCCAGTTCATCGATAGTGGGGGTAAATGTGTAGTTTGTCCCTTCGTCAACGGTATTAGCGGGGTTACCCGTGATCTTAGGTGCATTATTCACGTCGGTTACGGTCAGCGTGAAGGCAGGCAGGGCGTCACTGAGGGCGCCTGTGCCATTGTCCGTGACCGAAATCTGAATGTTAGCGTACGTGCCAACATCGGCATTGAGCGGTGTCCCGGTCAAGGCCCCTGAGGTGTTATCGAAGCTCATCCAACCCGGTAAGTTGGCGATGCTGAAGGTCAGGGTATCGCCATCGAGATCACTGGCGGAAGGGGTAAAACTGTAGCTGTTACCTTCTGCAATGCTAACGGCTGGGACGCCGGTGATGACCGGTGGATTATTGATGTCGTTCACCGTGATGCTGAAAGGTGTCAACGTAGCACTCAAAGTGCCGATACCATCATCCGTCACAGTAATCGTAATGCCAGATGTGGTGCCCACGTCGGCATGAAGGGGGGTACCGCTTAATTCACCGGTTGCTGAATCAAAGGTCAGCCAGCTGGGTTGATTGACAATGCTGAATGTCAGGGTGTCAGTGTCCCCATCCGTAGCGGTCGGTATGAAGCTGTAGGGTGTCCCCTCATTGACGCTGGTCGTGGGCGTACCTGACAGGATTGGTGTTGTATTGGTATCAACTACGGTCAGGCTGAAAGGTGCAAGCTGCGCACTTAAGCTCCCCACGCCGTCGTCCGTCACGACAATCTGAATGCCCGCACTTATTCCTACATCTGCATCCAGCGGCGTGCCGGACAACTCACCGGTACTGGTGTTGAGGGTAAGCCAGTTCGGTTTATTTATCACACTGAAGGTCAGTGTGTCCCCATCGAGATCGGCAACGGCGGGGATGAAACTGTAGCTGTCTCCCTCATTCACCGATGTCACGGGAGTGCCACTGATGGTCGGTGGGTTGTTGATGTCGGAGACAGTGATATTGAAGCTTGGCAGCGTGGCACTCAGGGTTCCAGCTCCGTCATCGATGACGGAGATAAGGATCCCGCTGGTGGTGCCAACATCCGCGTCAGCGGGCGTGCCACTCAGCTCGCCGGTGGCCGTGTCAAAACTTGCCCAGCTTGGTTTGTTGGTAATGCTGAATGTTAGGGTGTCACCATCCAGATCTGTGGTCACAGGCGTAAAGCGGTATAGGCTACCTTCCTCGACGGTAGTTGCTGGAGTGCCTGAGAGTACCGGGGCATTGTTAATGTCAACGACGGTAATGTTGAACGTCGCGAGAGATGCACTCAGCTCACCCGCACCATTGTCCTTGACAGAGATTTGAATGCCCGTGGCCAGCCCTACGTGACTATCCGCGGGCGTGCCGGTCAGTGCCCCGGTGTTGGTGTCAAAGCTTAGCCAATCAGGCTTATTGATGACACTGAATATGAGGGAGTCACCATCCAGATCGCTCGCCGTCGGGGTAAAGCTATAGCTGTCACCTTCATTGACTGACGTGGCTGGCGTTCCACTGATAATAGGCGGATTGTTGATATCCGAAACAGTGAGATCAAACGCAGGTAAACTAGCACTGAGGGTGCCTGTTCCATCATCCGTTACTGTGATAACAATGCCTGATGTGGTTCCAACATCGCTGTTGCCCGGTATACCGCTGAGCTCGCCAGTCGCCGCGTTAAAACTTGCCCAGCCGGGTTGATTAACAATGTTGAATGTTAGGGTATCTGAATCCAGATCGGCAGTAACGGGGGTGAAACTATAAGTGCTGCCTTCATCTACGCTGGTGGGTGGTGTCCCTGCAATCGTGGGGGCGTTATTGATATCGACCACAGTGATATTAAAGGTAGGCAATGCCGCGCTAAGCTCCCCAGAACCATTGTCCTTGACAGAGATTTGGAGACTCGCTGCAATCCCTACATCACTATGCGTGGGTGTGCCGCTGATCGCCCCGGTGGTGGGGTCGAAGCTCAGCCAATCAGGCTTGTTAGTGATGCTGAATGTCAAGGTATCGCCATCAAGATCACTGGCCGAAGGGGTAAAGCTATAGTTATCACCTTCATTCACCGATGTTGTTGGTGTACCAGTGATGAGCGGCGGATTATTAATGTCAGAGACGGTCAGGTCAAAGGCCGCCAGTGAGGCACTGAGCGTCCCGGCACCGTCATCAGTTACGGTGATCGCAATGCCGGTAGTGGTGCCGACATCGGCATTGCCTGGGGTACCGCTGAGCTCACCAGTCGTCGTATTGAAGCTGGCCCAGCTGGGCAGGTTGACGATGCTGAACGTCAAAGTGTCACTGTCCAAATCGTTAGCGACTGGCGTGAAGCTGTATTGACTGCCCTCTGCTGCGGTGGTTGAAGGTGTCCCTGCAATAGTCGGCGCATTGTTGATATCGACCACCGTGATATTAAAGGTAGCCAGTGCAGCACTGAGCTCGCCGTCACCGTTGTCTTTGACGGATAGTTGCAAACCAGTGATGGTACCGACATCGGCGTGCGCTGGCGTGCCGGATAGGGTGCCGGTACTGGTATCAAAGGTCAGCCAGTCCGGCTTGTTGGTGAGGCTGAATGTTAGGGTATCGCCATCGAGGTCATTCGCTGAAGGGGTAAAGCTATATGCGCTGCCCTCATTGACCGAGGTTGTGGGTATACCAGTTATCGTTGGCGGATTATTGATGTCAGTCACGGTAAGGTCAAACGCTGGCAGGGTAGCGCTCAGTGACCCTGCTCCGCTGTCAGTGACCGTAATTTGAATCCCGCTGACAGTACCGACATCTGCATTTACCGGAGTCCCGCTCAGCTCCCCAGTTGCCGCATTAAAGTTTGCCCAGGCGGGCTGATTAACAATGCTGAACGTCAGAGTATCGCCATCCAAGTCAGTTGTGGTTGGCGTGAACGAATAAGAGCTACCTTCAGCGACAGTGGTCAGTGGTGAGCCTGAGATGGTTGGCGCGTTATTAACGTCAACCACAGAGATAGAGAACGCCGGTAAGGTGGCATTGAGCAATCCCAGACCGTCATCGGTCACGGTGATTTGTATGCCGGATGTAGTGCCTACGTCTGCGTTGGTTACAGTGCCCGACAAGGTACCGGTGACACTGTCAAAGGTGGCCCAGGTCGGCTTGTTGGTAATGGAGAACGTCAAGGTATCGGCCGCATCAATGTCACTGGCTGTCGGTGTAAAGGTGTAGCTGTTTCCTTCATTGACTGACGTGGCTGGAGTACCCGAAATCACCGGTGCGTTGTTGATGTCGGTGACTGTGATGCTAAAGATTGGCAGGGTAGCGCTTAAGGCACCTGTACCATTATCCGTGACGGTTACTGCAATGCCGGTATAAGTAGCAACGTCAGCATCCGCTGGGGTGCCTGATAGCTCGCCAGTGACTGAATCAATGCTCAGCCAGCCGGGCGAATTTGCCACAGTGAAGGTGAGAGTGTTTGATGAATCTGCATCGCTGGCCGTGGGGGTAAAGGAATATAGACTACCCTCCGCCACTGAAGTGGCGGGGGTGCCGCTAATGACTGGCGCGTTGTTGATATCAGTGACCGTGATGTTAAACGCGGGCAAAGAGGCGCTTAATGTCCCTGCACCATCATCTGTCACTGTGATCTCAATACCCGTATGGATACCTACATCCGCATCGGCTGGTGTGCCGGAGAGCTCGCCCGTTGCTGAGTTAATATTCAACCAGCTAGGTTTATTCAACACAGTGAAAGTTAGAGTGTCTGATAAATCGACATCACTACTTGTGGGAGTAAAGCTATAGGCACTGCCTTCAGCCACCGTTGTCGCAGGGGTGCCAGAAATGGTGGGAGCGTTATTAATATTAGTGACCGTTAAATTGAACGCCGGTAGTGACGCATTCAGTGTGCCTGCGCCATCGTCTGTCACTGTCACAACAATATTATTTGTTGTTCCAACATCTGCATCAGCCGGTGTACCGGATAGCTCGCCCGTTGTAGGGTTAATGTTCAACCAGCTTGGAGCACCCGTCACACTGAAGGTCAGTGTGTCAGAGGCGTCAATGTCATTGGCCGAGGGTGTAAAGCTATACGCACTCCCTTCGGCTATCGTTGTTGAAGGCGAACCACTGATAGTTGGCGCGTTATTGATGTCTGTGACAGAGAGGTTAAACGCGGGCAAAGAGGCGCTCAGCGTTCCTGCACCATCATCGGTCACCGTTATCACTATGTTGTTCGTCGTGCCCACATCTGCGTCGAGTGGCGTACCAGAGAGCTCACCGGTCGCAGTGTTAAAGTTGGACCAACTTGGCGCATTCGACACACTAAAAGTTAAGGTATCGCTGCCGTCTAAATCGTTAGCTGTGGGTGTAAAACTGTAGTTACTGCCTTCGGCGATGGTTGTACCGGGAGTGCCTGAAATGGTTGGCGCTAAGTTTACATCCGTTACTGTTAAGGTGAAACTTGTACTCACTTGAGCACCACTGGGGTCAGTGGCAGTCACCGTGATGGTGTGGTCACCGAGCACCAGTGTATTGCCAGATATAGTATTACCGCTAAATGCGAGCCCGGTAGGCAACCCGGTGACACTAAGCGTCAGTGTATCGCCGTCTGGGTCGGTAAAGACCTGATCTGACAAGCCTAAGTTGACCGAATCGTTTTGATTAATGCTCACATCCGCATAGCGACGTGTCACCCGCATTACTGTGCCACGTTTGTATTCACGCGAGATAAACGAGAAGAAGGTATTGTTGCTTGCTTGCACAGTGAAAGCCAACGGGTTAGCGGGGTTATCGGTTACATGCTGGGTAACGTCAAAATCAAGCACTTCTCCTGGAGGGATCCGCTCTGTGCCAATGAGTGCACCTGGTGTTGGGAGTGTATTCCAAGTGATCCCCGTTTCTGTCCAGCTACTTGCGATAGGGTAGAGCCTAAAATCAAGGAACTCAGCGGCAGCACTTGGGGTTTTTAATTCGGTAATAAAACTGACATTCTGCGTGACACCACTCTCTAGGGGGTCGATAACAGGAAATTGATATACCCCATCTCGTCGGTAGGGAGCGCCCGCCATTCTCATCGCCACTTCTTCTTCGGTACCAAAGTTAGTGTCAGGAAATCCTTCTCGGATATAACTGTCGGCTGCAACCGCATAATCCTGAATTAATGTCGGTGCATTGTTGGTATCAGTCACGGATATGGAAAAAGGACCAAGCGCTGAGCTTAATGCCGGGCTGCCATCATCGGTTACTGTGATGGTAATATCGTTATGAATGCCCACATCTTGGTCGAGAGGGCTGCCTGTCATCTCTCCTGTTTGAGTATTAAAAACTACCCAGTCTGGTTTGTTGGTAATGCTGTAAATGAGGGTATCACCAGCATCATTATCACTGGCTGTGGGCGTAAAGCTGTAGGCTGCGCCTTCGGCGACGGTGGTACTCGGCGTGCCTGAAATGACAGGCGCATAGTTGATATCATTAACTTGTATTGCAAAGGGCAGTAGTGAACTGCTAAGGCTTGGCGTGCCATTATCTGTGGCGGTAATAATAATATTTTCGTACGTGCCCACATCACTTTCAGCGGGTGTGCCAGAGAGTTCTCCTGTCGCGCTATCAAACGTGGTCCAACTGGGGGCGTTAGCGATGCTAAACGTTAGCGTGTCCGCTTGGTCAGCGTCGACTGCGGAAGCTGTTAGCGTAAATGGGCTGCCCTCATCAACACTGAACACTTTATATCCACTAACCCACAATTGAATGGCTTTGTCATCGGCCAACTGAACACTGCCCGGTTGCGCCCTTTGAACGCCTATACTGGGTACCCATGCCATGGCATTAGGATCGCCCGGTGTATGAATAACATTACGTGCTAAATCATGACTATATTGAGTGTTTAGAGGTGCATCTGTGGTGAGTACTAAGGCGTTGGTTCCCACCCAATCATCGTTAATCGTGTTATCTTGCAAGCCACGGTGTAGTGTCTTTGCAGAGGTCACTCGGTCAACAATTGTGGTGTTGGTGGTCGTTGCATCAAGGAAGCCATCTGTGGTTGACACCCGCACACGATTCGTATCGGTTAATGCGTTGAGCACTGGTGTACTCAACAGCCCACGAGAGCCTGTCGTCAGTGTGTTGCCTTGTGGCAAATCGCCTGTGCCGTTACCAAAGTCATTAGCGACCAGAGTATAGCCGCCCGCGTCCACGTACGTGGTGAAGCTTTGACCACCGAGGTTGAATTCGTACTGTCCCGCAGCGGTCACACTCATCACGCCGACAAGCTCGGTAAAGGGATCACCGACCGTACCGCTTCCCGCCGACACTGGCACACTGATCCCCGGTGCATTATTGATATCCGTGACGGTGAGGTTAAACGCGGGCAAAGAGGCGCTCAGCGTTCCTGCACCATCATCGGTCACTGTTATTACGATGTTGTTCGTCGTACCCACATCTGCGTCGAGTGGCGTACCAGAGAGCTCACCGGTCGCTGTGTTAAAGCTCGACCAACTTGGCGCGTTCGACACGCTAAAAGTCAAGGTATCGCTGCTGTCTAAATCGTTCGCTGTGGGCGTAAAACTGTAGGTACTGCCTTCAGTAATCGTTGTGTCAGGCGTGCCCGAAATAGTGGGTGTCAAATTTATATCAACCACCGTTAGGACGAAGCTGGTACTCACCTGCTCACCACTTGGGTCGGTGGCAGTCACCGTAACGGTATGGTCGCCGACCACCAATGTATTGCCAGATATAGTGTCACTGCTATATGTGAGCCCGGCTGGCAGACCGGTCACACTGAGTGTCAAAGCATCGCCGTCTAAGTCATGAAATACTTGGTTGGGTAACACAATATTCGCGGCATCGTTTTGGTTGATGCTCACATCAACGTAACTTCGAGCTACCGAGAGGTAGGTGCGATCTCCCCTCGCTGGTACAAACTCTTTGCTCACTAGCTTGTAAAGGTTATTACTTGCTACTTGTAGTAAGAAGGTCAATGGGGTACTTGGATTATCGATTGCATATTGACTAACATCAATGCTGTATTGCTTGTCTGGGACAGGGCTCCGTCCCAGCTCCCCTGTAGAGACCGGGCGATTAGCCCAAGTCAAGTTCTCTTCTGTCCAAGCCACAGCGTCGTCCAGTGAATAGGTGCGGAACGACTCTGAGGCTGATGCAGCATTAGCTTCTTTTAGTGAAGTCAGAAACGTCACCGACTGCGTTACGCCAGCTTCCAGCGCTTCAATCGCCTCAAAGCGGTAAAAGGCTTTACGCTGCCAAGCTGTGTTACTGCCTGATTTCACTATGATCTCGGTTTCACTACCAAAGTTAGTGTTAGAGGCCCCACCACCCTGGATGTATGTATCGTCTATCACCTCATAGTCTTGGGAAGTCGTGGGGGCATTGTTAATGTCGGTAACCGTTATATCAAATGGCGTCAGCGAACTGCTCAGTGAGCCAGCTCCGTCGTCTGTGACTGTGATTTGAATGTTTGTGTGAATGCCTACATCATCATGCAGTGGTGTGCCAAAAAGTTCACCGTTGGACGCATCAAAGAACATCCAATCGGGGATGATGCCATTGATTGAAGTCTTGTAAGATACTAAGCCTGATGCGTTTGCCGTGACATACACATTGGGGTCAGTTAGCGCTGTGCCATTCAGGGCGAACGTGTGAGCGCCATAGCCATCTTCAGAACTGGTAGTAGCTGTGGGGACCGACGTAAATCCTGTTAACGTGTCAAACTCCTGACCTGCCACATAATCAGCAGTAGCGACGAACCCTGAGCCTGTCTGTTTGAACACTATATCG